>NZ_JAELTP010000031.1 GCF_016428915.1 Pandoraea sp. ASV26
GGAACAGGCGCATGACGATTTGATTGCCGCGCTCGAAGCCGAGATCGTCGCCGCGCAGAAAGAGGCCGAAAAGTTCGGCACGCTGATTGACGAACGCATTCCCAGCCCGGCCAGCATGTTCGACGATGTCTACAAGGACATGCCCGAACATTTGCGCCGGCAACGCCAGCAACTGGGGGTCTGACCATGACCGACATGACGAATCACAAGACCATGAGTACGGCGACCAAGCCAATGACCATGATTCAGGCGCTGCGCTCGGCGATGGACGTCATGCTCGGGCGCGACGACAACGTCGTGGTGTTCGGGCAGGACGTGGGCTACTTCGGCGGCGTGTTTCGCTGCACCGAAGGTTTGCAGGCGAAGTACGGCAGCTCGCGTGTGTTCGACACGCCGATCTCGGAAGGCGGCATCGTCGGCGCGGCGGTCGGCATGGGGGCGTATGGCTTGCGGCCGGTGTGTGAAATCCAGTTTGCCGACTACTTCTATCCGGCCTCGGACCAGATCGTGTCCGAGGCGGCACGCCTGCGGTACCGCTCGGCAGGCCAGTTCATCGCGCCGATGACGATCCGCATGCCCTGCGGTGGCGGTATCTATGGCGGCCAGACGCACAGCCAGAGCCCGGAAGCGATGTTCACGCAAGTCTGCGGGCTGCGCACGGTCATGCCGTCGAACCCCTATGACGCCAAGGGGCTGCTGATCGCGGCCATCGAAAACGACGACCCGGTGATCTTCCTGGAGCCGAAACGGCTGTACAACGGGCCGTTCGACGGGCATCACGAGCGGCCGGTCACGCCGTGGCTCAAGCATGCTTCCAGTGCGGTGCCGGAGGGCTATTACACGGTGCCGCTCGACACAGCGGCGGTGGTGCGTCCGGGGCAGGCCGTGACGGTGCTGACCTATGGCACCACGGTGCACGTTTGTCTCGCGGCGGCGGAGGAAACCGGCATCGACGCCGAAGTCATCGACCTGCGCACGCTGTGGCCGCTGGATCTGGAGACGGTCGTGAACTCGGTGCGCAAGACCGGGCGTTGCGTGGTCGTGCACGAGGCGACGCGCACCTGCGGCTACGGTGCCGAGCTTGTGGCGTTGGTACAGGAGCACTGTTTCTATCACCTCGAAGCGCCTGTCGAGCGCGTGACCGGCTGGGATACGCCGTATCCGCATGCGCAGGAATGGGCTTACTTCCCCGGCCCGAATCGGGTGGGCGAAGCACTACGACGCGTGATGGAGGGCTGAGATGGGTATTCATGTAATCAAGATGCCGGACATTGGCGAAGGCATCGCAGAAGTGGAACTGGCCGCATGGCACGTGGAATTGGGCCAGACCGTGAAGGAAGACCAATCGCTGGCCGACGTGATGACCGACAAGGCGACGGTCGAGATTCCCTCGCCGGTCGCCGGTAGGGTGATAGCGCTGGGCGGCAAGATCGGCGAAGTCATGGCGGTCGGCAGCGAGTTGATCCGGCTGGAAGTCGAGGGGGCGGGCAACCTGAAGGCTGGCATGGCCCAAACGGAGGCGGAGGCGGAGGCGGGGAGGGCGGCGCGTGAAGCGACGCGCGATACGCCGGCCGAAGTGCTCGGTGAGGCGGCGCATGCCAACGCGGGCAACGAAGCGGGGCGGGGGGCAGGCGTGGGTGCATCTGCGGCATCGACATCGGCGTCGGCGGCTGCACAAGGCGTTGGTTCAGGCGCGGTACTCAACGTCGGGGCAAAAGCCAACGCAACCGTTGCATCCAACGTCTCACAGACAGCCATGCCGGCCAAACCGGCACCGGTAGCCGCTTCGCTGACAAAGCTGGCGACCCCGGTGCCGGCATTGGTCCAGGCGGTGCGTCAGCCTGACGACCGTCCGCTGGCTTCGCCGGCGGTACGCAAGCGCGCTTGGGACATGGGCGTCGAATTGCGCTTCGTACATGGTTCCGGCCCGGCCGGGCGCATCGAACACGGCGATCTAGACGCCTACGCGCTGGCGCGTAGCGGTGCGTCGCCGGCCGCGCCGACCCGCAGCGGTTATGCCGAGCGCAATGACGAGACGGCCGTGCCGGTGATCGGCCTGCGTCGCATGATTGCCAGGAAGATGCAGGAAGCGAAGCGTCGCATTCCGCACTTCAGCTACGTCGAAGAAATCGACGTGACCGAACTTGAAGCCTTGCGCGCCGACCTTAACGGCCGCTGGGCCGTCTCGCGCGGTCGTCTGACGATTCTGCCGCTGCTGGTGCGCGCCATGGTCATTGCGCTGCGCGACTTCCCGCAGATCAATGCGCGCTATGACGACGATGCCGATGTCGTCACTCGTTTCGGCGCGGTGCACATGGGGATCGCGACGCAGACCGAGTCGGGGCTGACCGTGCCGGTGCTGCGCCATGCCGAGTCGCGCGACGTCTGGGCGATAGCGGCCGAGATCGCCAGGCTGGCCGACGCGGTGCGCACCAACAAGGCCACGCGTGAGGACCTGACCGGATCGACCATCACGCTGTCGAGTCTGGGTGCGCTGGGCGGCATCGTTTCCACCCCGGTGATCAATTATCCCGAGGTCGGCATCGTCGGCGTCAATCGCATGGTCGAGCGGCCGGTGATTCGCGACGGCGCCGTGGTGGCGCGCAAGCTGATGAACTTGTCGTCGTCGTTCGACCATCGCGTGGTCGATGGTATGGACGCGGCCGAGTTCATCCAGGCGATCCGGGCGCTGCTGGAGCAGCCGGCCCTGCTATTCGTGGAGTGAGCATGAGTCAAAGTGAACACACGACCCTGCTGGTGATCGGCGGCGGGCCGGGCGGCTATGTCGCGGCGATTCGCGCCGGCCAGTTGGGTATTCCGACGGTGTTGGTCGAGCGCGAACAGTTAGGCGGCACTTGTCTGAACATCGGATGCATTCCGTCGAAGGCGCTGATTCATGTGGCCGAGGAATACGGGAAGGCGCGGCACTATGCGGGTGGGTCGCCGCTCGGCATTCGTGCAGGTGCGCCGGAGATCGATATTGCGCAGAGCGTGGCGTGGAAGGACGGCATCGTGCAGCGCCTCACGCGCGGTGTCGGTGCGTTGCTCAAGAAGCATGGCGTGAAGGTCGTGCATGGCGAGGCGCGGGTGGTCGACGGCAAGACGGTCGATGTCGGCATTTCCGGCGATGGCGGTGATGGCGGCAATTTGCGGATTCACTGTGAGCATCTGTTGCTGGCGGCCGGATCCGAGCCGGTGGCACTGCCGTCGTTGCCGTTCAGCGAGCGCGTGGTGTCGTCGACCGAGGCGCTTTCGCCGAAGACGTTACCGCAGCGCCTCGTGGTGGTCGGCGCGGGTTACATCGGTCTTGAGCTCGGCACGGTCTATCGCAAGCTGGGCGTCGAGGTCAGTGTGGTCGAGGCGCAGGATCGCATCCTTCCCGCGTATGACGCCGAACTGGCCAAGCCGGTCGCCGATGCGTTGGTCAGACAGGGCGTTGCGCTCTATCTCGGCCACAAGGTGCTGGGGTTGAACGACGACGGTAGCGCCGTACGCTTGCAAGACGCGGACGGTGTCGAGAGCGCGCTGCCGGCCGATCGCGTGCTGGTGGCGGTGGGGCGTCGTCCCCGCACGCAGGGGTGGGGACTGGAGACGTTGCAACTCGACCGCAACGGCGCCGCGCTGAGAATCGATGACCAATGCCGCACGTCGATGCGTGGCGTCTGGGCCATCGGCGATCTGGCTGGTGAACCTATGCTGGCGCATCGTGCGATGGCGCAGGGCGAGATGGTCGCCGAGCTGATTGCGGGCAAGCAGCGCCGCTTTGTGCCGAGTGCGATTCCGGCGGTGTGTTTTACCGATCCCGAGATCGTCACGGCGGGCTTGTCGCCGGCCGAAGCGGCTGCCAGGGAGATCGATTGCATAAGTGCGTCGTTCCCGTTTGCGGCCAACGGCAGGGCGATGACGCTCGATTCGACCGACGGCTTCGTGCGTGTCGTCGCGCGCAAGGACAACCATCTGATCCTCGGCTGGCAGGCGGTGGGGCGCAACGTATCGGAGTTAGCGGCGGCGTTCTCGCAATCGCTGGAAATGGGCGCGCGGCTCGAAGATATCGCCGGGACCATTCACGCGCACCCAACCTTGGGCGAGGCGGTGCAGGAAGCGGCCTTGCGCGCGCTCGGGCACGCGCTGCATATCTGAGAAACCGGGATGCGGGAGCTTGCTGATCCGGCATCCCGCATCCCGAGTTCCCGTTCCGGTCTTGGTGGTCAGGCCTTGCGCATCCTTGCATCATGACCAAACTTCTCCCGATAGGCGGCCGGACTCGTATGGGCGATGCGCCGGAAGTGCCTGCGCATCGACTCTTCCGATCCGAAACCTGCCAACTCGGCGATGCGCGGCATCGGCATGGAAGGCTGTGCTTCGAGCAACTCGCGCGCCACGGCCACACGCTCGTGCAACAGCCACTCATAGGGTGCCATTCCGGTGGCGTCCTGAAAATGCCGTTGCAAGGTGCGTGGACTCACGGCTGCCCGTTCGGCAAGCGAGCGTAGGGTGTGCGGTAGGGCGGGGTGTTGGCGTACCCAGTCGATCAGCTTCGCCAGACGTCCGCTCTCGTCGCGCGGCATGGGTCGCGGCACAAACTGTGCCTGGCCACCTTCGCGATGCGGCGGTACCACAAGCCGCTGGGCAACCCGATTGGCCACTGCGCTTCCGTAATCCCGCCGCACCAGATGGAGCAGCATGTCGAGCCCCGCCGCCGATCCCGCCGACGTAATGATCTGACCTTCGTCGACGTATAGTGCGTCTGGTTGCACGCGCACGTTAGGGTGGCGCTGCTGCAACTTCTCGGCGTAACGCCAGTGGGTCGTCACCGTCTTGCCGTCCAGCACGCCAGCCGCCGCCAGCACAAATACGCCGGAGCAAATCGAGCAAAGGCGTGCGCCGCGCCGATGGGCTGCGCGAATCCTCTTTAGCAGCGCCTCAGGCGGCACCTCATCCGGATCGCGCCAACCTGGCACCACGATCGTGTTCGCACTATCGAGTCGCTTGAGCGCGTAGGGTGCGTTGACCGTAATGCCGCCGGCCGCACGCAGCGGTCCAGGCTCGATGGCGCAAACGCTGAAGCGATACCAGTTGACGCCAAGTTCGGGGCGCTCCAGCGCGAATAATTCGGTGACGCAACCGAATTCGAACGTGCAGAGCCGGTCATAAGCGAGCGCGACAACGAGATGATTTTCCATGGCGCAATGTTACCGGAAGTTGTCATTTACGACACTTATCGGCCTGACGTCGCAACGGCAAAATGAGGGTTCCTGAATCGCACTACCCCTGCGGCCACCCGGGCCGCATTTTCCCGGATCCAAGCAAATGTCTACCCTTACCGAAAACAACGCCGTTACCACCGTTCCCGCAGCCGACAGCACTGCGGCACTTGCCCACTTTCGCGCGTCGCTGCAATTTGAAACCGATTGCTCCGATGTTGCCAGTGCGCTTGCCAGCGGGTCGCCCGGCTTCGTGTTGCTCGACGTTAGAAGTCCCGCGCTATTTGCTCGCGGCCACATTCCGGGTGCCGTGAATTTGATGCACGGCAAGATCATCGCGTCGAAGCTCGCGGATTATCCGCACGACACGCTCTTCGTGACCTACTGCGCGGGACCGCATTGCAACGGCGCAACGCGAGGCGCCATTCGGCTGGCTCAGTTGGGACGGCCAGTGAAGGTGATGATCGGCGGTGTTACCGGATGGATCGATGAGGGCTTCGACCTTGCAACGAGCGACCTTGCGTGATCGAGACGACGGGGAGGAGGGCCGTGGTTCCTGGGCTGAAAGGCGGCATAGCGATATCGGCAACCCAACTCTGGCTTTGAGCCATCACTGTCGGTCGCCGCAGATGGCGGAAATCGGCTACTAGCTTTGCGCGCCCGCGCCGTCACGAAGCGCGTTCGCAACGACGACAAAAGCAGGCGTGGGTTGCCGACGGCTCGGATAGTACAGATGGAAGCCTGAAAACGACGGGCACCAGTCAGAGAGAACGCGTACAAGCACTCCGCTTTCAATCTGCGACAACACGCGTTGCTCAGGAACAAAGGCAAGACCGACGCCCGCAAGCGCGGCCTTCACTGCCATCGTTGCCGTGTTGAACACGAGTTGCCCTTCGACGCGCACATTCATTGCACGTCCTCCCTTGCTGAACTCCCATGCATAGATCCCGCCGGCCGTGGGCAGGCGGATGTTGACGCAGTTGTGCGCCGTCAGGTCCTGGGGCGTTTTGGGTTTCGCGTGCTTGGCGAAATACGCCGGCGTGCCGACGACTGCCATTCGAATGTCCGGACTGATGCGAAGGGCGACCATATCTTTGGCGACCTGCTCTCCAAGCCGCACACCTGCATCAAGCCGCTGTTCGACGATGTCTGTCAGTCCATTGTCGATCACAATCTCAATCGTGATGTCCGGGTAGTTGGGCAGCAGCCGCTCGACGACCGGCCACAACAGCCATTCCGCCGCATGCTCTCCGGCGGCGATGCGCACGACGCCTGCCGGCGAGTCGCGCAAAGCGCTTAGTGCGCTCAGCTCGGCTTCGATTTCGTCCAGACGGGGACCGACCGACTGGATCAGCCGTTCGCCGGCCTCGGTCGGGGAGATTTTCCGAGTGGTCCTGGCAAGAAGCCGTAGCCCGAGCCTGGCTTCCAGATTGCGCACGGTCTGACTGAGGGCCGACTGTGAGACGCCAAGCTTCGCGGCGGCTTTCGTGAAGCTGCCCTCCCGCGCAACGGCCAGGAATGCGGTGATATCGGAAAGATCGGAGCGCGCCATTTATAAGCCTGTCTTCTGACTTCATGCGGATTTTAGATCTTAATCGCAAGAAGCCGCGCTGCTACATTAAAAATCAAGACACTTACCGCTAAGGAGCGCTCATGCAGAGCAGGAAAAGGGGGATCTCAGCTGTGCGCGAAGGGGCCGATCGAATATTTCACGGGCACGATGAGTATCGATGCACCGTTCGCGGGCGAGGAGCCGGCACGGATCGGCGGCGCAATGGTCGCGCTTGATTTTGAGCCAACTCATCACATACAAGGAGTAGGAAATGCAAAAACGTACGCTTGGAGCGAGCGGTCTTGAAGTCTCGGCGATTGGCTTGGGTTGCATGGGCCTGAGCTACGGCTACGGTCCTGCGGCCGAAAAGACCGACGCCATCAAGCTGATCCGCGCAGCATTTGAATGCGGCGTGACGTTTTTTGACACGGCCGAAGCTTATGCCCAAGGCGCAAATGAAGCGTTGTTGGGCGAGGCGCTGGAGCCGTTTCGCGACCAGGTCGTTATTGCGACGAAGTTTGGTTTCGAGAATGGAGACGCGAGCAAGGGGCAAGATAGTCGACCGGAGCGCATTCGCGAAGTGGCAGACGCGGCGCTCAAGCGGTTGCGCACCGATCGCATTGATCTCTTCTATCAACATCGGGTCGATACGAACGTTCCGATTGAGGACGTTGCGGGTGCGGTCAAAGACCTGATCCAGCAGGGTAAGGTCAAGCATTTCGGGATGTCGGAGGCGGGCGCGCAGTCGATCCGTCGCGCGCATGCGGTTCAACCTGTCACTGCGCTTCAAAGCGAATATTCGCTGTGGTGGCGCGAGCCCGAGAAGGAGATATTGCCTTTGCTTGAAGAACTTGGCATTGGTTTTGTGCCGTTCAGTCCGCTCGGCAAGGGCTTCCTGACGGGAGCTATTAACGAGAGCACGAGCTTTGACAAGAGTGACTTCCGTAACGTCGTTCCGCGCTTTTCGGAAGAAAATCGCAAGGCCAATCAGGGGCTCGTTGATGTGTTGAAAAAGATCGCGACTGGGCTGAGTGTGACGCCTGCGCAAGTCGCGCTTGCATGGCTGCTCGCACAGAAGCCATGGATCGCGCCGATTCCGGGCACGACGAAGTTGCATCGCATGCAAGAGAACGTCGGTGCCGCCGAGCTTGAATTGACGGCCGATAACCTGCGCGACATTGAATCTGCCCTCTCGAGCATCGCCGTACAGGGCGAGCGTTATCCGGCCCATATGCAGGCGCGCGTCGGCAAGTAAGCCCATATCTACGCAGTCCCACGTTCTTTACAGGGAAGATCACCATGTCAGAAAACATCGCAGGAAAAGTCATCGTCATCACTGGCGCAAGCAGCGGGCTTGGTGAAGCAGCCGCTCGACGGCTGGCGCAAGACGGCGCGAATCTGGTGCTTGGGGCACGCCGCATCGATCGCCTGAAGGCATTGGCGGCGGAACTCAAGCTGCCAGACGAAGCGGCAGTGGAAACGGACGTCACGGATGCCAAGCAGGTCAAGGCGCTCGTCGATGGCGCTGTGAGGGCGTACGGTCGCATCGACGTCATCATCAACAATGCCGGTCTGATGCCGCATTCGCCTCTGGAGCGCGGGAAGATCGAAGATTGGGACCGAACGATCGACGTCAACATCAAGGGCGTTCTGTATGGCGTCGCCGCAGCGCTCCCCCATATGACGCGCCAGAAAAGAGGTCACATCATCAACGTTTCGTCGGTGGCGGGCCACAAGGTTGGCAAGAACAATGCCGTCTATTGCGCGACGAAGACTGCGGTGCGGGTGCTATCGGAAGGACTGCGTCAGGAGGTGACGCCCTACAACATCCGCACGACGATCATTTCGCCGGGCGCGGTGCAGTCGGAACTGCCGCAGAGCATCACCGAGGCCGATGTCGCGGCGGGAATCGCTGAGTTCTACGAGAAGTTCGCCATCCCGCCGGACAGCTTTGCCCGCATGGTTGCGTTCGCAATCCAGCAGCCCGAGGACGTGGACGTTAATGAGATCCTGTTCCGCCCCACGGCCCAGGAACTGTAAAACGGCAGTGAACTAATGTGGACAGGCTGGCCCGCAGCATCATCGACGCGATGCACGCGGTCGGGCTCAAGCGGTTGAGCTTCATCGGTTCGATGGGGATCTACGGCGAAGTGCCGGGCGAGAAATACCGCGGCATTTTTGACTGTGGAATTGAAGCGCCGCAGCTAAGCTATGAGGTCAGACATACCGGACCGGTGCGAAGTCGTAGCGTCGGATCTGATCGTCGTGGGTGAGCAGTACGATTCCTTCAGCGATCGCTTGGGCCACGAGGAGACGGTCAAACGGATCGCGGTGGATCGGCGGCAGCCTCGCGACTTCGAAAGTATGGGCGGCCTCGATGGAGAGCTCCTCATAGCCGGCGTCAAGCAAGCTGCGTCGCAGAACGCGCGCATCGACTTGAAAGTCGTCGCGCCCGAGCGAGCTCTTGATGATGATTTCCCAGAGGCTGGCCACGCTGAAGTACAGTGTGTAGCCGGGGTCTTCGATTGCCTCTCGCGCAGCGACAGGCAGATCTGGATGATCTGCGGCCGCCCAAATTAGCAGATGGGTGTCGAGCAGCAGTTTCACTGCGCTTTTCCTTCAAAGAGATCGGCCATTTGGTCCGAACCCATCGTGTCGAAATCCGTAGGGATCTTGATCTGACCCTTGAGGAAACCGATGCGCGGCACGGGCTTCTCGGTCTCTTGGTCGATGCGCGAGACCTTCACCAGCGGCTTACCAGCCTTTGCAATGATGAAAGGCTCGCCGTTGTTCACGATCTCTTCGATCAGCCTTGACAGGTTCGTCTTGGCGTCGTGGATGTTGTAGACGTGCATGATTACTCCTTTGAACTTAGTTCACTGAACTTAGTTTATATTAAATCGTGTAATTTTGCCAGTGTCTGCCATGCTTGGCACTTGTAAGCCGCTCGACAATCGCCCACGAGGGAACCGTCTTTTCGCCGGTGCGCAAGTATCGGAAACCTTGGTCGGTATTCAGCTCAACCAGTAGTGTGAGTGCCTCATCATCGGAGGAGGTTATCTCAAAGAATTCGAGCAGGCCTAGTTCCTTAGCCTTGCACAAACAAGCGTTTAGGTCGTGCCTGAACTCCCTGTTGCGCAGAACGTTGGTCTCGATTACCTAGTGACGCAGAAACCCTTTTAGCCGTGAAATTTAATTCGCATAATGTACATTATGTTAAATAATGGATTCGCACCGTAAATCCACTACACCTGAGCGCGCATGAGTTCGCGGACAGAAATCTAGGTGGACTGCTGCCGGAATTAAGACACTTTCCAGCCTCACGCCAAGGCACGTTCAAAGGCCTCGGGACTGATGCCACCCAGATGGGTATGGCGGCGGGTTCGATTGTAAAAGACTTCGATGTAATCGAAGATGTCGGCGCGCGCCAGATCACGGGTTTTGTAGACGCGTTTTCGCACGCGTTCCTTTTTCAGACTGCTGAAGAAGGACTCGGCAACCGCGTTATCCCAACAATTTCCGCGCCGGCTCATGCTTGGCTCAAGTGAGTGCGAGCGACAGAATCGTTGCCAGTCATCGCTGCCATATTGCGAGCCCTGATCTGAATGTATGATGACAGACTTTGACGGCTTGCGCCGCCAGATCGCCATGAGCAACGCGTCGAGAACCAGTTCGCGAGCGAGCGTGGGCTTCATCGACCAACCCACCACTTTGCGCGAGTGCAGGTCGATGACCACGGCCAGGTAAAGCCAGCCCTGCCAAGTGCGCAAGTAGGTGATATCGGTGACCCACGCTCGATCGGGGCAATCGACGGTGAATTGGCGATTGAGCCGGTTCGGGGCGATGATCGAAGGGCGCCCGGCAATACGGCGCGGCGCCTTGTAGCCACGAATGGCTTGGATCTTGTTGGCCTGCATGATTCGTTCAACGCGATGCTGGCCGCAAGTCTCACCGGCTTCGCGAAGATCGCCGAACACCCTACGGGCGCCATAGACACCACCGCTGGCCACATAAGAATCACGGATCAGGCCGAGCAGGCGCTGATCTTCGATGGCGCGGTCGGACATTGGTTTGTTCAGCCACTGGTAGAAACCGCCGCGCGTAACTTCGAGCACCCTGCACATCACAGCGATACGGAATTCGTGTCGGTGATCGTTGATGAAGCGGTACTTCACTCGGGTTCCCTGGCGAAGTACCGCGCGGCCTTTTTTAAGATGTCGCGCTCCTCCTCGGTACGACGCAGTTGTGCCCGAAGTCGCAAAATCTCGCTCTTGGCCTCGACTAGCTCGCTCGCCTGCTTTTCGGTCTTGTCCGGGGTGACCGCCTTGACCCACTTGTAAAGACTGTGCGCTGAGACGCCAAGACGGGCGGACACCTCTGCAACGGAGTGGCCGCGTTCGACGATCTGGCGGACCGCCTCTTCCTTAAATTCCGGTGTAAATCGCTCTGCACTCATGGACTTCCTCCTATGCTCAAATCATAGGCCAGAAGTGCTTACGATCCCGGCAGCAGTCCAATCATAGGCCAGAAGTGCTTACGATCCCGGCAGCAGTCCACTTAAATTGTGTCCGCATTGATGGACAAAAATTAGGGTGTCGATGCCGTTATTTGCTTGTTAAGTGATTGATTTTATTAATTTGTATGGATGGAGGCGAGCGCCCTGCTTTGTGTCCGCCAACTCAAGCCTCTTCCCCGACTTGTATTTGTCTCAGTTTCGCCGTCGAAGTTAACTGACGATACTTCACTCAACGGCTAACGCAACACGTCGAAAGCTGCCATACCAACCGAACTACCGCCTAAGGAGAAACGTCATGAACCCAATCGTCATCGCCACCGTTGTGTACGGCCTCATGGCCTCCACCGCCAACGACATAATCTGCTTGTTTTGCTGACCAATATCGATGGGATACCTGCCCGCGCACTGAATCGAGCCTCACTCAAACCGCGTTGTGCGCGGCGATGTTGCGATATTGCCCTTTGAAATAGATCAATGGCTGCGTAGCAGCAGCTTCTTGTCGGCTTAACGCTTTCACTTCGCCAATCACAATCAGGTGATCGCCTGCGGCGTGTTCGGCGTAAATCTCGCAATCAAGCCAGTGAAGGCTGCCGGCGATGATCGGATTACCCAGTGGCGATTCTTGTCGTTCGACGCCGTGCCACTTGTCCGCACCTCGCCGGGCGAACTGGTTGGAAATCTCGACTTGCTCGTCTGACAGGATGTTGACTGCGAATCGACCTGCCTGGCGAATCTTGGGGTAGCTGGCCGAGCTGGACATTACGCTGAATGACACCAGCGGCGGGCTCATCGACAGGCTATAGAACGACTGGCAAGTGAAGCCAATCGGCTCCCCATCAATGTGCGATGTAATGACCGTGATACCGGATGCGTAGTGCCCGAGCGCTTCACGGAAGCGCAATGGGTCAATCGTCGTACTGGAAAATGACATAGTAGGTACTAAATTACGGGGTGCCGCTCGATCAGCGCAAGCAAACCCGTCCAAATGGTGCCACCTGATCCATTTCGATCAGGGACAACGCCTTATGGGCCTACTTGCGCTTGCCGATTTCATCGGGGGCAGCAAAGGTCATAGCTTCTTCGTCTGGAGACTCGGGCTACACCACTCTCACCCCCTGCCCCCTGCGAAGCACCTCCGACGTCAGCTCGACAATTAGTTCGAGAGTTCTCGGCGGACGATTTCTGCGCCGGCACTCAGCGCATTCAGCTTGCCTCGTGCCACGCTACGGGACAAGGGGGCCATGCCACAGTTGGTGCAAGGATAGAGCTTGTCGGCATCGACAAACTGGAGTGCTTTGCGCAACGTCGCAGCGACCTCCTCGGGCGTTTCAATGGCGTCGGATGCCACATCGATGGCCCCTACCATGACTTTCTTGCCTCGAATGAGTTCAATGAGGTCGATCGGAACACGAGAGTTGTGACATTCCAGTGAGACGATATCGATATTGGATTTTTGCAGCTTGGGGAAGGCTTCTTCATATTGCCGCCACTCCGACCCCAGTGTCTTTTTCCAATCGGTATTGGCTTTGATGCCATAGCCATAGCAAATATGCACGGCCGTTTCGCATTTCAGTCCTTCAATTGCTCTTTCCAGCGTGGCAACCCCCCAATCGTTCACCTCATCGAAGAAAACGTTAAATGCAGGCTCGTCGAATTGAATGATGTCGACGCCGGCGGCCTCCAATTCCTTGGCTTCCTGATTGAGGATCTTGGCAAATTCCCAAGCCAGCTTCTCACGGCTTTTGTAATGATCGTCATACAGCGTATCGATCATCGTCATGGGGCCAGGCAAAGCCCATTTAATGGGTTGCTTGGTTTGCTGACGCAAAAACTTGGCATCCTCGACAAAAACCGGTTTTTGGCGAGACACAGCACCAACGACCGTCGGTACGCTCGCATCATAGCGATCCCGAATTCTGACGGTCCGACGGTTCTCAAAATCAACGCCACTGAGGTGTTCAATAAACGTCGTCACAAAATGCTGGCGCGTTTGCTCGCCGTCGCTGACGATATCAATGCCTGCGTGCTGTTGCTCTTGTAAGGACAAGCGCAAGGCATCGCGCTTTCCCTCAGCCAACTCCTCATCCTGCAACTTCCAAGGCGACCAAAGTTTCTCGGGTTGGGCAAGCCAGGAGGGTTTCGGCAAGCTACCAGCAGTGGAAGTGGGCAACAATTTTTTCATGATGAGCGACCTTGTCTTTGTGTTTCTGATAAATCAAAGAGCGTAGTTAGCGGACCACTGCTCGAGAATGGCTTGGTAGGGTTTGATGAAATTTTTCTCGACGAACTTTCCCTGCTCGATAGCCAGCCGGCTACGCTCTTCCCGATCATAAACAATTCGGGTTAGCGAGAAATCCTGGTGCTTCAGGCTGGGTTGATACGATTCCCCTGCCGCAGAATTCGCGTTGTAAATCTCGGGCCGGTAAATTTTTTGGAAAGTATCCATCGTGCTGATGGTGCCGATAAGCTCGAGGCTGCTGTAATCGCCAAGCAAATCGCCAGAAAAATAGAACGCCAAAGGCGCAACGCTATTGGAAGGCATGAAATAGCGAACCTTCAACCCCATTTTCTGGAAATACTCGTCAGTTAGCGAATATTCATCCTGTTGGTATTCAACGCCCAACACGGGATGTCGGTTAGCGGTCCGATGATAGGTCCTGCTGGTTGAGACGCTTAGGCAGATGACGGGCTGTTTCTTGAAATTGCTTTTGTAAGTGTCTGAACTAACGAAGCACTTAAAAAGCTTTCCATGCAGATCGCCAAAATTATCGGGGGTGCTGAATTCAGGCTGATTCTTATTGTGCTCTAACAGCAGAACGCTGAAGTCGTAATCTCGCACGTAAGAAGAAAAATTATTCCCTGCAATACCCTCGATACGCTCACCAGACTTTCGGTCGAGGATATTCGTTTTCAATATTTCAATCAGGGGGAGCGTGTTGCCATTGCGCTCGCCATCAATATTGATCTCGACGGAAATAATCTCAAGATTGACAGCGTAACGGTCACCTTTGGGATTGTCCCAATGCGCCAAGGCATTGAAACGATTGTCAATCATCCTGAGCGTGTTGCGCAGATTTTCCCGACGACTGCTTCCTCTGGCCAGGTTGGCAAAGTTGGTTGTGATGCGCGTATTGTCTGACGGGCGATAGTCTTCATCGAAACAAATGCTCTTGATGGCAAATGTAAAATCTTTACTCATTGTGATCTGATGCCTAGTTTCAGAGATAAAACCTGCGCTTACTTTTCGCTTCTTCAGCGCTACCCAATTTTTTGTGGTGTCTTGCGCAGATGTCTTTGTGGTGCCTTTATTCAAGGCAAATATCGCGCTTAACCATTGCACACCGTGCGCCGGCTCGTTCTCCATGCCCTTGGCACGCTCGAACCCGTTATCACGGTCGCGGAATCGGCGTCCACGAACGGAATCCCGAACTTCTCCGCAAAACGGATGTTCTCGTTCTCGCGTAGTTCGTATTCCTTCAGCGCAGGGGTATTCGGGTTGTAGAGGAAGATGGTGAAGTCTATGCCGCAGGCCTGTACGGCCTCGCTCACTTCACCCGAGCAAGGAGCGCAGCAAAAATGTGGCTGCACTTTCTTGCGCCCATCGGACAGTGCCGATGGTTTGCGTTCGATTGCGGGCGGCATGAGTCGTCTCCATGAAATACGCCCGCGTTCGTCGGACTGAGTAAGCCCGAATTATCGTGTCCGGCCGGCAGAGATGAAAATGGATATGTTTTCATGTCCTTATGAGCTGTACTCATAGAACCGGCTGCGACGATGAATCAAGCCACGGTTGGCCTTTTTGCTTGCTCGATAAATGCACGCAGGTAATCGATGCCCATGTCCGCCTCACGAGCCCCCAGATAGATATGTTTGGAGATACCGCTCTTGCCCAGCCGGACCGGCACCACATCCATCGTGTCCGCGTATTCCAGCACCAGCCAGCGTGGCAGCGCAGCTACGCCGCGTCCGCTGGCGACCATCTGCAACATGATGTCGGTGGTCTCGATCGCCTTATGACGTTTGGGCGTGATACCGGCTGGCGAAAGGAACATGCTGTAGATGTCGAGGCGATCGACCGGCACTGGGTAAGCCACCAATACCTCATTGGTCAACTGCTTGGGCTTGATGTATTCCTCCTTGGCCAGCTTGTGGTTGCCGGCAACGACCAGAACTTGCTCGTAGTCGAATACCGGTTCGAAGACAAGGCCCGGCTTGTCCAGGGGATCGGGCGTGACCAGCAGGTCGATCTCGTAACCGAACAGTGCACCGATGCCGCCGAACTGGAATTTTTGCTTTACGTCTACGTCGACATCCGGCCACGCGGCCAAATAAGGCGACACGACTTTCAACAGCCACTGGTAACAAGGGTGACATTCCATGCCAATGCGCAAGGCGCCTCGCTCACCTTGGGCGAACTGCCGCAAGCGTTCTTCGGCCAAACTCAACTGTGGCAGCACCCGGTTGGCCACTGCCAGCAGATATTGACCGGCCTGAGTCAGGCGCAGGCTGCGGCCCTCGCGCAGCCAGATGTCGGTGCCCAACTGCTGTTCTAGTTTTTTCATGCTGTGGCTTAAAGCCGACTGCGTTACGTGAAGCACGCCTGCGGCTGCGGTCAGCGAGCCTTGCTTTTCCACCTCATGAACGATGGACAAATGAATACGATCGAGCATGGCAAATGAATGAAATTCATGGTTTATTGAGATGGGGCCATTCTAGTTCATCATTTGTGCCCTTGCGATCTGTCAATTCGAGGATTTTTCAAGACGCTGACATCGGCCTGGCGCGGACTTCGAGCTCCCATCGAAACGGACACTTCGAAAGTCATGAGGCCGCCTGAGAACGCACTGTCCCGGTCGCGTCGTAGATGATCAGGTTGAAACCTTCAGTGTTTGCCGGAGGGACGAAATAACGGGTTATCTGATCGAACTGCGCGTCCGAGGTCTGGAACGGATGCGTGCCTGAGAGGTTCCTCGCCTTTAGGCGGGACTTGCAGATTTCGTCGCTTACGTCCAGATAATGAAGTCGATGTGCGCAGCCAACCGCTTGAAACAGTGAAGCCCCCCACTTCCGTACGGCAACCGTATTGAAGGGGAAGTCCAGAACCACGGATGTACCTGCCGCGAGCAGCGACTGGATGTGTCCGGTAAGCAGTGTTCTGATGCGAGCCGTGCGGCTCACATAATCGGATAGCGTATGGATTTCGTCCGGATAGAGGCATGCCATCCATTCGTCCTCACTGAGCAGGACCGTCCGAGGGGCGGTTGCCAGGCGTGCCGTTATTGACGACTTGCCCGAAGCAATCTTGCCGCAAACCATATGCAGGACAGCGGTATTACAGCAGGCAACTCCATTTATTTCTCGATTCATTTTCAGGCGCTCCGTGTGAGCCCAGAAAGCAAAAAACCCGCCTTCGGGGCGGGTTTTGATTGCATATCGACCACTCAATAGCTATCCCGCCGTGATTGTCGCGGCGCGAATAATCGAGTTGGTGGTCAAATGGCTCATGGGCCTAAGGTTAGATTAATCGGCTACCCATGGCAAGGCATAGCTCAACGCATCTGACAGGTTGATTTTATTTGCGTATTGAGTTGGCGATGAGTGCCCTGCTTTCTGTGCGCGAACCGGCACGCGGAAATCCTCACAACGATGAAGCCGCTTTAGCCGCAGCAACCACTAGCGGCACCAGTTCTTTGCGAGCCACACGCTCCGTGTATCTCGACGCCAAGGTCGAGAGATTAATCGCTGCCACAGGGCGGCCGGCATAATCAAGAACCGGTGCGGAGATGGAGAGGCTGTCCTCATCGAAGCTCTTGGCAGTCAGCGAGTATCCCGTTTCACCGATAGCACCGAGCATGGCAAGGATATCCTCGTCGCTCTGCCCTCCGAATCTTGCGCGTGCGGCATCTGGAAGGCGAGCGATCATGGCGCGCAACTCCGCCTCGCCACGTCGGCACAATAAGACTTGGCCGGACGAAGAAGACAGCGCCGCGAACCGGCTTCCCACCGACAGTGTGATCGATGCCAGATGCACGCTGGGGATGTTGCCGATGACAACGATCTCGTCTCCATCGAGCTCGACCCACGAGACTGTTTCGCGTGTGTCCTTTGCCAACTGCGACAGCAAAGGATAGCTGCGTTCGAGCGCAGCATTCGCGCCGATCATGCCGTGCACAAATCGAAACACCTTGGCGGAAACGGAATAGAGCTTGGAGGCGGGGTCGCGTCGCAAGTATCCGAGCCTGTGCAAGGTGTAGACGAAGCGCTGCGTTGCACTACGCCCTAGCCCGCTCATCTCGGTGATGTCCGCAATCGACAGTTGCTGACTCGACTGATCGAACGCCTCGAGCACACGCATCGCCTTGGCGACCGAGGCCACATAAAGCCGCTCGTCCAGCTCAACGTCCTCTGATATCGGCAGGTTCAAGTTCTCGCCTCCTCGCAAAAGTCGAGCGAGCTTCTCATCCGGCGTCCCGGCCCTCGCCCGCCGCTTAGCAGACGAGTCCCGAACTGATCCAGCGCAGGCGCGGGTAAACCACACCTTTGCGATGAATAATCTCGCGACTAGGATTCAATGAAATTGGCATGTAATTTTGATAATTACATGCCAATTATACGAATTCCGATGTCAAACGCAAGCGGCGTCGAAATTCATGCTCATCCCCCTTTCGACATCTTTTCTGTTACTGCCCATGAGTCAGCCCACGCCCGCGCTTAGCACACACGTCGACATCGCTCCGGTGCCGGACGAAACCATTGCTGCCGCCCTCGCACGCCGTGCGGCAACCGAGCCCGAAGCCGTCTACTGCCGGTTTCAAGACGAAGTCATGACGCTTGGCGAACTCGCGTTGCGGGTAGATCGCCTGGCCAACGCACTGATTTCACATGGGTTGCGCCACGGCGACCGTGTGGCGCTAATGTTGCCCAGCCATCCCGATCACCTCGTGGCCATCTTCGCATTGGCAAAACTGGGGCTGGTACGTGTACCGGTCAACGTGCATCTCGTCGGCGCATCGCTCTCCCATCTTTTCGACCATCTTGCGCCCAAAGCCTTGATCGCCGACCGGCGCTATGCCGAGTCGCTCGGCAATGAAATCGACAAGGTCGACCAGACCTTCTGGCGCGACGACGTTTTTGCAAGCCGAACCGAGACGACCCACCACGCCGCACCGACCGCCGCATCGACCGCCGTCATCCCCGACGACATCCTTGCCCTCACCCCCAGTTCGGGCACCACGGGTGCGCCCAAGGGCGTGCTCAAGTCCGACCGCACCCTTCGCGCAGGTGCGATGGCCATCCTGAGGCTGACCGGTGCGCAACCCGGTGACACATTCCTGCTCTGGGAGGCGCTCCACCACGGCGCTGGCGTTGCTGTTGCGATATCCGCGCTGCTTGGCGGAACGCAACTGGCAATGGTCGAGCGCTTTAGTGCGTCGCGTTTCTGGGACGACGCGCGGCGTTACGGCGTTACGCACATCCACTATCTCGGAAGCGTTTTGCCGATGTTGCTCAATCAGCCTGCGCGAGACAACGATCGGGAACACAGCGTGCGCATTGCCTGGGGCGGTGGCTGCCCGGCCGAATTGTGGACGTCCTTTTCGCAACGCTTCGGCGTGGAGATGCGTGAAGGCTATGGCCTTTCGGAACTGACCACCTTCGTGACCGTCAATCCGGATGGACCTGCCGGCTCCATCGGCAAGCCGCTCACCTACTTCGACGTGGCGCTCACCGACGAGAGCGGGCACCCGGTGGCGACAGGCGAAATCGGTGAAATCACCGTACGTGGTCGCGTGCCCGGACTTGGCTTTCTTGGCTATTTCCGCAATGCCGAGGCGGAAGCGTCGGCGCGGCGCGGCGATTGGTTCCTGACCGGAGACCTTGCGCGCCAGGATGCGGATGGCTATCTGTACTTCGCAGGACGGCGCAAAGACATGGTGCGGCGTCGCGGTATCAATATCGCTGCGTGGGAAGTCGAGCGTGTGTTCGCGGAGCATCCGGCGATCGAAGAAACCGCGCTCGTCGCGGTGCCGTCTGCCCTCGGGGAAGACGAACTAAAGCTGTTCGTAAGACTTCGGGCGGGCCACGATCTGGCACCTCTCGAGCTGATCCAGTGGTGCGAACCGCGCATGCCCTACTTCCAGATTCCGCGCTACGTCAGTTTCATCGACGAATTCCCGAAAACGCCGACCCAACGCATCCGCAAGAACGAACTCGCGCGCTCCGTCGAGGGCGTGTGGGATCTCGAGGCCTCCGGATACACATTGGCAAAAGCGCGCACGAACGACAGGGGGCGCCATGCCTGAACTGATTGTCGAAACGGTTAGCCCCGGTGTCGTCGCCCTCCGGATCAATCGCCCTGAGAAGCGTAATGCCTGCAATCAGGCGGTGTGGCAAGGCATTGCCGACACCGTCAGCGGGCTTGCTCAGCGCGATGACACGCGGGCCGTGATCCTGACGGGCTCGGGTGCACACTTCTGCGCAGGAGACGACATCGTTGCCTACAACGCCGCGAAAACGTCGCCTGGCGCCGCGCAACAGCATCGCGATGCCATTCAGGCCGCATACAGTGCGTTGCTTGGCGCGCCATTCCCGGTACTCGCGGCAATACGTGGCGCATGCGTTGGCGGTGCGGTCAGCCTAGCCATGTGTTGCGACTTTCGTATCGCCCACACGTCGGCGCGGGTGTCGATCCCCGCCGCAAAACTGAGCCTTGTCTACCCGACCGACCATGTTCAACGTCTCGTGCATCTGGTTGGCCTATCGGCAGCGCGGCGCTGGTTGTACACGGCCGAGTTCGTCCACGCACAGTGGGCGATGCACGCGGGCTTCTTCGATCTCATTACCGACGGCGATGTCGTTGAAGCGGCACTGGTATTTGCCGGGCCGATGCTCGACAAGGCGCCGCTGTCGTTGCGCGGAAGCAAGATGCAGCTCAATGCCATCAGTACCAACACGCTCCCGGATGTACGCGACGCCATCGAACGGCAGATCGCAAGCATCGAGGATTCCGAGGACTACCGCGAAGCCGTGCGGTCGTTCCGCGAAAAATCGATACCACGGTTCACCGGACGCTGACCGGATCGCGTTGCACACTACATAACACCCCACACCTCACCAAGCGGAGAGTTAACATGAGCAATACTCACAGTCGTCAGCGCCGCGCCGTTGTCCAATCGATTGGCGGACTCGTTGCAGCGGGATTACTTTTGCCGGCAGCGCGCGCGCAAAGTGACAAACGCATCGTCGTCAGCGATCCCGGAGGACCGTATGCGCTCGCCTATCGCAACGCCTTTTACGATCCCTTCGAGAAGGCCACTGGGATTCGCGTAATCAACATTGCGCGTGAGTCGCAGCCGCTGGCGCAGTTCTCCGCGATGGTGAAAACAAAGAACTTCATGTGGGATGTCACGACGCTGACCCTGTCCGCCGATGTGTTACCGCTTGAGCAGCAGGGCTTCCTCGAACCGATCGGTCTGGACATTGCGCAATTCCCCGGCATGCTGCCAGACGCGGTGCGCCCCGATTGGCTCGGCGTCAACGTGTATGGCACTGTCCTGGCGTATCGCAAAGACAAGTACGGTGCAACGGGCCCGTCGAGTCTTCGCGATATGTGGGACGTCGCCCGCTTTCCCGGCCGACGGTCCTTGCGCAGAAGTCCGGTCGACTCGCTCGAACAAGCCTTGCTGGCCGATGGCGTGCCGCGCGACAAGCTCTATCCGCTCGACGTTGACCGTGCATTCCGCAGTCTCGACAAGATCAAACCGCATGTCGCCGTATGGTGGAGCACGGGTGCCCAGGCCTCACAACTATTGCAAAACGGCGACGTGGATCAAATCATCACATGGAGCTCTCGCGCGCAGTCGGCAATCGAGAGTGGCGCGCCGGTGGGGATCGTCTGGAACGACGCAACCTATGCGATTGAAGGATGGGGCATTCCCAAGGGCTCGCCGCGTGCCGAGTTGGCAAAGTCGTTCGTGCGATTCTGCGCGGACCCAGAACGCCAGTCGGTGCTGACCAAGTTTGTCGCTGCCGGGCCAACGAACCGGGATGCCTTCAAGTTCATCGATCCCGCTCGCGCGGCCCTCCTGCCCACGTCCGCACAAAACGTCAAACTGGCGGTCAATCAGAATGCGGCATGGTGGGACAAAAACCGACGAGCCGTCACAGAACGCTTCAACAACTGGCTGATCGGATAGTCTCAACGCGCTACGCTTACGCCCCGGACTGTGTATGAAATATCGCGACGGCACTGCTGGCCAATGGATCCGCTCTCGCTTCGCGCAACGCTTACGCTGGCTCCGCGGGCTACGCAATTGAGCATGGTGACTACGAGAACGGCGCTTTTCTCCTAAGTCAACGGCGCGCAAGTCTCGCCGCAAGCGCTTGCGCAAAAAAATGCCCGCCGAAGCGGGCTGAATTCCCAATTCGCTCGGGTCCAGGACGGGGCCGTTACCTGACTCGAGTTGCCGGATGTCCGGCAATATCGGGATGGGGAGGCGTCACAGCATCTAGGGTCTGTATCGCCTGTCTTGACACCAAACTTCTGTGAACTCCCGTCAAATGAGCGCAAGCGTGTGTTGGGCGATCATCAGTTCCTCGTTGGTCGGGATGACCCAGACGGAGACGTCACTCTGGGCGGTGGATATGCGCGGCCCGCCGGCCGCGTTCGCCTCGGTATCGAGCTTTATGCCGAGCCACGCTAGTTGGGTGCAAAGTGCCGCGCGCACCGGCGCTGAGTTTTCGCCAATCCCGGCGGTGAAGACCAAGGCGTCCAGGCCACCGAGCACGGCAACATAGGCGCCGACGTACTTGGTCATCGCATATACGAAGCACTCGATCGCAGCACTCGCGCGCGGATCCGTGCTCGCCTGCAATACCCGAATGTCGCTGCTGATGCCCGACAGCCCGAGCAAGCCGGAGCGTTCGTATAACATCTTCTCGAGCGTTACATCGTCAAAGCGTTGGCAACGCAGCAGGTAGAACAGCGCGCCCGGAGGCAAGTCACCCGAGCGCGTCGCCATCGGCAGTCCGGACACGCTGGAGAACCCCATCGTGGTCTCCACGCTCCTTCCCTCCAGCAAGGCGCACATGCTGGCACCGCCCCCGAGATGAGCGACGATCACACGTCGTGCCGCCGGCGCGAATCCCGGCACTTGCCGCGAGATATAGTCATACGAGATTCCGTGATAGCCCCAGTGGCGTATGCCTGCGTCGCGCACGTCCTGAGGAAGCGCATATGTCTGCGCGACTTCCGGCATCGTGCGATGGAACGAAGAATCGAAGCACGCGACCTGAGGCAGCCCAGGGAAGGCCTCGGCGAAGACGCGGGCGCCGTGCACGTTGACAGACTGGTGGAAAGGCTCCATCGCGGCCAGCGCGTCGAGATAGTCCAGGACATCGCCGTCGATATGGACCGGCGCATTGAACCGCGTTCCTCCGAGTACTACCCGGTGCCCGGCAGCGACCACGTTCGTATCGGCAAGGTTGGCTTCGAGCCACGCGACGATGAAGGACATCGCGGTCCGGTGGTCGATGGCGTGGCCCTCCCCCCATTCATGCGCATCGCACGCCTTGCCAGCCGCATTCTTGACGACGAAATGCGGATTGCCGAGCATGCCGTCGATGCGGCCCGCGCAAAGGACCGAGAGCGCGTGCCCGGCATCGATGCAATAGGCGGCGAACTTCAGGCTGGTCGATCCTGCGTTAAACACTACAATCGCCCGTTTCATTACGTGTCAACCCTCGATCCATCGATGCCGGCAGCATTTCCGTTACTGACCACGTTTCCTGCGCTGGATATCTTCTCCAACGGATTTGAACCGCGCCTCCTCCATTGCCGGTTGATGCGCATACCGATAAAACGAGACACCGAAGATAACGCCGAGCCCGACTACGATTCCCCACATTGCAGAAGTCATATATGTCCTCTCGAAAGTTGATGCGTGAACTGTGAGCTCGCGCACTCTCGAACATTGAGGCGCCAGTTTGCGACGACCTATAAAGCCAGGAGATGTCAGCGAACTTCCGGCAAACGACATCCGCACGGCGACAATGGGAGCGTCTCGGGACACGTTGAAGTCAACGGCCGGCGCTCACTTCGGCCCGCCCCAGGTCCAGTTGCGAATCTCTGGAGGATCAATGCCCTCGGCATGCGCATAGGCCAAATGTTCGATAATCCGCGCGCGCCACGCTTCTTTGACATGGTCCCCCACGCCGTGAAGACGCGGAACCCGGTCGATCACATCGATTGCCAACGAGAATCGATCGACCTGATTGATGATCGCCAGCTCGAGCGGCGTATTGATATTGCCTTTCTCCCGATAGCCGTGAACATGCATGTTGTGGTGGTTGTTGCGGGCGTAGCTCAGCTTGTGGATCAGGTTGGGATAGGAGTGGAAGTTAAAGATAACGGGCTTGTCGGTGGTAAACAGCGAGTCGAAATCGCGCTCGGACAGGCCATGAGGATGGTCAGTCGCAGGCATCAGCCGGAACAGATCGACCACATTGACAAACCGGATCTTGAGATCGGGGAACGACGCCTTCAACAACGCCACCGCGGCAAGCGACTCCATGGTCACAATGTCGCCCGCGCAGGCCATCACGACATCGGGCTCGCAACCCTGGTCAGTCGACGCCCAATCCCAGATGCCGATGCCTTTCGTGCAATGCGTCACGGCGCTCGCCATGTCGAGGTAGACCAGGTGCGTCTGCTTGTCGGCCACGATCACGTTGACATAGTCGCGAGAGCGCAGGCAGTGATCGGCAACGCTGAGCAGGCAATTCGCGTCGGGCGGCAGGTAGATCCGCACGACGTCGGGGCTCTTGTTGGTGACGATGTCGAGAAAGCCCGGGTCCTGATGCGTGAATCCGTTGTGGTCCTGACGCCAGACGAGCGACGTGATTAGCAGATTGATCGACGGCACGGGCTGGCGCCAACGCAGCTCTCGCTTCGACTTTTCGAGCCACTTGGCATGCTGATTGAACATCGAGTCGATCACATGGACGAACGCTTCGTAGGTGGCGAACAGGCCATGCCGCCCTGTCAAGACATAACCTTCGAACCATCCCTCCAGGGTGTGCTCGCTGAGCATTTCCATGACGCGGCCGTCGACCGCGAGTTCGCCGCCGTCGGCGTCATCGGGGATCATTTGCGCGAGCCATGTTTTTGGGGATGCTTCGTAGATGGCGGTGAGTCGATTGCTCGCCGTTTCGTCTGGCCCGAAAACGCGGAAGCGGGTCATGTTGCGGCGCATGATATCGCGCAGGAATGTCGCCAGAACGGCGGTGGGCGACACATAGTCTGTCGCCGGCTCAGTCATTGTCACGGCGTAATCACGAAACGGCGGCATGTCCAATGCCTTGCATAACAATCCGCCGTTCGCGTGCGGATTGGCGCTGATACGACGCGCACCGGACGGCGCCAGCTCACGTAATGACGCGACCAGTCGACCCTGCGCGTCGAAGAGCGTCTCCGGCGAATAGTCTCGCATCCAGTGTTCGACCAGCTTCAGGCTCACGTCGTTGGTGGCAGCGTCAGGCACGGGTACCTGATGCGCTCGCCAGGATCCCTCGACTTTGTGTCCGTCCAGTTCTCGGGGACCTGTCCAGCCCTTGGGCGATCGCAACACGATCATCGGCCATCGCGGCCGACTCGTGTCGCCGCACGCGCGCGCATGCTGCTGTATCGATCGAATCTCCGCGATGCACGTCGCCAAGGTGTCGGCCATTTTCCGGTGCATTGCCGCCGGCTCATCGCCCTCTACGAAGTACGGCCGATGGCCGTAGCCGGTCAGCAGCGCTTCGAGTTCTTCGTGTGGGATGCGCGCGAGCACCGTTGGGTTGGCGATCTTGTAGCCATTCAGATGCAGGACGGGCAGGACTGCGCCATCGCGAATCGGATTGAGGAACTTGTTGGAATGCCATGAAGTCGCCAGCGGGCCGGTTTCGGCCTCGCCGTCACCGATCATCACGGCGACGATCAGATCCGGGTTGTCGAACGCGGCGCCGTAGCCGTGCGACAAGCTATAGCCCAGTTCGCCGCCTTCGTGAATCGAACCGGGGGTTTCCGGTGTGCAATGCGATCCGATGCCACCGGGAAACGAGAACTGGCGGAAAAAGCGCTGCATGCCCTGCTCGTCTTCGCTGCACTCGGGATAGATTTCCGAGTAATGACCTTCAAGGTAGCCGTTGGCCAATGTTGCCGGGGCACCATGGCCTGGGCCTGCGAGGTACATGACGTTGAGGTCGAGTTGCTTAATCAGCCGGTTCAGATGGACCAGCAGGAAACTCTGTCCGGGATCGGAACCCCAGTGGCCCAGTAACCGCTTTTTGATATGTTCCGGCTTTAGCGGCTCTCGCAAGAGGGGATTGCTGCTCAGATAGATCATGCCGGCGGCGAGATAATTGCAGGCGTGCCAATAGCGATCCATCCTGCTTAATTCATCGTCGGTGACGTCTGGCAAACGGACGCTGTCTTCAGCCATATGGACGCTCCAGGGGATTTTGTTCCATTGGGGTAGCAAAGGCTCATCAATCTGTCGCGGCCCATCTAATGGCTACCTGCCGCCTACCACCGGGGTAGGCATTAGCACTTTGCGGCGTTGGCCCCGACGCTGTCCGTCCGGTATCGCACATTACATCGACGGTCTTTTGCCATCGAGCCCGGCCCTTGTCCGAGGTGGCGGCGTCAGCTTGCAGATCATTGGGGGCATATCGCTGTGCAGCGGGAAAACCCCCTACGTCCGGCTGCCGTTCACCATGGCCCGCCACCGATCACTGAACGCTAGCGTACAGATCACGCATGTCCGATGTGCCATGTTTTTCCCCATCCTGTTGGCGCGCCTGACTGCGGTCGACAGTTTGCGCGGCCCCTAACTCAAGGGCCGGCATGACGAAATGAAGCCGTGAACCCTACCCTTCCCGCTCTTTCGTCGATGTCAGCGATCCTCGTGCAGGTGTCGCCCATTTTGTTGCTCAGGCATCGCAAGGACAGAGGGAGAGGACACATCATGGAAGTCCACACCGGAAAGCCCAAGTCTCCAGACACCAAGCCAGTAACGAAGCCGAAACCGCATGTGGCGGATGCGTTGCAAACCCTTCCCATGCCGGAGGTCGAGAAACAATTGGGGTGGTCATCGGATGGCCTCAGCCAAACCGAAGCCGCGAAGCGCTTGACCCAATATGGGGCTAACGAGCTCGTAGAAAAAAAGACGAATCCGCTGCTGCGATTCCTCAGCTATTTCTGGGGGCCCATTCCATGGATGATTGAAGCGGCGGTGCTGCTTTCTGCGGTAGCCCGGCACTGGCCCGATTTTGGCATCATCCTCGTGCTGCTTTTGGCCAACGCGATAGTCGGATTCTGGGAAGAGCACCAGGCGGGTAACGCGATTGCCGCGCTGAAGGCTACCTTGGCGATCAAGGCCCGCGTGAAGCGGGATGGCAAGTGGACTACGCCAGCTTCGCGTGATCTCGTGCCAGGGGATTTCATCCGCCTGCGCATGGGCGACATTGTGCCGGCGGATGCGCGCTTGCTCGACGGCGACGCGGTAGAGGTCGATCAGTCGACACTGACGGGAGAGTCGTTACCCGCGACGCGCAAATCTGGCGAGGCGGTATTTTCAGGTTCGATCGTTCGTCAAGGTGAAATCGATGCACTCGTCTATGCCACGGGTGCGAAAACCTATTTTGGCAAGACGGCGGAGCTGGTGCAGGGCACGGAAACCCCCAGCCACTTCCAGCGTGCCGTGTTGAAAATTGGTAACTACCTGATCGTCCTGGCGGTGTTATTGGTGGCGGGGATCATCGCCGTCGCTATCTTTCGCGGCGACCCGCTGCTCACGACCTTGCAATTCGCGCTTGTCCTGACGGTGGCCGCGATTCCGGTGGCCATGCCAACGGTGTTGTCCGTGACGATGGCGGTCGGTGCGCGCCTGCTCGCGAAGAAAAAGGCGATCGTGACCCGGCTGGTGGCCATCGAGGAACTGGCGGGGGTTGACGTGCTGTGCGCCGACAAGACTGGCACGCTGACCCAGAACAAGTTGACCTTGGGTGCCCCGTTCGGCGTCGACAACATGTCAGCCGATCAGGTCGTGCTTGCTGCCGCGCTGGCGTCTCGCGCTGACGATAACGACACCATTGATCTTGCGGTGCTGGGTGGACTGAAAGACAAGAACGCCATCGAGGGCTATCAGATCGTTCACTTCCAGCCATTCGACCCGGTGCATAAGCGCACCGAGGCCGCCGTTAAGGGGCCCGACGGGAAAACGTTCAAAGTTACCAAGGGCGCGCCGCAGGTGATCCTTGCGCTGTCGGCCAATGTCGCGGAAGTTACGCCGGCGGTAGACAAGGCGGTCAACGATTTCGCTGCCCGGGGCTTTCGCGCATTGGGCGTGGCCCGGGCCGAAGGAGACGGGAAATGGGCGTTCCTGGGCGTGTTGCCGCTGTTCGATCCGCCAAGAGACGACGCCGCGTCAACCATCGCTACCGCGCAACAGATGGGCGTGAAGGTCAAAATGGTGACGGGCGATGCGCTGGCCATTGCCCAGGAAACGGCCAAGAAACTGGGGATGGGCGCGAATATTCTTGACGCACGTACCCTTGGCGACGAGCAGCATCAGGAGACGGCGCAGGTGTCCGAATCCATTGAGAAGGCCGACGGCTTCGCTCAGGTGTTCCCTGAGCACAAGTTCCGCATCATTGACGCCCTGCAAAAACGCGGCCACATCGTCGGCATGACTGGCGACGGCGTCAATGATGCCCCGGCCCTCAAGAAGGCCGATTGCGGCATCGCAGTGTCCAGCGCGACGGACGCCGCACGTGCGGCAGCGGCCATCGTGCTGACGACACCTGGCTTGTCGGTGATCATCGACGCGATCAAGGAGAGCCGGAAGATCTTTCAGCGCATGAACAGCTACGCGATGTATCGCATCGCTGAAACGCTGCGGGTGCTGATGTTCATGACGCTCTCGATTCTGGTCTTCAACTTTTACCCGTTGACCGCAGTGATGATCGTGATGCTGGCGCTGCTCAACGACGGCGCCATCCTGTCCATTGCGTACGACAACGTGCATTACAAGGACCAGCCGGAAGCATGGAACATGCGGCTCGTATTGGGGATCTCCACCGTGTTGGGGGTCTTCGGCGTTGCCGCTGCATTCGGGCTGTTTTATCTTGGCGAGCGCGTATTTCACCTCGACCGCCCGCACATCCAGACGTTGATGTATTTGAAGCTGTCGGTTGCCGGGCACCTGACTATTTTCCTGACCCGCACACGTGGGCCATTCTGGTCGATACGCCCGGCAAAGGTCTTGCTGTTGGCGGTGATGGGCACCCAACTGTTAGCGACATTAATCGCGGTTTATGGGGTGTTCATGACGCCGATTGGCTGGTCATGGGCGCTATTCGTCTGGGGGTACGCGCTGGCTTGGTTCCTCGTGAATGATCGAGTGAAGCTTTTGGCCTATCGGATACTGGATCCGGTCAAAGGCGCGCGCACGGCCGGCATCAAAGCCGGAGCACAACCTCAAACCGATACGCAAGCCAAGCCTGACCCCAAACCCTCGCCACAGCCCGCGGGCAACGTGACGTCCGAACCAGAAGCCAACACGCCAACATCGTCAGCCCCGACGCCGCAACTCGTCAAGCGTGTTCATCAGTTCTACGAGGCGCTGGGGCGCGAAGACGTTCAGGCGGTTCAGGACTGGGACGCAGCGGCGCAAAAGCCCTCGAAAGAAGATCCTCGGAAATGAGTCAATGCAAACCGATCACAACCTGTTCTCAAAGGCATGGAGATGAAAATCAACTCAGAGAAGTTTCGCGTCCGGGAGGGGAAGCCCATCAATTTAAAAAAACTGCCGACAACGGTTGCCCCGGTCTACAAGTCGAAAGATGACTACAAGCGGATGCTGGAGCACCACATCGCAAAATTGAGCGCGCTACAGCAGTTGCACTACGCCTCCAATCGCTGCGCCCTGCTGCTGATCTTTCAGGCGATGGATGCCGCAGGAAAAGACGGCGCTATCCGCCACGTAATGTCGGGCGTCAATCCGCAGGGCTGTCAGGTGTTCAGCTTCAAGCATCCCAGCCCCATGGAGCTCGAGCACGACTTTCTCTGGCGTACCACTCGCGATCTGCCTGAGCGAGGAAGGATCGGGATCTTCAACCGTTCTTACTACGAGGAGGTGCTGATCGTGCGCGTTCACCCCGAGATTCTTCGTAGCGAGGGGCTGCCTGACGCCCTGCTCCACGACAAGGAAGTCTGGGAAGGACGATATCGTTCGATCGTCGATATGGAGCGCCACCTCCACCGCAACGGGACCCACATCGTCAAGTTCTTTCTCCACCTCTCGAAGGGCGAGCAGAAAAAGCGATTTTTAGCGCGCATTGACGAACCCGATAAAAACTGGAAATTCAGCAGTGCGGATGTCGAGGAGCGCAAATACTGGTCTCGCTACATGACGGCATTCGAGGCATGCATCGGCGCCACGAGCACGGCGGCTTCGCCCTGGTATATCGTGCCGGCCGATGACAAGGAAAACGCTCGACTGATCGTGTCGCAGATCGTGATTAACACGTTCGAAGCACTCAAAATGTCCTATCCGGAGGTCAGTGACGAGCGCAAGCGCGAGTTGCTGGTGATCCGCAAACAGCTCACGAAGTGAATTGACGAAACCTCACTGCCCCCGGTTCACCCATGCGCGCAACAGCCGGGTCAGCGCACTTGGGCGGCGCGTGCGCAAATAGGCCTCTCCCGCCATCTTGATCGCCTCGCCCTGCGTCGGGTGTGCATGGATCGCCGTGGCCAGCGTGCCCAAGCCAAGCCCAGCCACGATTGCCAGCGATATGCCATTAATCATTTCGCCGGCGTCTCGGGCGACTATGGTGGCGCCGAGAATGGTGTCTGTCCCGTCCCGGACGTGAATTTTCACGACGCCGTTTTCCTCGCCGTCGGTGATGGCGCGGTCGTTATCATGCATCGGGACGGTAAAGGTTTTCACCGGAATCCGACGTTCGCGCGCCTGCCGCACCGAGAGGCCAACGTGGGCAATTTCCGGGTCGGTGTAGGTGCACCACGGAATCGTCAGAACACTCATGCGCTTGCGTCCAAAGTACAACGCGTTTTGCACCGCGACGCATGCCGAGGCCACGGCCATATTGCTGTATTTGTGTTCCAGGCAAACATCGCCTGCGGCGTAAATGCGTGGGTTGCTGGTGCGCAGGAAGTCATCGACATGCACCCCTGCTTCAGGGTCGTATGCCACGCCGGCAGCTTCCAGTCTGAGGGCATGCACTGCGGGCAGATGACCGATTCCCGTCAGAATTTCATCGACGTCGATGTGAGTGATCTGACCATCGTTGACCAGTTCAACGTGTTTGCAGCCATGCTCCATGCGGGCACTGACGGCCTCGCTATTCAGATGGATTTCGACACCGTCACGTGCCAACGCATCGGACATCATCTGCGCGGCATCGCGCTCTTCCTTGGGTAAGAACAAAGGGGCATCGTGAGCGATGATCGTTCTCACGCCCAGGCGAGAGAACGCCTGCGCCAATTCGCAGCCCAGCGGGCCGCCGCCGATGACGAGGAGACTGCGCGGCGCCGCCGTCAGGTCGAAAACCGATTCGTTGGTCAGGTACCCCACCTCGGTCAGCCCCGGGATGTCGGGTACGATGGACTTCGATCCCGTGGCGATCAGCGCCTTTTTGAATCGCAAACGCACACCTTCGACTTCAACCGCATCGGCGCCGACAAAGTGCGCGGCGCCGAAATACAGATCGATGCCTTCAGCGATCAGCCTTGCGGCTGAGTCCACGCGGCTGATACGGGCGCGGATGCGTCGCAATCGCTCCATCGCCATCTGGAAATCCACCTCGATGCTCGCAGGCGGCGCCGCGCCATAGTTGGGCGCGTCGCGCATGTCGGCATACGCGCGGGCCGTTCGAATCAGGGCTTTGGAAGGCACGCAGCCGTAGCTCAGCGAGCCGCCGCCAAGCCGGTGGCTTTCGATCAACGCCACTTTCACCCCGCGTGCGGCGGCGGCGCGTGCGGCTGCCATGCCACCGGGCCCGGCGCCAATGATGAGCAGGTGATAAACGCCGGGCGGCGTCGGGTTGACCCAGTCGGCTGGACTGACGTTGGCCAAAAGCTCTTGCTCGTTGGCGTCCACGGCCGGATCGGCGCTTGCGCGCGCGGGGAGGCGCGAGTTCATCCACATGGCTGCACCGGCTCGGCAATCACAGCCAACCGCCCTTGAATCCGGCACGCCGCAGGCCGGTCTGGAAGATGTGCGACTGACGGCCCAACTGCCACAAAAGGCCGCTGCGGTAATTCTCAATCATCAACACGGTCATGCCCTGGTCCAGTCCAAATTCGCCCTCCGAAACCCAACACGGATCTCCGGGCGCGTTGTAACTCGCGTTGACACCGCTGGCGCGCAAGGCCGCGCCCCGCTCGCGCGTGCCCGCGCCATGAAGATGACGCATGGCAGGCAACACAATTTCCGGCGCAAACACCAGCGAGGCCGTGATTGAGGTTCCGGCGATGGTGCCGTCGTCAGGTCCATAGGGAACCCCCCTCGCGGCATAGCCGAAGAACTGCTGCCGCTGCGCTCCCGCGCGTCGCGGTCTTGCGCTGGGTCCTTCGCACGCGGAAAGGCCCCAACAGTTGTCGGCATAGCCGACGAACGTATGCGGGTTGCGGATGGCATATTCGCGCTGCACATAGGTCGCGCGGCGACTGTTCTCGAAATAGTCGCTTTGCTTCTCGCGCATGAAGCTGTCGCGGATGCCGCGAAAGTCGATCCACGCATGGGAGAACTGGTGAATGAAAAGCGGCCCTGCGTAGAGAAAATCGTAGCCATAGAGATTCTCCCATTGATAGGTCACCGTCCACGCATCGAAACTCTGCGCCGTGAATGGGTGCGTCGGCGAACCCAGCCCCAGGACATAGAGCAAGATGGCCTCGTTGTATCCCTCCCATCCGTAGTGCAGGAAGCCGCATTCCGGTTTCCAGCCTTGGGCAACGGTGGCGCCTTTGTATTGCGCCCAGCGCCAGTCCACCCTGAGATAGAGGCGCTCGGCCAGTGCGCGCAGGTTCACCTCCTCTGGCGTGCTGGCGTCAAAGTAGGTGGCCGCCGTGAGCATTCCCGCGATCAGCAAGGCGGTGTCGATCAGCGACAGTTCGGACTGCCAGACCCGGACGCCGGTCTCCCTGTCGAGAAAATGAAAGTAAAAGCCTTTGTAGCCAGTGGCTTCAGGGCGCCCCGTCTGATCGCTGTCCCAGAAGAACTGCATGCAGACTTGGCAGGCTTGCACAGCGGCGGCGCGTTCGATCCAACCATGCTCCACCGCGACCGGATAGCACGAGAGCGCAAAGCCAACCACCGCAATGCTCACGGGGGCGCCCTGCCGCGTGGTGTCGGCAACCAGGCCGTTACGCGGATTGGTTGCCCGCGGAAAATACTGGAATGCGGCCTGTTGCAGGCCATCGAGCATGGCTGCATCGTCGCGTTTCAGCGCCTCGGCCATTTTCATTTCGTCGCGCGGGTTCATGATGCGCCGGCCGCCCCTGCGCTGGTCTCGCGCGCCAGCCGCCCCCGCTCGAAAACATCAACCCACTCGAGCAGGCGTCCGGCAATTTGCTTCGCTGCTGCCACACGCGTCAGGCGCTGGGCGCGGTAAGCCGCAATCGCATCCCAAAAACTGGTGCGCCCCACAGCGAAGCCGATGAATCCCGGCACACTCGCCGCGGTTGCCAGCCAGCTGCGCACGCTGGCCACGTCCGCCCCACGGCCAAGCACAATGCAGTTGACCGAGGTCCGCCCCCCGCGCCTGACCGCTTCGACCATGCGCACGCAATCGGCGCGCTCAGCGAGTCCCTCGATCTTCCACAAGTCGGGCGCAATGCCGGCATCCTGCAAGGCATGGATCGCGTCGACCATGAGTTTCGGACGCAGCGTCAGGTCATAGGCCGCCCGGTCGCCTTGGAGCGCGGCGAGTTGTTGTGCGGTTGCCGGAACCAGAAGCTCGAACATGAAGCCGCGCCCGCTGGCCCGGCAGAAATCGGACAGCAGCTTCAGTCGCGCCGTCTGGCGCAGGTTCAGCGCGTGATCCCCTTCCGGGTTGTAGCGCACCAGCGCCTTGGCAAACGTCGGGGCGAAGGCGTCGATGTGGCGGGCGAAGTCGTCTCCGTATTCGAAATTGAACTCCTCCGAGCCACTGCTCTCTGTAGACAGCGCCGTGATGAAACCACGCCGGTGCGCCTCCCTCAAAACGGCGCTCCCAAACGCCTCGTCGACCAGGATGCCCGCTGCCTCACGCGGCACACCCGCCTCCACCGCCAACTGGAAGCCTTCATAAATGATCTGCTTGCTCTCGCATACCTGCGCATGCTGCTGCGCGCTTAGCGGCGGCGTGAACTGAAACATGCCGGTGATGTAGGAATGCCGATGATCGAATGGCAGCAGATACAGTGCCTGATCGTCGCCTGATGTCATGATGGCTCCTTGCGTTGGCGTTGGTAACGCCGCATGAGGGTGTTGGTCGAGCTGTCGTGCGTCAGCGGCGTGTTGCTGGTGTCAGCCAATTCAGTCACGATGCGCTGGGCCAGAACCTTGCCTAGCTCGACGCCCCACTGGTCAAACGAATCGATGTTCCAAATGACCCCTTGCGTGAAGACGCTGTGCTCGTAGAGCGCCACCAATGCACCGAGTGCGTGGGGTGTGAGCCGCTCTGCCAGCAGGGTATTGCTCGGACGGTTTCCCTCGCACACCCGTTGCGCAACCTGTGTTTCATCGCCCCCCTCGGCCATCAGCGCCTGCGCCGTTTTGCCAAACGCCAGCGCCTCGCTCTGTGCGAACAGATTGGCCATCAACAAGTCGTGTTGGTTGCCCAGTGGATTCTGGCTGTGAGAGAAGCCGATGAAATCGCACGCGACCCGCCGGGTGCCCTGATGCAGAAGTTGAAAAAACGAGTGCTGGCCATTGGTGCCCGGTTCGCCCCAGACAATGGGCGAGGTGGAGACGCTGACGGCTTGCCCCGAGGCCGTGACATGCTTGCCGTTGCTCTCCATCGTCAATTGCTGAAGGTAGGCGGGGAAGCGTTTGAGATCGTGGTTGTAGGGGAGTACGGCCAGCGTTTGGGCGTCAAGAAAGTTGTTGTTCCAGATCGCCAGCAAGCCCATCAGTACGGGCATGTTGCGAGCCAGCGGGGTCTCGTGGAAATGCACGTCCATGGCATGAAAGCCCGCCAGCATGGCGCGAAAATGTTCGGGCCCCACGGCAATCATGGTGATGAGGCCGATGGCCGAATCCATCGAGTAGCGCCCGCCCACCCAGTCCCACAGCGCAAACATGTGGGCGAGATCGATGCCGAACGCCGCTACCGCTTCGGCGTTGGTCGACACGGCGACGAAGTGACTGGCAATGGCGCGCTCATCCCCCAGTTGCGCCAGACTCCAGGCGCGCGCGGCGTGTGCATTGGTCAGCGTGTCGAGTGTGCGAAAGCTCTTGGAGCAGACGATGAAGAGGGTTTCTGCGGCGTCGAGACCACGCGTCGCCTCGACCAGATCGGTGGGGTCGATATTGGAGACGAAACCCAGGTGCAGGTCAGACTTGCCGTAGTGACGCAAGGCTTCGCAAGCCATCACCGGTCCCAGATCAGATCCGCCAATGCCGATGTTGATCACATTGCGAATCGGCTTGCCGGTATGGCCCCGCCATTCGCCGCTTCGAACACGCTGCGCAAAACTCGCCATGCGCTCGAGCACGGCATGGACCTCCGGCACGACGTTGACGCCGTCCACGAGGATGCGCGCGTTGGCGGGGGCGCGCAGCGCCGTATGGAGCACGGCGCGTTTCTCGGTCGCGTTGATCGGCTCACCGCGGAACATGGCGTCTCTGCGCTCGCGCAGCCCACATTGCTCGGCCAGATCCAGCAACAAGGCAAGCGTGTCGTCGGTGACGCGATTCTTGGAGTAGTCGAGATACAGTCCGGCGGCTTCGACGTGCAGGCGTTCGCCGCGTTGCGGGTCGTCGGCAAAGAACTCGCGCAAGTGTCGAGAGTCGATGTCGCGGTGGTGATTGACGAGTGCCTGCCACGCGGGACGCTCGGCCAGCGCTGGTGTGGATGGGGCCGAGAAGTTCGGTAATGCGGACGATTCTGTAAGGTTCATGATGTGTTGACCTGCGCGAGAGGCGCCGAGCGGGTTGGGACGAGCGAGGCGCCATAGTTCACGGGAACACCGGCCGGGAGGGACGCTTCAATCGCCACCCGCCCTTCGGCGGTGCCGGTAAGCAAGGAGGTCCGGTCATGCGTCATGGCATCACCGCCCTGCTTCAGGGTTGTGCCAGCCGCCGTGGGCCGCCATCAGGCGGTTGGCCTCGTCTGGCCCCCAACTCCCGGCGGGATAGACCAAGGCACGCGGGTGTTCGCAGAGCACCGGCTCGACCACGGCCCAGGCGGCCTCCACGGTTGCTTCACTGATAAACAGGGCGTTGTCACCAGACATGGCGTCGGTGAGCAGGCGCTCGTAAGGGGTTTCTTCGCCCGTGTCATCTTCCGTCAGGGTCAGCTCGTGCTGATCGCCCTCATAGCCCTTGCCTGGCCTTTTGACGCGCGCGGCCAGTGCGATCATCGACGTGGGCGATAGCTCGAAGCGCAGGTAATTGGTCGGCGCGCCGCTTGCCACGGCGTCTTCGAACAGCGACTGTGACGGCGGTCGCAGTCGAACCAGCACCTCGCAACAGGTCACGGGTAGTTGCTTGCCTGCGCGCAAATACCACGGCACGCCCGCCCAGCGTTCGGAATCGATGCACAGGCGCATCGCGCAATAGGTTTCGACATCCGAGTTTTTTGCGACCTGCGGCTCATTGCGATACCCCGCGTACTGCCCGCGCACCAAGTCCGCGGGATGCAAGGCACGCATCGCCTTGAAGATCCGGAGTCTCTCGCTGTTGACGGCCGCGAAATCGCGTCTTGGCGGCGGCTCCATCGCGAGCAGGGCTGCAATCTGGAAGAGATGGTTCTGGACGACGTCGCGCAGGCAGCCGGCGCTCTCGTAAAACGCCCCCCGTCCAGCAACGCCGAAGTCTTCAGCCAGGGTGATTTGCACACTGGCCACATGCAGGCGATTCCAGATGGGTTCGAGAAAGGCGTTGGCAAAGCGAAAATAGAGAATGTTCATGATCGCGCCCTTGCCAAGGAAGTGATCGATGCGAAAGATCGCGTCGCTACGAAAGGCCTCGGACGCGACACGGTTGAGTTCACGCGCCGAAGCCAGATCACGTCCGAACGGCTTCTCGACGATGACACGCCCCTGCGCGGTCAGTCCCGCCTTGCTCAGGCCTTGGATGACGGTGGCGAACAGCGTGGGGGGAATGGCCAGATAGTGCGCTGGGCGTTGCGCACCGCCGAGCGCCTGCCTGAGTTTGATGTAGGTGTCTGCATCGTTGTAATCGCCACTGACGTACCGAAGCTGCGAGAGCAGTTGGGCAAGTGCGGCCGCATCGTCCGAATTGTGCGCGACGCCAGCGCGCTCGATGCTTTGCTGCGCATGGGCACGCAATTGCTCAAGCGTCCAGGACGAAGAGGCAACGCCGATGACAGGCTGATTCAGGGTGCCGCTCTTGCACATGGCATAGAGCGCCGGAAAGATCATTTTGTCGGCGAGGTCACCGGTGGCGCCGAACACCACCAGCGCGTCCGACGGCTGGGCCGCCGCACGGGATGGGTCGTCGTCCATATCAGGGCTTTGCCTTTGGTGAGTCAGGCTTGAGTTCGGTTGGTTCACCAAGCCGACCAAGTCCGATGGAGCGCCGGAATGCAGCACTTGTCGCCATCAAACTACGGCAGAACGTTGGCCGGAACAGTACGCTACCGCACGAATCTCAACCCCGAGACAGTTCGCGTCTTGCGACCCAGACATCCGGAATCGGACCGATGGTCGCAACCATCGAGGCGATCGCAAAACTGACGAAGACCACCCACGGAATCTGCGTCTGGCCGATTGCCTGAAAGGCCAGCCAGAGCGTCAGGGCATCGGGCAGGAATATCCCACCTTGCAGCGCGATGGTTTTCAACAGCAGCCTGGCGTTACGAAGCAGATCCGCTTGGGCCCTGCTCACCTGAGACGGGAAGGCCATGGCGCGATCGGCCTACGCCGCACGAATAGCCAACCGAACGGCGCGGCCGTGTCGATGTAGCGATGGAGGAAATCTGGCTATTCCGCACTCTGGACAATCCTGTCCGCGAGCGTCTGTACGGTATCCGACGGGCCGAATTTCAAGCTCGACGATAGAGATGGCACTGAGCGACGCGCGTCATGTAGCGTTCGGCGAGTAGCGTCGCGAACGCTGCGTCACCCAAGCAAGTCCAGCACGACCATGATGGGTCGACCCGTCTTCGATCCGCGCACGGGATGTTCGATTTTCGGTGTCGTTATGCTTTACAAAGTAAAGCAACGTGCCTAAGCTGTCATCCGTTGCGGACCGTGAAATCTCTCATGCAATCACTCATTCTGATTTCCGGTGCAGGCTTGCTGGCTGGCGCGATGAATGCGCTGGCGGGCGGTGGCTCGTTCGTGAGCTTGCCTGCGCTGATCGCTGTGGGCGTGCCACCGGTGCAGGCAAACGCGTCGAGTACCGTGGCGCTCTTTCCCAGCGGCGTTGCCAGCGCATGGGTCTATCGCGATGCCATCAGCCCGCTGGGTCAGGTGTCGATTCGCTCGCTCGCAGTCACCACATTATTGGGGGGCTTCGCCGGTGCGGCGCTGCTGCTGCACACCTCGTCGCAAGCATTTTCGTTCGCCCTGCCCTGGTTGTTGCTGCTTGCCAGCATTGCATTGACCTTTGGCCGACGCGTTGGCGAAGCATTGCGTGGACGCTGGCGCATCCACGCGTTCGCCGTGCTGGCGATCCAGTTCTTTCTCGGCATCTACGGCGGCTATTTCGGTGGCGCGGTCGGCATTATGATGGTCGCGGTCTGGGGGCTCATCGACGGGCGCGACATCAAGCGTCTGAATGCCCTTCGCACGCTGCTCGTCACGGTGGCGAATGCCAGCGCAGTTTCCCTCTTCGTCGCGGCGAACGCCGTGCATTGGTCCGACACCCTCATCATGCTGGTCGCGGCAACCGTCGGCGGCTATCTCGGGGCTCACGCCGGGCGACGCGCCCCGTCGTATGCCATTCGCGCAGGTACGCTGCTGCTGACTTACTGCGTCACGCTGGTGTTTTTCGTGCGCACGTATGCGCCGTCGTTATGGCACTGATGCGTACCACCTGCGCGGTGAACCGCATCAACTTCCAGCAAAGCGCCTGCACGGCGCTCGTCCAATTCGCGCAGCGTCGCTAATCGCTCTCTATACGCCTGTATAGGAACGTCACACCAACGTGGCATTGGGAAATCCGATCGTAGGATGGCTTCCCAAGTGGGCAATACCTAGACTTCTCTCATTGCGAACAGTGCATGGTTCTCTGATGGCGAAGTCCTTCGTGATCTGAAGGAATGGAAACACGGCTTTTGAAATCGGGAGCCGCCGGTTTCCTCTCAGGGTTGCGCGGGTGCGCATTCAGGGCATTTCCACTTTTCTTAAGGAGCATGAGAATGAACTTCGACGTCAATGAGGCAACACCCTCCAATTCGCGCAGAAATATGTTGAAGGCTGGCGCGGGTGCGGTGGCGGCTGCCGCAACCACGGTATTGTCCGGCGCAGCGGCGGCTGCCACGGGCAAGGGCGCCGCCGTGCGCAAAGCGTCTGACGCAGGGACCCATGGGACGAATACCGTGACGACAAAGGACGGTACGTCGATTTTCTACAAGGACTGGGGCACCGGCAAACCCGTCGTTTTCTCCCACGGCTGGCCGCTCAACGCAGACGCGTGGGACGCACAGATGATTTTCCTGGCAAGCCACGGGTATCGCGTAATTGCCCATGATCGTCGGGGCCACGGCCGCTCGGGACAACCGTGGACGGGCAACGACATGGACACCTACGCCGACGATCTCGCCACGCTGATCGAGCATCTCGACCTTCGCGACGCGATGCTCGTTGGCCATTCGACCGGTGGTGGCGAAGTCGCGCATTATGTCGGGCGTCACGGCAGCAAACGCGTATCGAAGGTCGTGCTGATTGGTGCAGTGCCGCCGATCATGCTGAAAACGCCGGCCAATCCGAACGGTCTTCCGCGGGAAGTCTTCGACAAGATTCGCGCAGGGGTGTTGGCGGACCGCTCGCAGTTCTACAAGGATCTGACGATTCCGTTCTTCGGCGCGAACCGTCCCAATGCGAAAATCTCCCAAGGCGTAATGGATTCGTTCTGGCGTCAGGGGATGCTGGGATCGATCAAATCCCAATACGATTGCATCAAGGAATTCTCGGAAGTCGACTACACCGAAGACCTGAAGAAAATCGATGTTCCGGCGCTGGTGTTGCACGGAGAAGACGATCAAATCGTGCCCATCGATAACTCGGGCCGGTTGTCGGCAAAGCTCATCAAGAACGCGAAGTTCAAGGGCTATCCGGGCGGCTCGCACGGCATCTGCGTGACCGAGGCTGACCAGGTCAATGCCGATCTGCTGGCTTTCCTGAAAACCTGATCGGCGCTGACGCATAGCGGGGAACGCTCGCCGGAACGTCAGTCGTCTGGCGAGTGCCGGCGTTGCCACCATAATGCCCCGCGTGCTCTCCCGACCAAGCTGCGCAATGGCCTGCCCCTATCGAAGGGATACGTGGCGTCGGCCCCGTGGGGAGGCGATGTGCAGTGGCTGGGCGACGCAATCGGCAATTGACGGGGCAACTTCCGATCGAGGCGTGGCACAGCCTCAGCGAGCCAGATGGTCGAGATAGTACTGAGCGGCGCGCGTGACGTGACGTTCGGCGAGCAGTGCCGCGAACGCGGCATCGCCGGACTGCACTGCGCGCAGGATCGCGGCGTGCTCTTCCCATGTGATGCGCACCTCTTCGTCGTTGGTATTGACGAAGAGCATGCGTGAGCGATCTCGCATCGAGCGCATCAACTCGGCAAGCATCGCGTTGGCGCCTGCGGCGTAAAGCAGATCGTGAAAGCGCGCGTTGAGCTCCAGCAGACCGGCCGTCTCCCCGGCGGCGACCTTGGCATTACCTTCCTGAAGCACCTTTTCGATGCGCTTGACCAGTTCCGGTGTGCACCGCTCGGCCGCCAGGCGTGCGTTAAGCCCCTCGAGCGTGGCTCGGATCTGCACCATTTCACGTGCCGACGCCGGATCGAACGACGCGACCACGGCGCCATGACGGGGACGCACTTCCACCAGCCCTTCGACGGCCAGCGCGCGCAGCGCCTCTCGCACGGGCACGCGCGATACATCGAGCTCCTCGGCGATCCGGCCCTCGACGAGCCGGTCGCCCGGCTTGTACTGGCCCGACGTGATCGACTCGCGCAAGCGGGCGATCACCAGATCCGAAAGCTGCTGGTGCATGATCGGCTCGCGCCCGTTTGCCCCTGTGGCTACCCGCACCATATTTCCAATCTCCACAAACCTTTGATGACTCCGATCGACGCTTCAAGCGCCAGACCACGGCGTTTCATTCATCAGCGCATTCTAGCAGCGCACGGCTTTTTGTAGACTGTACACGATGCGGAAAATGCCACCTGTTGCGCAACCTCAACTCGCCCGGCCGGTGCGCGCCCTCAGGCGTGGTGCGGCACCGACGCCACGAACGCCAGAATTTCCCGTCCCAGCCACTCCTCGCCCGAGTTGAAGTGCGCAACGATCGATGTATGGTTATGCCCGCGCATCTGGACGAAACGCGGCGCGATGCCCCGCTGGCGCAGCAAGCCCAGGAAAAACGCCGCGCCATAGTCGTCAAGGAACCGGTTTTCGTACTCGGCAATGGCGATCATCGTCGGCAACGGATTGTGCGCGGCATGCGTGAGCGGAGAGCGCTCGGCATAGCGCGCCTCGTCCGCACCGAAATAGGCACGCACCGGACCGGCGTTCGGGTTGCGCGGATCGACATCCGCGAACAGGCGGGCGCTGATGAGCACCAGCCCTGCCACATCACCGCACGGCCTGGCGCGCGCCTGCGTCAATACCGGGTCGAACAGACAACTCGCCGCATGCGTACCGCCGGCCGAATGGCCAATCAGGAAGATACGGGACGGATCGATCCGCCACTGCGCAGCGTGCTCGTGCACCCAGGCGATGGCTTGGGCAACATCATGCGCGCCGCCCGGCCACGGCGCCTCATCGGCCAGTCGGTACTCCACGTTGATGGCCACGAATCCCTGCCGCGCGAACCAGTGGCAAACATTGTCATACACCTCGCCATTCACGCTCTTGCTGCCGCGCACGAATGCACCGCCATGAACGAACAGGACCGCCTGCCGCAACTCACCGGCCCTGCCCGCCTGGCTTGCGACGACAGGCTCGAAAACGTCCAGCACCTGCCGCGCATTCATGCCATAGGCCAGATCGCGCTCGACATGAGGACTCTTCTCGGCGGCAGCCAAAAGCGGTGTGTAGCAGTCGATGACCGCTTTACGATGGGCGACGATGTCGTCATTCCAGCGGGGCCCGAGATCGAGCATCTGACGTTGCTGCTCGCGCGAGAGCGCTGCAAACGGGGCCGTCATCTCGTTAGAATCGCTCACCATGACACGCTCACATTGCCATTGACGAAGGTCTGGCAGGCCATCCGATAACCGTTCTCCAGATCTTCCGCGCTCAGATGACGCCGCTCCTTCTGTTTCACCGCGTCGGTATGCTCCCGGCCGGACTCCACTCTGCAACGGCAAGTGCCGCACAACCCGCCACCGCATTTGAACGGAATACCGCCTTTCTCACGCAACGAAACGCGCAACAGATTGCTATTGGGCGGCGCCTCGACCGTCTTGCCGCCATTGCTCAGGAAAGTGATCTGGACCATTGCCGTTACCGGTGACTCCGTATTGCGGCGGCTAAGGCGCGCCTGTGCATGTTCGTGCCCGACCAACGCCTCCAGCGAGGTCATCGCCTCGGACACACTTCCGAATTTCTCGTAGAACTTGGTCGGCACCAGATTCGCTCCGTACGGTGCCGCCTCTTCGATGATCCGCACCCGCGCCTGACCTTCGAGCTTCGCGACGACAAACGCAGCGACGTGACGCTTGCCGTAGTAGTAATCATGGGTTTCGACGGGCGTAATGCCCAGGGTTGGCTCGCTGCGATACTCGCCCGGCCGGCTCGTCAGTACGATGTACATGCGCTGTCCTTGTTGCGGATTCCTGTCTTGCATTGACGTTCTGCGCTGTGTGCGCTCAGCGCGCGGCCGCCAGATCGTCGCCCTGCTCCAGTTCAATGTCGTGCTCGATCCACAACTGGCAGACCAGCCGATAACCGGCGTCGAGCCGCTCTCCCAGTTGCTTCTTCTCTTTCCAGTTGGGCGCCGGCAGATGCTCCTGCCCGGCCAGTACCCGGCACGCACAGTGTGCGCATTTGCCCATGCCGCACTCGTAGCGCAAATGGGGGAACGGGAACTGCCGGATACCCGCGCGAACGACCAGATTGGTATTGCCCTTCACTTCCTCACGGTACGTTTGCCCGTTCCTGCGAAATACGACGACTGGCATGCTTCCTCCTGTGACCTGAAACGCCCGCGCGCGAGGGCAAGGCTTGTGGCATAAAGCGTCATGCCACATGTATACTGTATACTATAAAATGCAGCAACTAAGCAGATATCCCCCAGCCCACTATCCTCCGCCATTCAGGCCGCAGCTTCGACCGGCGGCGAATGCTGAAACGTGAAGCTGTCGACGTACAGATAGCGCACGCTCGCGCCGATGTCGACAAAGGCACGGCTCGCGTCGGCGATCATCACCGGCGAGCCGCAGAGGTACAGCGCATGCGCCGACAGATCGGGATGGTCAGCCACCACGGCGTCCTGCACGTAACCTCGCGCTCCCTGCCACGTGGCGTCCGCCCGGGAAAGCACCGGCACGTAGCGAAAATCCTCGTGCTGCTGCGCGAGTTGCGTCAATTCGTCGTGCAGATAGAGGGCCTCATGCGTGCGGCCGCCCCAGTACAAATCGATCGGCGGCGTATCGCCGCTGGCAAGCATCTCCGAGAGCATGCTGTACAGCGGCGCGATGCCCGTGCCCGTGGCAACCATCACGATTGGCCGGTAATCGTCCTCGTGATAGCCGAACCCGCCGAGTGGCGCTTCCAAGTCAAGCATGTCGCCGGGGCGCAGCGCACTCAGACGCGTCTGCGTGAAATATCCTCCGTCGATCCGGCGAATATGAAGCGCCAGTCGGGCCGGCGCATCCAAAGCTTCGGGGCGCGACGCGATCGAGAAGCTACGCGCACCGGCCTCTCCCAGAAGGATGTTGACGTACTGTCCCGGACGGAACACCCACGGTTCATCGTCGGCGAAGGCCAGCACGAGACGCGTAACCTCAGGACTGAGCGGCGCGATGCTCACCACTCTGGCTTTGCGGCGCCGCGCGGGTGCCGGCGCAGCCAAGGTGCGCTCGGTGCTGACGGTGAGGTCCGAGACCGCTCGCGCCTGACATAACAGCGCGTAGCCTGCGCTCGCCTCCTCCTGCGATAACGCGGGCGGCAGCGTTTCATACTGCACGCTTCCCTGCTGTACCTTCACGCGACAAGTGCCGCAACCGCCGAACTCGCAATCGGACGGCAGCACCACGCCCGCTCGCCGCGCGGCGTCAAGCACCGTTTCGTCAGCAGCGGCCTCGAAGCTGCGCTGGGCTTCGATCCATGTGATCCGATAGCTCATTGGCGACCTCTCGTCTGGTTCAGAGCTTGATGTCGGCCTGGACGAGCACTTCGCGTCCACTCTCGCGCAACAGATCTTGCAACGCCGCAAGACCCGCCAGCCCTGCCTGCGTGTCCTGCTCGCCATTGCCACCCGACAGGCCGATGCCACCCACCACTTGCTTGTCGACCACGATGGGGAAGCCTCCGACGAAGGCTGCAAAGCGCCCCTCAAAGCTCCACTGGATGCCGAATGCTTCATTGCCCGGCAGCGCGGGGCCGTTGGGCGGCGTGGTGAACAGGTGGGTGGAGCGCTTGTGACCCGCGGCCGTGAAAGCCTTGTTCCAGGCGATTTGCGGTCCGGTGACGCGCCCGCCGTCCATGCGCTCCAGCGCGAGCGGGAACCCGCCTTCGTCGACCACGCAGATCGATTCGAGCACGCCGATCTCCTGCGAGCGGGCAACGGCGGCGGCAATCATATGCCGGGCTTCGGCAAGTTCGAGTTTGAGAAATGGTTTCATGGCTGGTAAGAGATATCGTGAGAAGCGGTCGTCAGATGCCGCGATAGACGGTCTTCGTCTGTAAATAGAACTCAAGCCCGTCGCGTCCTGACTCGCGGAATGTGGCCGTGCTCGATTGCTTGAGACCGCCAAACGGGGCATTGACCAAATTGCCGGTGGTCGTGCGATTGATCTTGACGGTGCCCGCCTCGATGTCATTCGCGAAGCGGTGCATTAGTCGCGGGTCCTGCGTGACGAGCGAGGCCGCGAGACCGTAGTCGCTGTCGTTGGCCACCGCGATGGCATCGTCGTAGCCGTCGACATCAATCACCGAAATCACCGGACCGAAAATCTCCTCTCGCGCAATGCGCGCGTCGCGCGGCACGTCGGCGAACACGGCCGGCGTGACGAAATAGCCGTGCTCATACACGTCGTGCGTGAGTTGCTGACCGCCACAGACGAGCGTAGCTTCACGCTTGCCGATCTCGATGTATTCGAGCACGGTACGAAGTTGCCCCGCCGTGGCGAGTGGGCCGAGATCCATGCCGGGCACCAGGCCGCTGCCGACCTTGAGCGCGGCCGCCTTGGTCGACAGACGTTCGACGAAAGCCGCGCGAATGTCGCGCGCGACCAGAACGCGGCTCGTGCCGGTACACGCCTGTCCGGTCAGCGAAAAGCCACCCTTGATCGTGAGATCGACGGCGCGACCGATATCGCTGGCATCGAGCACGATCAGCGGGTTCTTGCCGCCGAGTTCCATTTGCGTGCGCGTGGAAAGCGACGCCGCCCGATGGATCTGCTCGCCAGCGCTCGTCGATCCGGTAAACGAGATCGCCTTCACCTCGCGCGCACCGGTCAATGCCGGGCCGACCGCCGAAGCGCTTCCCGTCACAAAGTTCAACACACCTTTGGGCATGCCGGCTTCTACGAGCGCTTCGGTCAGGCGCAGTCCACTCAAGGGCGCATCCGAGGCGGGCTTGAACACCACCGTGTTGCCGCAGATCAGCGCGGGGGCGATCTTGCGGGCGGGAATCGAGACGGGGAAGTTCCAGGGCGAGATGACGGTCACGACGCCCAGCGGTTCGCGCACGGTGTATACCGTCATGTCGGCGTCGTCGTTCGGGAAGGTTTCTCCTCCATACGACTGGGCTTCGATCGCGTAATAGCGAAGCGTCTGCGCGGCGCGCATGAACTCGTCTGTCGCGAGGAGCACTTGCTTGCCCTCCTCTCGCGTGAGTTCTTCGCCGAAACGCGCCGCATTGGCTTCGAGGTAGGCGGCGGCGCCCAGCAGGATCTTGGCGCGCGCGCTTGTGGAGAGTCGCTTCCAGCCGGCAAACGCCGCAGCGGCGGCGCGCACGGCGGCCAGGGCGTCAGCCTCGCCCGATGCCTGAAAATGTCCGACGACGTCGCGCGTATCGGCGGGATTGACGTTGGCGAACGTGGCGCCCGATCGGCTCGGGCACCACTCGCCGTCGATGTAATTCAAAAACGTGGGAACGATTGTCATGAGTGCAGCAGTCCGGCAAAGAGTCTTGAAGACCCGCGCCCCTCGTGCACCTCCCCCCCGGAAGGCGCAACCTACAACGCGGAGCGCGGGGCTACCTGGCGTCGCTCAGGCCGCGAGTCCCAACTCGGGCAGCGGGACTTCCTTCTCGACGTAGTCGTAGTACAGCGCGGTGGTATAGAGCAGACGCATTTGCGCCCCGATCTCGCAAATCTTCAGGCAGCGCTGCTGCAATTCGGGCGTGTTGGCGTTCTCCAGCACGATCTGGTAGCCGCGCTCGCCATGGATCTCGTCCGACACGATGTGAAGATCGAAGAACTCGACTTCCTCATCGGTGAACTTGTAGGTATCGCGCAGCGTGGGTGTCTGTTTGCGATAGATCGACGGCACTTGCGACTCCAGGCCGACCACCAGTCCCGCGACGGCGACCACCGGGTCTTCACGCATCGCCACCGCGTAGCACCAGCTTTGCAGGCCGCGCGTGGTCGGCGACATGTTGTCCGGGTCGACCACACGCTCGCGCGTCGTGCCGCACGCTTCGGCAAAACGAATCAGCAGATCGGTGTGGCGGTCTCCCCCGATTTCCTCTTCGTACATGTTCGCGAGCAGAAAGTCCTTCGCTTCAGTCATGTGGTCCGGCGTACGGGCGTAGAGGTAGCCGAGGTAATCGGCGAACGGCCCCACGTAGTGGTAGTGGTTCTCTGCCCAACGGGCGAGGTGTGCCCGCGTGAGCTTGCCGCTTGCCCATGCAATGCTGAACGGTGCCTTGTTCGCGCTCTTGCCCTTGATTGCCTCCTCGAGTGCCGCGCGGAAGGTCTCGCGATCCATCAGTTCTGCCATTTCTCACTCCTTGATATCGGGTGGATAACCCGTGGCGTTCGTGAATGCCGGGGTTAGATTTGTATTTTGGTACACTGTATACAGTTTTGGAGAAAATGCCAATACATCAAATTGCTGCGTGAGGACTCCTGTGTTGCGTGAGGAAATCAGTCGGCCGCGTTGCGAACCGCATGGGGCATGGGGTGTTCGATTGCAGCGGCCATGCTTGCGCCGGGTTTGACGGGATCGATGGCGTCGAGCTCGATGCCGTTCGTCTCGGGCAGCATCCAGGCGGCGATGATGACAAGCCCGTATCCGAATGCGGCAACGATGGGAATGGCGAGCGTGAGCGTCGTGTGGCCACTGGCGAGCCAGCCAGCCATGAACGGGAACACGGAGCCGATGACGCGGCCTGCGTTATAAGCCACTCCGTAGCCGGTAGCGCGAATCTCGTGCGGATAGGTCTCTGAGATCGTCGCCGCCACGCCCGCGAAAGTGCCCTGCATCAGCACCCCCATGAGAAAGCCGAGCACCATCATGACGGGCATGGGGGCCGGAATCAGCATGTACGCAATGCTCATGACGAACGCCCCGAGCGCGAACAGGATGTACGTCGGCCGACGCCCCAACCTGTCGGTACACCATGCGCCCACGGCATAGCCGACAATCGAGCCGCCGATCGTGATCGCCAGCCACAGGCCGGTGCCCGTGACAGAGAGTCCGCGCTCCGTCTTGAGCCAGGTGGGCATCCACGTCGCAATGGCGTAGTAGGCGCCGAGCATGCCCCCCGAGAGCATGCTGCAAAGGAACGTGCGCGCGGCGAGCCGTCCGCTGAACACGGCGCGGATCGTCTTGAGCGGACTTGTCTGGCTGCGCTCGGCCTGTGTGCGCGTGAACGCCTCTGGCTCTTCGAGATTGCGTCGCAGCCAGAACACCAGCAGCGCCGGCGCAACGCCGATGAACAGACACACCCGCCAGGCCCACTCGGGCGGCAACCAACTGAAGATCGCACTGTAGGCCAGTGCCGCCAGCGCCCAGCCGAACGAGTAGCTGCTGGCGGTGAAGCCCGAGAACTTGCCCCGGTGGGCGGGATTGCGGATCGTCTCCATGACCAGCACCATGCACAGCGATGACTCCCCGCCGAAGCCCAGCCCCTGAATGATCCGCAGAACCGCCAGTTGTGTTGGCGAATTGGCGAGACCGCAGGCGAAACATGCCAGCGCGAACAAGGCGATGGTCCAGCGAAGAATGCGCACGCGTCCGTAGCGGTCGGCCAGCAGGCCCGCGCCGATCGCGCCTACGAGCGACGCAATCAGCGTGTAAGTCACGATACTGCCGGCAGTCGCCTTGCTCATGCTCCAGGTCGTCAACAGCACCGGGATGAGAAAGGAATAGATCATGAAGTCGTAGACGTCGACCGTATGGCCGATGAAGGTGCCGGCAAAGGCGCGCTTCTCGTTTTTCGACAGTGATGAGAGCCAGGACATGAAGGTGTCCTCCTAAAGTTGTCGTGGGTTTTGTGGGATTTGGGGATTTCCGATGCGTCAGGCGGGAGGTACGAATGCGTAGCCGGCGGCTTCCAGCAATCTGGCTACATGGATCGAGCGCAGGTCGTGATACAGCGGGGCCACGATCTGAACGCCCACGGGTAGCCCGTCTGCCGTGCGCCCGGCCGGGGCGACGCTCGAGGGCAAGCCGCACAAGCCGGAATGACCGGCCCAGAAAATCTGCGTGGTGAGCGGTTGCGCCCGTCCGTTGACGTTCAGCGTGCGCTGCCAGGGGGCGCCCTGCTCGTTGAGCGCAAACGCGGGGGTCGCGGCCACGGGGCACAGCAGCACGTCGACCTCCTCGAACAAGGCGCGCCAGGCGGCGGCAAAGCGCTCGCGCAGCGGCTGCAACTTGAGCCAGTCGCGATGCCGCATGACCGCGCCGACATACTGAAGCGACGCGTAGCGCATGTCATCGGCAGGCACCTCGGCGGCGGCCGAGATCGCGCTCGCGAAGGCATCGTCGCCGAGATAGCCGCTCGTTGCCGCACGCAGCATCAACGTGTAGACACGCAGCAATTCCGCGGCGTCCAGTGACGGGCACGCATTCCACACCACGGTTGCCCCGCGCCGCTCGAGGTCTTGCCCGAGTGCCACGAGGCACTGCTCCACTTGCGCATCGACCTCGGCAATCGGGTGGTTGGGCAGCATGCCGAAGCGGATCTGGCGCAGCTCGCTGGCGGGGCACCGGGGGAGTTCGAAACGTACGGCACAGGCGGCTTCGGCGGTGGGGCCGGCAATGGCCAGGAGTACCCGCTCAAGATCGTCGGCACTGCGGGCGAGCGGCCCGGCAACGTTGATGTCGGGATATGTCGTGCCGCCCGGCAGCCCGTGCCCGTCGAGCGGGACGAGACCATGGGTGCTTTTGTGCGAGAAGATGCCGCAGTAATGGGCCGGGTTGCGGACCGATGAGCCGATGTCCGAGCCCACATCGAAGAACGCCATGCCGGAACAGACGGCGGCGGCACTGCCGCCGGACGACCCGCCCGGGGTGCGCGAGGTGTCGTGCGGGTTACGCGTCGTGCCGTAGACATCGTTGTAGCTTTGCCAGTCGCGCAGCCATATCGGCACGTTCGTCTTGCCAAGCAGGATGGCCCCGGCGTCCATCAATCGCTGCACCACGCTGGCATGACGCGCCGCGATATTGCCCGCGAATGCCGGATCACCGACAGTGGTCGGCCAATCCTTGACGTCGAACGATTCCTTGATCGTGAACGGCACCCCGTGCAAAGGCCCGCGGATCTTGCCCGCGCGCAGCTCAGCGTCACGCGCTTGCGCCGCGTCATACGCCCGGTCGAAATCGCTCAGGACAACCGCATTCAGATGCGGATTGGACTGCCGCCAAACTGCCTCGCACGCCGCCACGAGATCCATCGAAGTGGTTTCCCGGCGCTTCAGGGCTTGCTGAGCGGCGGAGATCGTGGCGTAGTGCCACGGGACAGCCGAGGGCGTCGATTCTGAAGCCATGCCGGGAGCGTGCGCGCCGGACCAGGAACTTGTCATGATGGAGTACCCGTTTCAGTATTCTGTATACCATCGGTGGACAAATTTACGCTGTCAAGTCACTTGCTTATCAGGGTTTGTGCTTAAACCAGGGCCGCTCACCGGTCCCAAAACCCGTCGCATGCCCATCAATACGCAATCTGCGTTCCCATATTTTTGAAGGTGGGACCGGCTGATAGAATCTGCCGCACTTCAAGGCTCCGAGAGAGAACCTTCATGACCAATCGACGCCAATTCGTCGGCTATGGGCTGAGTGCTCTGGCGGCGGCAACCGCCTCGCGATTCGCACGCGCAGACGACGCAGACAAGAAGGTTTTCCTCGACTACACGCAACAGCAACTCAACGATGCTTACACCCAGACCGTGTGGGCGCCTAACGCGAAGCAGGTCATTGACGGCTACGCGGTGACCAGTGCGGAAGTTCGTCGGAAGCTGCCGCCGGTGACGTATGCCTATGGCGACAAGGCGTCCGAGCAACTCGATGTGTTTGCTCCGGCCAATGCTCGTGGGTTGCCCATCATGGTGTTCATTCACGGCGGCGCCTGGCAACAACTGTCCAAGGACGATAGCGCGGGCCCTGCGCCCGTGTTCGTTGCCGCAGGCGCGATATATATCGCGATCAACTTCGATAACATGCCGGGCAACACCCTGCCCGGCATGGTCGATCAATGCCGCCGGGCGCTCGCCTGGGTGGGCGCCAATGCGGCCCGCTTCGGTGGCGACTCTGAGCGCATCTACGTATCGGGCCATTCGTCCGGCGGGCATTTGACTGCGGTGATGCTCAGCACCGACTGGCAGGCCTATGGCGCGGCGGCGCAGTTGCTCAAAGGCGGGGTTGTCATGAGCGGCATGGGCGATCTCGCACCGGTCGTGCTCTCGGTGCGCGGCACCTACCTGAAGCTAAGCCCCGAGCAAGTGGTCGAATACAGCCCTATCCGGCATCTTGGCCGGTTCAATTGCCCGGTGATCGTCGCTTGGGGAACGTTGGAAAGCCCCGAATTCAAACGCCAGAATCGTCAACTCGCCGATGCGCTGGCCCATCGTGCACGACTGGCCTGCGTGCTTCAGGTAAAGGGCGCGAATCACTTTGAAGTCGTCAACGAATTGAATCGGGCAGATTCCGATCTGTCACGCGCTACGCTGGCGTTGATGGGCTGAATGCAGCGTTTTCCACGCCTCGGGACTTGCAATACACCATGGTCTTTTCTGCGAAATCGCCGACCTAGCCGATCTCGCCCATTGCCGATACGAAGTTACCGCCGACGCTTTACTCATTGCACGGCTAACCAGCGCAGAGCCAGTTAATAGACCGATGCCATGCCCACTGGCCGGTGCTTGAAGCGGCGGTGCACCCAGTAATACTGCTCGGGAAACTTGGCGACCTGCGCTTCGAGAAACGCATTCATGCGGCGCGCGTCGATCTCGTCGCTTCCCGACGGGAAGTCCGCAAGCGGTTCGAAAATCGTCAACTTGTACCCTTGATAATTCGGCAGCACCTCGGTGACGAACGGAACCACGCGTGCGCGTCCCAGTTTCGCGAGACGGGACACCGCCGTGAGGGTGCAGGCGGGAACGCCGAAGAAAGGGACAAAAACGGAGTTGTCGACGCCCTGATCCATATCTGCCGCGATCATGACCGGTTTGCCGGAACGCAGCAATCCCACAATCTTTTTGGCACTGGTTGCGCGCTCGATCATCTCTGCGCCGAACCGGCCGCGTTGCCGCTTGGCCAGGTCGCACAGGGCCGTGCTCGACATACGCGTGTACAGCGATGCCACGGGAAGATGCGTCGAGTAGAGCATGCAGCCGACCTCGATGCCCACAAAATGAAACCCCATGAAGATGGTGGGCGGTGCGTCGGGGTCGTCGAGATCGATTTTGCTGTCGAGCTGAACGATGTTCCGGATCGACTGCGCGCTGCCAAACCACTGGATGCCCCGCTCGAGATAGCTGCGAACCACGTGACGAAAGTGAGTTCTTGCGAGTTGCCGATGCTCGAGAGGCGTCTTGTCAGGGAAGCAAAGCCGCAAGTTCACGAGGACGATGTGCTTGCGGCGGCTCGGAAGCGCATACAAGACAGTGCCGAGGACGATCCCGAGCCTTGCGACAAACGAATACGGGAGTACGGAAAGTACGCGTAGCAACGCCACGATGAGCAAAAAACTGAGGCGTTTCAAGGCGTGTTCCCTATACGGAGAGTGGAATCAGGGGATAGCCGGAGCCGAGGCGGCTCACGAGCCCGCGCAGTGTAACAGGTAGTTTGGGCGCACGGCCTAACCTAAAATGCGCGGACGCAGTTGCAAACGACAAAGGGCTACGAGAAACCTCGTAACCCTTTGTTTTGTTTGGTGCCCGTAGCCCACCTAGCGTGCGCCACAGGCCATGCAAACGTATAGCACCCTGCTTACCGCGACTTACAGCGCCATATCCGGCACCTTCTTCACCACGCCCGGGTTGGCAACCGGCGCGCTGTTCGGGACGAACCCATCCAGGCTGGGAGGTGCGATGGCGAGTTGCAACGTCTCGGCCGTGGTCGCCCATTCCGTTGCCAGAAGCGCCGGATTGTCGTTGAGCTTCTTGCCGTAGCTGGGCACGATCTCACGAATCTTTTGCTGCCACGCAGCCGTCTTCATCTGCGCCGGGAAAACGCGCTCCAGCAACGAGAGCATGATGGCCGGCGAGGTCGAGCCGCCCGGCGACGCCCCCAACAGCGCCGATACCGAGCGATCTTCAGAAACCACGACTTCCGTGCCGAGCTTCAGAATGCCGCCCTTTTGCGGATCGTTCTTGATGATCTGCACACGCTGCCCGGCTTCCCACAGACGCCAATCTTCGTCCTTGGCCTCGGGCATGTAGTGACGCAGCGCATCCATCTTTTCCGATTGAGACAGCGTCAATTGCTGCGCAAGATACTTCACGAGTGCAAATTCGTGGACGCCGACCTGCAACTGGGGAATGACGTTGGAGGGCGTCGTCGCCTTGGCCAAGTCGAAGTAGGAGCCGTTCTTGAGGAACTTGCTCGACCAGGTGGCAAAGGGTCCGAAAAGGATCACTCGCTTGCCATCGAGCACGCGGGTATCCAGATGGGGGACCGACATCGGGGGCGAGCCGGTATCCGCAAGGCCGTAGACCTTTGCCAGATGGCGCGAGGCAATCTCCGGCTTGTCCGTGACCAGGAACTCGCCACCGACCGGGAAGCCGCCATATTGCTTCGCTTCAGGAATTCCCGACAATTGCAGCAAGGGCAATGCCGCGCCGCCAGCCCCGATGAAGACATTGCGTGCGTCCACCGTCTGGATTTTGGAACTGTCGTTCGTGTCGAAAGCCGACACGCGCCAGGTGCCATCGTCGTTGCGCGTGATCGAACGGACTTCGTATCCGGTGGTGACCTTGACGCCCGATTTTTCGCTGAGATGCTTATAGAACTGACGAGTGATCTCGCCCAGATTCACGTCGGTGCCCAGCGGCGAGCGCGTCGCGGTGACGACCTCGTCCGGCTTGCGACCTTCCATCATGATCGGGACCCACTCGGCGATCTTTGCCGGATCCGTGGTCATTTCCATGCCGGCGAACAGCGGCGATGCCTTCAACGCTTGAACACGCTTGGTGATGAATTCCCGATTCTCCTGTCCGAAGACAAGATTCATGTGCGGCGTGGAATTGATGAATTCGCGCGGATTGCCCAGAACGCCCTTGCGCACCTGATGCGACCAGAATTGGCGGGAGATCTGGAAATTCTCGTTGATGCCGATGGCCTGGGCGATATGGACGTTGCCCTTATCGTCCATCGGGGTGTAATTCAGTTCGCAAAGCGCCGAGTGTCCGGTACCTGCGTTATTCCAGCCGTTCGAGCTTTCTTCTGCGACCTTGTCCAGACGCTCGAACACCTCGCACG
>NZ_JAELTP010000312.1 GCF_016428915.1 Pandoraea sp. ASV26
CTACTACGTTGCACACATGCTCGAGCATGCCGGCCGAGGAGGTTTCGAGGGCAAGCGAATTGCTATTTCCGGATCCGGCAACGTCGCCCAGTACGCTGCACTGAAGTGCATGGAGCTTGGTGCCACTGTCGTCTCGCTCTCCGACTCCAAGGGTTCTCTGGTTGCCGCCGGCAGCGAGGGATTCACGGCTCAGCAGGTTGAGCAGATTGCCGCTCTCAAGGTTGAGCGCAAGGCTCTGACCGAGTTCACCACCAAGGGCAAGTTCAATTACATTGAGGGTGCTCGCCCGTGGATCCACACCGGCAAGGTTGACGTTGCTCTACCTTGTGCCACACAAAACGAAGTTAGCAAGGAGGAGGCTGCTGCTCTCGTTGCCAACGGTGTTCTCGCTGTTGCCGAGGGTTCCAACATGGGCTGCACTCAAGAAGCCATTGACATCTTCGAGGCTGAGCGTACCGACAAGGGTGCCAACGCCATCTGG
>NZ_JAELTP010000313.1 GCF_016428915.1 Pandoraea sp. ASV26
TTGTATGCCTGAACCCGGGTTAGCATACGCGTACAGTTGATGAGAATGTATTTGCTTGTTTTGCAACTCTTTTTCTTGTTTCAGTCTCGAATAGCTGATACGAACCTGCCTGTAGAGATCCCAGTTGTGGCGTACACGACCAATACGTCAAGACTGAGCTTTGTTCCATTACGTTAAATGTTTGTAAATAATTACTAGCTAATTTCATTCATTATGAATAATAAATCAAAGAGTACAGTCTACTGCTTTATTGCTTATTTATTGCTCTAATTTTTAGTATGCTAGTAAAGAGGCTTACACGTTTGGCAGTACAACACCACACTACTGTCCTGCAGCCCTTCTCTTCCCCCTCCCAATTGCTGCTCCAACTCTACATTGCAATACCTTTCTTGGCATATACCTGGCTCGCCACATGTTCCTTACAACGTACGAGTAGGGAAGCAGAGTACGAAACTGGGTCTGTTGGTAAATTACTCGATAC
>NZ_JAELTP010000314.1 GCF_016428915.1 Pandoraea sp. ASV26
GTATAATATGGCAGTTTTTCCCCGGGGATCGATCCACCAGGAATTTAACCCTGATTGCGAAAGTACTGTTTTTGTTGCCGGCTTCAATCACGAAGACCCTGGTGTCAATACCATTGCGCAAAACTTCTTCAGCCTTCGCTCTGACGTGGTTACTGCTCCCCTGGGTGGCGTGCAAACGCTTGAAGGTAAAGATATTGAGAGTTTCCGCGACTTCATTCCTGAAAACATTGCTCTGGGAATTGATACTTGCTTAAACAAGTGTGGCATCAAGAGAAACGCAAAGAGAGACTTGAGCGAGCTGCTTCAATAAGGAGAGAGGTGCGACAGATGGTTATGCAAAGGGTCCTTTTACACTGCGACGTTAGAGAAAATTTTACCATTAGACTAAGGGCGTTGGGAATAATGTTAGATATATATCAAAAGCTCCACGATTATAAAGAATGAATGATGATTACTCTAATCGCATAGAACAGTTATGCTC
>NZ_JAELTP010000315.1 GCF_016428915.1 Pandoraea sp. ASV26
GCCGCGAACCAATTCCGTATCGACGGAGGCGGCAGCGGCGGAAGCGCGTCGCGGCTTCTCAACCACATAACAACCTACGTTGGCGCAGTATGGCGCACTCTTCTTGAAATCTCTGCAATCCTGATGCTTCTCACACTCATCAGTTTTGGAATGGGCCTGCGTGGTGCGCAGAATGGGAGCCAGGTGACTTCTGCTGGTAAAGCAAAGTACGTAAAGTATGCCGGGTACGCAATTGCGGCGGTGCTTGTATGCTTGAACCTGGCCATATGTGCTCTGGAACTGAAAGCATATGTCCTGCTTCTCGTGTTTTACGACCATTCTGAACGGTACAATGCCATTATGACGGATAGCTCACGCATTCTTTTCGCCTATGCGCTTATGATGATGCTTTTGGCTCTTGGGGTCGTCGTGTGGGCTGCTTTGATGAGGTTCAGGAAGAACACGGCGTCTAGTATGGGGAAGACCTGTCTCTTATACACA
>NZ_JAELTP010000316.1 GCF_016428915.1 Pandoraea sp. ASV26
TCAGATGTGTATAAGAGACAGCAATTTCCTCAGGCAATATTCCACGCACACATGCCGCAGCTTAGACCGCCCGTTGTCATGCGCAACTCAGACGACTACTTCCCTAACGTTCCCACTTCGCATCGTTGGCACATCTGGGCAAATGCACACAACGCCATTCTGACGCAGTATTTAAACGTGATGCCAGACTGGGACATGTTCCAGACGGAACATGAATACGGACATTATCACGCTGCAGCACGATGCGTGAGCGGAGGCCCTATCTATATAACCGATGAGCCAGGCCGGCATGATTTGCAACTAATTGGCGAAATGAGCGCGATTACACCGCTAGGCAAAACTGTCATATTAAGACCAAGTGTCATTGGGAAAGCACTGGATCCTTATCTCGAGAATGACGGCCGCTTTTTGTTGCAAGTTGGTGGCTACCACGGTACGTAAAACTTGCACCTCTGAATCCTCGTTGCCTAACTCGCAGCT
>NZ_JAELTP010000317.1 GCF_016428915.1 Pandoraea sp. ASV26
TATAGGTGAAGCGCTATATTTCTTAAAGCTTATCTAGAGGCCGAAGTATATATCTCCCGCTTAGTAGTATAGACTTTTATATAAGGTATATTAGTACTAATATTAAAATTACTAGCTTAAGTAGATGTGGTAGTACGCCCGCCTATACTAGACTCTCTTATTAATATATAAGTCTCTTAGACGAGCGCTAGGTATGTAATTCTATTTTTAGGTGCGCATCCCACGGATTACTTATAGTTTTCTTAACTTCTATTATAGACATATTTTGGCTTATCTTTACGGTAGGCTTAATAATATTAACCAGCTACGGCTAACTCTTTTAGATAAAATCGTATCTATTATCTTAAGTATTAGGCTACTTCTAAGATATTATCAGCTCTTACTAAGTTACTAGCTAATGTATCTTCTAAGACCTATTAGGGGCTTATCCTTATATTTATAACGATATCTAGAGGCTTAGGGATACGCTTAGTATAGTTA
>NZ_JAELTP010000318.1 GCF_016428915.1 Pandoraea sp. ASV26
GGCGGTTACCAGACCCACGACATGCTAGCTGCTCTGTGTCTGCGATACTTGCATAGCTGCCCGCACTTTGACATGACTATAGATGAAACACGGGAAACCCACTATGACGATGTTTTCTTCCGCAACCGGGAGAGAAAGCAACGAGACGAAATCCGCACACAGTTGCGGCTAAGCCATCCCTTGGCTTTATACGCCGTCGAAAACCTAGGACTTCATTTCGAAAAAAGTAACACTCAGTCGGAATATCAAGGCGTTGCTGCACTGGACGCATACTTTCTGCCCAAGCATCCAGCATTTGAGACTTGGGCCCTGATGAATTATGAAGACAAACTTACCTCGTCAATAAATGCTATGCATCTATTGGTTGCTACAAAAGGAGTCAGACCCATCCCTCTCTTCGTTATTCGGCATCTTGCAGAAGCTCAGGCACACTTGATTGACCTCCCTGATCCACATGGTCGGACGCCACTCATCTTTGC
>NZ_JAELTP010000319.1 GCF_016428915.1 Pandoraea sp. ASV26
CACACGGTTCGTCGGCAGCGTCAGATGTGTATAAGAGACAGGTCTGAGACGGAGTTGTCGATGCGGAAGATGTCCATCAACTCCTCGGAAAAGGAGCGAGCAACGGTGCTGTCGTCGGCGGCAGTGGTTAGCTTATTCATTTTGGCGACGTATCGAGAAGCTGTCGTATAAGTCTCGTAGCGAGATGGTTCAGAGTCGTGGATATTGAAGAAGAAGCTAAGATGAGGATGCTTGCGGTGTTGATGATAGGTGATGGGAGGAAAGGGGGGGAAGAAGCGAAGCAGAGCTTAAAGAAGCGAAAGGAGGCAGCGATCAGGTAAACAAAAGTAAGACGCCCGGGGGCAGGAGACAAAAGATACGTATACAGAAAACTGGATATTGATTGACTTTAGGTTCTCCACCAAATGCATCTCGAGACGCTGGTTGCTGGCGCAGGCGTACTCGTAAATTGCGCTTGGAATGCCACGTCTGGGGAATAC
>NZ_JAELTP010000320.1 GCF_016428915.1 Pandoraea sp. ASV26
TCTCAATACTGTTCTCGAGGACATGACTGACCGCTACACCGACGAGCAGCAAGAAGAAATGGTTGCCATCATCGCCGAGGTCCTGGGCGAGTTTCCGCACGAAAACGGGGTCGAGGCTGGCGATGAAACCGAAGCCAATGGCAACGCAGACGAAGACGTGGCAATGGACGATACGGCAGCTCCTTGAAAAGCCGTCTATTCTATTTATCGGTATCTTACACTTTTCGCGCGTCATAAGATCGTGCAGCCGCCTTCGCTCTGTCCGCCCTCTGCTGTCGTCGTCTTGATGGCGGTTTTACATATATCCTCAAACGCCGGCCCCACCAACTCGCCAGTCACTGCTGAACACTCTACATAACGATCAGCTCGCAGATCTTGCGCCATTTGGTATGCCTCTTCCGGGTAGATTATGCCGTTGGGGTCCGTTTCTGATCGCAGGTCTCGCTTCAGGCCAAGGACCACAACAGGAAGAACGTCGC
>NZ_JAELTP010000032.1 GCF_016428915.1 Pandoraea sp. ASV26
CCCCATGGGTGGACGGCGCTGGCCGGGTGGTCGGCACGATTTTCCATGGCGAAGACTTGTCTCAATTCCCGGACTGCCAGTTGCTCAGGACACTGCTTTCCGGCCTTCAGGGAGGAGGACGGCATGGCACACCGGACCAACAGGCCAGCTACGTTATCGATGCTGGCGCAGCGACCCATCCGGCACTGAGTCAGCGCATGCGTGAGGTTCTGTTTTTCACCGTGCGCGGCTGGAGCGCCAAGAAGATCGCCCGCGTACTCGGACTCTCCCCCAGAACCGTCGAGGCACATGTGGTCGCTTTGAGACAAGCGTTTCAGGCAAGCAATCGCTCGCAGCTCATCGAGGCGGCCATGATGGCCGGATACTTCACCAGAATCCCTGCCTCGATATTCAATCGTCAACTCTCATTCGTGCTGAGTTCGAATTAAGGTGATCTCGACACACGGCGATGGCAGCCCACACGCCCCGAAATGCAAAACGCGCCGATGGGTCATTCAAGTCCCATCGGCGCGCCTTTTTATTGATGAAGCCCCCCAACGAGGCAAGGTCCATCAACGCGAGCAACATCACCCGCCCAGATACGCTTCCAGCACTCGCGGGTTGCCCAACAAGTTCCGGCCCGTGTCTTCCAGCACAACCTTACCGGTCTCGAGCACGTAGCCGTGTTGTGCAATCTTCAGCGCCTGACGCACGTTCTGCTCGACCAGGAAGATCGTCAAGCCGTCCGCGTTGATCTCTTTCAACGTGTTGAAGATGCCCTGCACGATGATCGGCGCAAGCCCCATCGACGGCTCGTCAAGCAACAACAACTTCGGACGTGCCATCAACGCACGGCCGATCGCCAACATCTGCTGCTCGCCGCCGGAAAGATTGCCCGCCATCTGCTCGATGCGCTCCGCCAATCGCGGGAAACGCTCCAGCACCTTCTCCAGGTCAGGCTTCACGTTCTGCTTGTCTCGACGCGTATAGGCGCCGAGCTCAAGGTTCTCGCGTACCGTCATCGTCGTGAGCGTGGCGCGGCCTTCGGCGACCTGTACCAAGCCGCGTTGCACGATCTTGTTCGGCGGCAAACCACCGATCTCCTCGCCCTGGAAAATGATCGAGCCGGCCTGCTTCTTGATGAGACCGGACAGTGCCAGCAGCGTCGTCGACTTGCCCGCGCCATTGGCCCCCACGAGTGACGTGATCTCGTGCTCGCGCAACGAGAAATCGACGCCCTTCACAGCCTCGATATGCCCATAGGCCACCTTCAGGCCCTTCACTTCGAGCAACGCGCTCATGCCTTGTCCTCCGCGCCGGCCGCCAGCGCAGCCGTATCGTCATCGTCATCGCGGCCAAGATAGGCCTCGATGACCTGCGGGTTGTGCTTGATCTCGTCAGGGTTGCCTTCGGCGATGATGCGGCCGAAGTTCAATACCGCGATGCGTTCGCACAGGCCCATCACGAAGCGCATGTCGTGCTCGATCATGAAAATCGTGTAACCCCGCGCCTTGATGTTCTCGATCTCGCTCATGAGATCGACCTTCTCGCCCGTGTTCATGCCGGCCACCGGCTCATCGAGCAGCAACAGCTTGGGCTCGGTCGCAAGCGCCCGGGCCAGTTCCAGCTTGCGCTGATCGCCGTACGACAGGTTGTCGGCAATGTCGTACGCCTTGTGATCGAGCTTCACCCACGAAAGCAATTCATGGGCGCGCTCGCGCGAACGCTTCTCCATCTCGCGAAACCCCGGCAGCGAAAGCAGCAGGCCAGCCGGGCCGTACGAAAGGTGACGGTGCATGCCGACCACCACGTTCTCGATCAGCGTCATCTCCTTGAAGATGCGGATGTTCTGGAACGTACGGGCAATGCCGCGCTGCGTGATCTTGTGCGGCTTCTGCCCCAGAAGACTCTCGCCGTCGAACGTGATGCTGCCACCCGTGGGCTGCAACAGGCCGGTGATCAGGTTGAAGACTGTCGTCTTACCCGCACCGTTCGGGCCAATCAGGCCAAAGATGGTGCCTTGCGGCACTTCGATGTTCACGTCCTGCAGAACGTGCAGTCCACCGAATCGCTTGGAAATATTGGAAAGCTTGAGCATGTCGTGTTCCCCGTCCGCTTATGTGGAAGAGGCCGAACGCGCCTTGTCGGCACGGAACCAACGGCGAAATCGCATCGGATCCCAGATACCCTTGGGCAGGAACAGCACGATCAGCACCAGGATCAGGCCGTTGACCACAAGACGGAAGGCGTTGAATGCGCGCAGCAATTCGGGCAACAACGTCAGAATGGTGCTGCCCAATACCGGGCCAACCAAACCGTTGATACCGCCAAGAATCGCCATCGTCAGAATCTCGACCCCACGGTCGAAACCGAATTCGTTCGGTCCGATGAAGAACGTGAGATGGGCATTGAGCGCCCCCGCCAATCCGGCAAGTACCGCCCCCAGCACAAACGCGAGCATCTTGTAGCCCGTCACGTTGATGCCCATGAGGCCCGCGGCCGTCTCGTCTTCCTTGATGGCCTCGAAAGCACGGCCGACCTTGGAGCGACGCAAACGCCACAGCACGGCAAGGACGATCACGACGGCACCGGCGACATGCCACCACTGCGTGAGCTGCGGAATGCCGTTCAGGCCGAGTGCACCACCGGTCAGGTCTTCGGTATTCAGAATCAATACGCGCACGACTTCACCGAAGCCGAGCGTCGCCATCGCCAAATACACGCCCGACAGACGCAGCGTCGGCTTGCCGATGATGAACGCCACGAGCGCCGGCGCGGCCATGCCGCCCGCAAGCGATACCGCAAACGGCGTGTCGTAGTTCATGGTGAGCAACGCCGCGGTGTAAGCACCAATGCCCATGAACGCCGCATTGGCCATGGCCAGCATGCCGCATGAGAGCGTGAGGTAAATCGACAGGGCCAGCAGCGCGTTGGTGCCAAGTGTCAGCACCAGATTGCTGTAAACCGCCCAGAAATTATTGAACCAGTCCATTGCGCCCCCGTGATTACGCTTTGCGTTCGAGCACTTTGCCGAACAACCCCTGCGGACGCACCAGCAGGATCAGGAACAGCAGGCCGAACGCCACGGCGTCGCGCATGTTCGAACCGATGTACGCGACCGACATGACCTCGGCAAAGCCCAGGAACAAGCCGCCGATCATCGCGCCACGGATGTCGCCCATACCGCCCAGAATGATCACCGCGATGCCCTTGTGCAGCATCGGTTGCCCCATCAGCGGGAACACCGCGTTGGAGTACAGCCCGATGAGCACCCCCGCCATGCCACCCAGCCCCGCGGCAACGAACGACGTTGCCAGGAACAGGCCCTCGACGTTGATCCCGAGCAGGTAGGCCGCTTTCGGCGATTCGGCAATGGCACGCAGCGCGCGGCCCAGTTGCGTCTTCTTGATCGTGGTGATGAGCACGGCCATGAGCGCAAACGAGATGAAGATGATCGCGAGTTCGAGCACCGTCATGTGCACGCCGGCGACCGTCAGGGTCTCTTGCGACAGGACGTCGTACGGGAAACGCAGGTTTTCCGCACCGAAAATGCCCTGCACACCGTTGTTGAGCAAAATGCCCACGCCAATGGTGGCGATCATCGGAATCAGGTGAGGCGCGCCGCGTTTGCGCAATGGCTTGAGCACCAGCACGTCGATGAGCAGACCGAGCAGACCGGCGACAATCACCGCCGTCAACATGGCCGCCCACAGCGGAAGATGAAGACGCACGACGGCTTGCAGCGCCGCATAGGCACCGACCATGAAGACCGCGCCGTGCGAAAGATTGATGACGCCGAGGATGCCGAACACGAGTGTGAACCCGAGCGCGAACAAGGCGTACACGCACCCGAGGGAGAGCGCGTTGACGAGTTGCTGTTCCAGCATGGTGTGTATTCCAGCCTGAGGGACGGAGGCGCGCGCCGCTTGGGGGGACAGTGCGCGCCAGAAACGCCGATGGGCGTAGCGCCTTTCAGCCCTACGCCCATGCGGACTTCTTCAAGTACTGCCGGGCTGCTTACTTCTCGATGACGTACTTGGTACCCTTCGTCACACTGACGATCGGTGCCTGTTGCGCATCGTAGCCTGCCGGCTTGCCGTTCTTGCCCATGGCCTGACGGAACGCAAACTTGCCCGTAGCGCCTTCGTGCGTGACCTTCGGCAGCGCGTCGCGCAGTGCCTTGCGGTCGGCTTCCAGGTTGCCCGAGATCTTCACGTTCTTGATCGCACCCGCCGCGATGTACATGGCGTCATACGCCTGCGCTGCGAACTGATCCGGTGACACGTTGTACTTCGCCTTGTAGGCGGCGATGAACTTCGTGTTGGCCGGCGTGTTGTTCTCGATCGACCACGGGCTACCCACCCACAGGCCATCCGAGCTGCCCTTGGCCAGATCGAACACCTTGACCGAATTCATGCCGTTGCCGCCAATGAACGGCACGTTGATACCCAGTTGACGGGCCTGCACCATGATCGGCGCACCTTCGGCGATCAGCGCCGAGAGCACGATGGCGTCCGGGTTGCTCGCCTTGATCTTGGTGAGCTGCGCCTTGAAGTCCACGTCGCCCTTGGCGAACGTCTCGGTCGTCGTGACCGGGATCTTCAGGTCGTCGAGCGCCTTCTTGAAGTTGTCGTAGCCGCTCTTGGTGAACACGTCGTCGTTGCCGTACAGCACCGCGACCTTCTTGATGCCGGCGTGCTTGGCCGCAATCTTGATGGTCTCCGGCAGCACGTCGGCTTCGGTCACAGAGTTTCGGAAGATGTAGTCGCCGATCGACGTGATGCCGTCAGCCGTGTTCGACGTGCCGAACGCCACCGTCTTGCCGGCTTGTGCGATCGGATCGGCAGCCTGTGCCGAGTTCGACAGCGTCGGGCCGAACACCATGAGCACCTTGTCCTGGAAGATCAGCTTCTTGAAGACGTTGATCGCCTCTTCCTTCTTGCCCTGCTCGTCTTCGACCTGAAGTACGAGCTTGTTGCCATTGATGCCGCCAGCGGCGTTGATTTCGTCAGCCGCCAGCTGGAAACCATTCTTGATGGCCGCGCCATACTGCGCAGCACCGCCCGACAGTGCTTCGGCCACGCCGATCTTCAGATCGGCGGCATGGGCCGAAGCCACCATCCCCGCAGCGACAAGTGCGCCCAGCAACTTGGTCATGGTGCTTTTCATGAGTCCTCTTCCTCCAATACCTAGTCTCTAGTTATGAGAAGGCGCGCCTTATGAGCGCGCCCATTACCCTAACTACCGCGTCTGTTCTTAAGCCACGGCTTAAGAAAACTCCTAAGGATAACGCAAACTTCCTGCATCGGACACGGCAAATGGGTTTTTGCCCCGTCATGGCGCATAAACGCAACGCGTTTATCGCGCCACAAGGGCTTTTTGCAGCATCAATGACCGGCGATGGTCATTTGTTCAATCAGGATAGACCCGACCTCTTTGGTACCGCGTACCAACGTGTCGGCGCCGATGGCGACGATCTGTTTGAACATGTCGTTCAGGTTGCCCGCCAGCGTGATTTCCTCAACCGGGTACTGAATCTCACCGTTCTCGACCCAGAAGCCCGACGCCCCGCGCGAATAGTCACCCGTCACATAGTTCACGCCCTGCCCCATCAACTCGGTGACGAGCAGGCCCGTGCCCAGCTTGCGCAACATTGCACGGAAGTCGTCGGTCGGGGCGGTGAGCTTGCTGTACATGCGCAGGTTGTGCGAGCCGCCGGCGTTACCGGTCGTCTCCATGCCGAGCTTGCGGGCCGAATACGTCGAGAGGAAGTAGCCCTGCACCACACCATCGCTCACGACATCGCGGGCACGCGTTCTCACGCCCTCTTCGTCGTACGGCGCGCTGCCCATGGCGCGCGGCACATGCGGATCTTCGTGAATGCCAACGTGATCGGCAAATACCGGCTTGCCCAGCGTGTCGACGAGGAACGTCGCCTTACGGTACAGCGCACCGCCGCTGACCCCCTGCACGAATGCCCCGAGCAGGCCGGCCGCGAGCGGCGCTTCGAACAGCACCGCACACTTGCGCGTGGAGAGCTTGCGGGCATGCAGGCGGGCCAGCGCGCGCTCGGCGGCGTAGCGGCCGACCGCTTCGGGCGACGCCAGATCGCCCGCGGCGCGCTTGGACGAATACCAGTCGTCGCGCTGCATATGGCTGCCCGACCCGGCGATCGGCGACACCGACAGGTAGTGACGCGAATACGGATAGCCCGAGAGAAAGCCACGGGTCGTACCCAACATGAACTGCGAGTGCTGGGCGGACACGCCCGCCCCCTCGGAATTGCGGATGAGCGGGCTTACGTCGAGCGCCGCCTTTTCGGCACGGCGTGCCAGCTCCACCGCTTCGTCCGCGGTAATGCGCCACGGGTGGAACAGCGACAGATCCTGCGGATGCATCTCGAGCAGTTCGGACTCGGCAAGCCCCGCACAGTCGTCCTCCGCCGTGAAACGCGCGATGTTGAAGGCCGCATCGACGGTATCGTGCAGTGCCTTGCGCGAGAAGTCAGATGTGCTGGCATTGCCACGGCGCTGACCGATGAAGACGGTTACGCCCACCAGCTTGTCGCGATTGCGCTCGATGGTCTCGACCTTGCCGCGCCGCACCGAGACCGACAGGCCGTCGCCCTCGGAGATTTCGGCCGCCGCATCGGTGGCGCCGAGCGAACGGGCGTACTGTAGTACGTCGCTGACGATTTCCTTGAGTTGATCCTGGGTATGCGTGAAATGCTGGGTCGCTTGGGACATCGGCGCGATTCGGTCAGTGGCTAAATAGGAACCGCCATCTTAGCGCGACTTCTCCACCATCGTGTGTGGACCCAGCAACTATTTGGACGGCGCGCGCCGCGTTACAATAGCGCCCATGACGCACATTCAACGCTTTAACAATATCGCCCACGCCGAGCTTTCCGATGAAGGCCCGAGCAAATCCCAGCGCAAGCGCGAGTCGCATGCCTTGCAGGATCTGGGCGAAGAACTGGTCAATCTTGGCAAGGACGCGCTCGCCCGCGTGCCCATGCCCGAGAACCTGGAACGGGCCGTCCGGGACTGCCGCAAGATCACCGCGCATGAAGGCCGCCGCCGCCAGATGCAGTACGTGGGCAAGCAAATGCGCACCCTGCACGAGTCGGAAGTCGAAGCCATTCGCCGTGCCCTGGACGTCATCAATGGCGTCTCGAAGGCAGAAACGGCCAAGCTGCATGCCCTCGAGCGCTGGCGCGAACGCCTGTTGGCCAAGGACGAAGCCCTCACGGAACTGCTCACCCAGCACCCGGAAGCCGACGCCCAGCACCTGCGCACGCTCGTGCGCAACGCCCGCCGCGAACAGGCCGCGCAAAAGCCGCCCAAGGCCTTCCGCGAACTGTTTCAGGCACTCAAGGATCTGCTGGGCACGGGATCGGCCGGCACTTCCGCATCTTCGGAAGATGCCGATAGCGATCTGACGGAATTCCCAACGCGTGAGGAAGATTGATGGTCGCCCGCTCACATCCGGACGAACTCCGCGTAGGCCTCGTCTCGATCAGCGATCGCGCGAGCCAGGGCACCTATGAGGATCAGGGCATCCCGGCGCTCCAGACATGGCTCGGCAGCGCGCTTACCTCGCCGTGGGTGGCCGAAACCCGTCTGATTCCCGATGACGCCGACGGCATCACCGCCACGTTGATCGACCTGGTCGACACCGCGCAGTGCGATCTGGTGCTCACCACCGGCGGCACGGGGCCGGCACGGCGCGATGTCACGCCGGAAGCCACGCTGCGCGCGGGCACCAAGGAAATGCCGGGGTTCGGGGAGCAGATGCGCCAGATCAGCCTGCGCTTTGTGCCGACGGCGATCCTGTCGCGTCAGGTGGCCGTGATCCGCGAAACGCCGGACCACGCCGCCCTCATCATCAACCTGCCCGGACAGCCCAAGTCGATCAAGGAAACGCTCGAAGGGCTGCGCGATGCAGACGGCAAATCGGTCGTGCCCGGCATTTTTGCCGCCGTGCCCTATTGCATCGACCTGATCGGCGGGCCATACATCGAGACGGATGACGGCATCTGCAAAGCGTTTCGTCCCAAGAGCGCGATTCGCTCACCGAAATCGGCGTGATCGCCTGCCCCCCAGACTTCCCGGGTCATCTGCTTGGGTGATGCCAAGCAAAAACGCCAGCGATTTCGCTGGCGTTCTTTATCATGTGGCGGACATCAGGCCGGGGCGGATGTCGGCGCTTCCGGTGCACCGGGCACGGCCGTCTTCAGGAAATGCTCGCGGTAGTACACCAGTTCGTCGATCGACTCGTGGATATCGGCCAGCGCCGTGTGGGCGGCCCGCTTGTGAAAACCCTTGTAGACAGTGGGCTCCCAGCGGCGGCACAACTCCTTGAGCGTGCTGACGTCCAGATTCCGGTAGTGGAAGAATGCCTCGAGCTTGGGCATGTAACGCGCCATGAAACGGCGATCCTGACAGATCGAGTTGCCGCACATCGGCGACTTGTTCGGCGGTACATACTGGGACAGGAACTCGATCAACTGTGCTTCGGCCGACGCTTCGTCGATAACCGACGTCTTCACGCGGTCGATCAGCCCCGAGCGGCCATGCGTCGACTTGTTCCAGTCGTCCATGCCGTCCAGGACAGCGTCGGACTGATGGATCGCGAAGACCGGCCCCTCGATGCGACGCGTGAGCGCAGAATCCGTAACGACGACCGCCACCTCGATGATCCGGTCGCTGTCGGGCTGCAAACCGGTCATTTCCATGTCGAGCCAGACCAAATTGAACTCGGCGCGCGCGAGCGGCGTCTCGGCTGCGACAGACGTGGGATTTTGGGATGGAATGACAGACATGATCGGAAGACTCTGGAAAACACACCGGTAGGCGACCGGCACGGCGCCTGCCCGGTCGAAAGAACTTATAATTCTCGCATACTTCGGATTCTCCTCAAGCGCATGTTCACTTATCTCTTCGTGATCTTCCTGCTGGCGATGGTCATGACCAAGCTTTGGCTGGCCGCCCGTCAGGTCCGCCACGTGCTCGCCCATCGGGCTGCCGTCCCCGAACGATTCGCCGACACGATCACGCTGACCGATCACCAGCGTGCCGCCGATTACACGGTCGCACGCACGCGCCTGGGCATGGCCGAGATCTTCGCCCAGGCGGTGCTGCTCGTCGCATTCACCCTGCTTGGCGGCCTGAACCTGCTGCATATCGGCATCTCCGAGTGGCTCGGGGAAGGATATGTGGGTCAGATCGCGCTGATTGCTGCCGTCCTGCTGATTTCCGGCATCGTCGACCTGCCCTTCACCTATGTGCGACAGTTCGTGATCGAGCAGCGCTTCGGCTTCAACCGCATGTCGCTCGGGCTGTTCATCGTCGACATGGTCAAGGGCACCGCGGTAGGCGTCGTGCTCGGGCTGCCGCTGCTGTTCGTCGTTCTCTGGCTGATGGAGCGCGCGGGGCCGTTGTGGTGGCTGTACACGTGGATCGTCTGGGTCGCGTTCAATCTGTTCGTGCAGTTCATCTTCCCGCACGTCATTGCGCCGATGTTCAACAAGTTCGAGCCGCTCGCGGACGCGTCGCTCGCGCAGCGCATCGAGGGATTGATGCAGCGCTGCGGCTTCGCGGCGCGCGGCCTGTTCGTGATGGACGGCTCGAAGCGCTCGGCACACGGCAATGCGTACTTCAGCGGTTTCGGCCGGGCCAAGCGCATCGTGTTCTTCGACACGCTCATCGAGCGACTCTCCCCCGCGGAAATCGAAGCCGTGCTCGCGCATGAGCTGGGTCACTTCAAGCGTCGCCACATCACCAAGCGCCTGATCGTCGCCTTCGCGTTGTCGCTGGTATTCCTCGCCCTGCTCGGGTGGCTGGCGGGACGCACGTGGTTCTACACCGATCTCGGCGTGATGCCATCGATGACGGGCAGCAATAACGCATTGGCCTTGGTGCTGTTCTTCCTCGTGCTGCCCGTGTTCGGCTTCTTCGCGAGCCCGTTGAGCAGTCTGACGTCACGCAAACACGAGTTCGAGGCCGACGCCTTTGCCGCCAGCCAGACGCAAGCCAGCGATCTGGTCAACGCCCTCGTGAAGCTGTACCAGGACAACGCGTCGACACTGACGCCCGACCCGGTCTACACCGCGTTTTATTACTCGCATCCGCCTGCATCCCAGCGTATCGACCGTCTGCTGGGGCACGCATGAAGCGAAGCAGCAAAGGTAAGGCCACGCCGGTCGAGACGACCGCTCAGGAACGACGCCACGGCCGTGTCGCCGCTGCCCACGGTCGTCACTATGTCGTGGAGGCCGATGACGGCGAAACGGTGCTGTGCTTCCCGCGCGGCAAGAAGAGCGAAATTGCGGTTGGCGACGAAGTGGCCTGGGCACGCACGGGCGATCAGGGCGTGATCGAAGAGATTCTGCCGCGCCGCAATCTGCTCTATCGTTCGGACCAGTTCAAGAGCAAGCTCTTCGCCTCCAACATCGACCAGTTGGTCATCATGCTGGCGACCGAGCCGTACTTCAGCGAAGATCTGCTCGGCCGTGCGCTCGTGGCGGCGGAAGCCAATGCGTTGCGACCGCTGATCGTCCTGAACAAGACGGATGTGACGGACGCCCTGCCCGCAGCACGTGAGCGTCTGGCGCCTTATCGTGCGCTGGGCTATGAAGTGGTGGAGTTGTCCGTGCGAGCCGATCCGGACGCGGCAAAGGCGTTGCTGCTGCCGCGTCTGGCGAATCAGGCATCGTTGCTGCTCGGCCAATCGGGCATGGGCAAATCCAGCCTCGTGAACCTCGTCGTGCCCGATGCCGACGCCGCGACCCGTGAAATCTCCACGGTGTTGAACTCCGGCAAGCACACGACCACTTTCACGCGCATCTTCCATTTGCCCGACGGCGGCCTGCTCATCGATTCACCGGGCTTTCAGGAGTTCGGACTGCATCACCTCAAAGAGGGCGCGCTGGAGCGCGGATTTCCCGAGTTTCGCCCCCTGCTCACCGGGTGCCGGTTCTACAACTGCCATCACCTCAAAGAGCCGGGTTGCGCCATTCTCGAAGCGGTGGCCGACGGACGGATCTCGAAACAGCGGCATTCGCTCTATGCTCAGCTCGTCCACGAATCGGAGCAGGAGATTCCCTACTGAGGCATCCGTGCATCCGGATCGGCAATAAACAGTGCCGGCGTTCAAGACTTAGTGGCGCAAGCACGACGTCCCTCCGCAACGAGGTACGCGAGCTGAAGATCAACGCCCAGGCCGAGCCGTTCAACTCCAGGTCGCTGACCGTTGACGCGGTTCGGCACCTGGGACCGGTGGTCTAAGGGCGACAACAGGACGGCGCAATCTCTGAACAGGGATAAAGGCAATGGCACTGTCCTGCGCATCGCGTTGTGCTCACGCAGCAGCTTCGTAGAAGCGCAATCCGATGATTCCGCTGAGCGCCAGACCGAGGAAGCAGGCTCGGGGCCAGTTCATCTCCTCCTGAAATACCAGCGTCCCCACAACAACCAGTCCAATCGTTCCGATACCCGTCCAGATGGCGTAAGCCATTCCAATAGGGAGTGAGCGCAAAGCCAGTGCCAGCAAGTAGATGCTGCCCAGCCCAGCCATCACGGCAACGATGCTGGGCCCCAACCTGGTCCAACCCGCATTCAATTTCAGAGACACGCCCATGACGATTTCCAGGGCGGCAGCAAAAAACAAATAAGTCCACGCCACGGCCTCAGCCCCCGGTGGAAGCAAACCGTTCATTGGGCGCGTTGGAGGCCGGCTTGTTTGCGAGAAGTCCCGCCTGTACCGCCGGCCGCGCGGCGATCACATCGAGCCACCGCTGGACATGCGAGTAAGGCGCGATGTCCAGGCGCAATTCTTCCCAGGTTCTTAGCCAGGTGAATGCGGCAATATCGGCAATGCTGTAATTTTCCGAGGCGATAAAAGCAGATTCGCTAAGACGGGTGTCGACGACTTGGTAAAGACGCAGGGATTGCTTCTGGTATCGCTGAATCGCCTCGGTATTGCCCGTTTTCGAGGCGTGCAAAAACCACCATAGCTGCCCCAACATCGGGCCGATGCCACCTATCTGGAAATGCAGCCATTGCTGCACGGCAATGTTCTCAGTTTCCGTCGCGGGCAGCAGGCAACCCGTTTGCGCTGACAGATAGGAAAGGATGGCGCCAGACTCAAAGACGGCCAGACCAGCCTTTCGATCAACGATGGCGGGGATCTTGCCGTTCGGGTTGATCCTCAGGAAATCCGGTTGATGCTGGTCGCCCCGGTCAAGATCGAGATCGAACTGCTCGTAAGCCAGCCCGGCCTCCTTGAGAAAGATGCTGACTTTCTGCCCATTGGGTGTGTCCGCCGTGTAGAACGCGAGATCGCTGGCTTGTGTCATGTCTACCCTTGTCGATGATTTGCGTTGCAATTACAATTATTGCAAATGCAATCGTAAGCCACGATGGCGAGTCGTGCAAGAAGCCCATCAACTGAGGTCGAACATGAGTCTGGAGCGTCTTTGTCCGCCCGCACCCACCCCGCAAACACGGCTGGCAGCGGCTGCATGCCTTGAAAAACTTGCCGGGAAAGATTTGGAGAGCGCTTGCCTTGCCGCCTCACCCTACCGCGCGATCCAAGCCATCGCCCGGGGCTTGGCACAAGACGATGCGACCCAGAGTAAGGTTTGGATCGTGAAAGCCTCTCCAGGCAAGTCAGTCCAGCAGACGCCGTTGATGGACGACGCTGACACGGGAGTCGGCAATATCAGTGCGTGGCCGCTGTGGTTTCGAGATGGGGCCGAGCACTTCGAGATGCCATTGCTGTATTTGCTTCGTTCCGTGTCCGTCGCCGGGCTGCGAGCAGCGATAGACGAAGCCGCCGATCGCGGCATCCTGTGCAACGACGCCGAGATCACCTCGTCACGGTGGCCGAAAAGCGTGCAGCCTGCCGTTCCGCTTTGGCTTGCCAGCAGCGTGAACGGTATCCCCTACGATCCCGCTTCGGGACAGGAAGCGCTCGCTATTTTGCGGTCCGCCATGCAAGCCATGTACATGGACGACGAGCCGGGGTTCTTTTATATGACCCTGCACGATGACGACGGCAAAGTACCCGCACCCTCACAAGCCCATGTCAATGAGGCGTACAAGGGCATGTACCGACTCCTCGCCGCCCCCGAGTCGAGCGCCCCGGCAGTCCGGCTGCTGGGCGCCGGTCAGGCATTGGGAAAAGTGATCGACGCAGCCAGCCTGCTACGAGAAGACTGGAACATCTCCGCCGAGGTGTGGAGTTGCCCAAGCTATACCCGCCTGGCGCGAGAAGGCCACGAGGCCGAGCGCTGGAACATGCTCCATCCGCTGTCAAAGAAAAAGACGTCGCATATCCAGACGTGCCTTGGGTCTGGGCAATCCCCTGTTCTGGCGATCACCGGATATGGGCAGCACATTGCCGATCAGATCGGCGCCTTCGTCCGTGCTCGTTTCGTTGCACTGGGCGCCGACTCTCACCGGCAAACGAATGGATTCCCCAGCGCGCAATGGATTGTGGCTGCTGCGCTCAAAGCGCTTGGTGATGAAGGCGCGTTGCCCATGCGATATGCCGAAGAAGCATTGAAGCGATATGCGCTGGCCTGAAATCCAATAGCGCAATCTCGCTTCAGCAACCTTCCGTTACCCTGAGCTCGGGCCGTGGCAGCGGCCCGGTCCAGCGCCGAGGAAAGCTTGCCTTGCGCGTCGGCGGCTTTGCTTTATGACGTGGGTTTCCATCATTTTTCCCGGGGGCGTACCGAGACGTTCAGTGGCGATATGGTCGATATCTCGCGCATACAAGAGATGAGCTTGGCATGCAGGACTTTTCGGCGCGGGCGTGTATTGACCCAGTGAAAACCTATCAGACGTCGCCTGACTTGCGTCAGCGTCCAAGTGCGCGATCGTCTCTCAGCGTCATGACTGCGCTCTCGATACTCGCAACAATCTTGTCGTCTTCACGCTGGATCTCACACCGGTAATGGCTGATCGTCCTTCCGCGATGGGTTGCCCAAGCGTGAGCGCGCAGCCGGGACTGCCAAACCGGGCGCAAGAACGATGCCTTGAGATCAATACTGGTAAAACTTTCGCCTTCATTGATCAAGGTGGAGTGAGCGGTGCCGATGGCAGCATCTGCCAGTTCGCATAGCAATCCGCCGTGAACGGTTCCCTGCTGATTTCCGTGTATGGCGGCATCCGCATAGAGCTCAATTTCGGCATCGGCTTCCGAAATCGAGACGATTCGAAATTTCAACAACTGGGAAATTGCCGTCGGATAGCGCATATGTGTGCTATCGCCCTCCACCAGTGAACCGTCCAACTGGCGTCGCAAATACTCCAAGACGGGCAAGTGTCGACCAAGCGTTGTCATATGAATTCCTGTCGTCAATGTCGCCCCCAAGTCTAAAAGCGTAAAATGAGACAATCAAAAAATTGTCCTAATTACGGTTCATGGCTGCGTCGTCCATCTCCCGTCTGATCGAAGACTTGGCAGCTGATATCCGCAGCGGCAAGCTTCCGCCTGGCAGCCCGTTACCTACGCATCGCCAACTGGCCACACAACATGGCATAGCGATTGCCTCGGCGAGCAAGGTATACACACGTCTCAAAGCGATAGGGCTGGTCGTTGGCGAGACGGGGCGAGGTACTTTCGTGCGCGACCGTCCGCAGCAACACGAATGGGATGGCGGCGACGAAGCGCGCCGAAGCACCCATGCGGCAGATCTCTCTTTCAATCATCCAACCTGGCCTGGTCAGGGAGACATGCTGCGCACGATGCTGCGCGAACTGTCGCTATCTGGCGATCTTGCCGCCCTGCTACACCAGCAGCCCCCGGGAGGGCGAGAACACGAAAAGCAGATCGTTGCTGACTTCCTCGCCAACGCTCGCGGCATTCGGACTGAAACGGATCGCCTGTTTTTGGTCAACGGTGCGCAACAGGGACTGGATATCACTGCGCGCGCTTTACTCAGCCCGGGGGATACCGTAGCCGTCGATGCGCTGACGTACCCGGGATTCAAGATGTTGGCCCAGGCTCAGCATTTGGCGTTACAACCGGTGCACAGCTTGACGGATGGTCCAGACCTGGATGCACTCAACACGCTATGTCAACGCAAGCGAGTGCGTGCGATCTACGTGATGCCAACCATGCACAACCCGCTGGGTTGGGTACTGACGGCCGGTCAACGCCAACACTTGGTGGACATTGCTCGCCACTACGATTGCTTGCTAATCGAGGATGCTTCGTACGCGTACCTAGTCAAGCAATCGCCTCCTGCGCTCGTTACGCTCGCGCCTGAACGCACGGTTTATATTGCGAGTCTCTCGAAAAGCCTGGCCAGCGGATTGCGTTTCGGGTTCATCGTCACACCCGAGAAGTACCGGCTCCCTATCAAGTCGACGATTCGCGCCAACTACTGGAGCCTGCCGAGTCTCATCACGGCCATTGGTACACGCTGGATCGCGGACGGCACCGTTGCCCGGCAAGAAAATAGAATGCGCCAGGAAGCATCAAAGAGACAGGCTATTGCACGCCAGGCGCTTTACGGGATGGACGTCGTTGCCCATCCGTACTCTCTATTTCTATGGCTGCGGCTGCCGCCCGAATTGAGAATGGATCGAATCGCCACCGCGCTCGCCGACCACAATATCGCTGTTTCCAAAGCGACGGCCTATTCGACCACTCGGCATTCGCCGCACGCATTGCGATTGGGGTTAAGCTCGGTTCCTCGGGAAGAACTCTTCTCGGTGCTGACGCAAGTGCGCAGCGTCATCGAACATTTTCCGATTTGATTTTTGGCTCGTGCCGATTGGGCGAAAAAAGGCTCACAACCTTGAGCATCTCGTGGGCACGACGCAACCCCGTGACCTCGCTCGCCAAAGCCTTGAGGCACTGTGCGCTCTCTGACTTCCAAGGAGACGCTGGTTTGCCTGCCCATAGCTACGCTCTCTCAATAGCTGGAGCCGCCACCCAACCTGTAGCGATTCAGCCGATAGCGTCTTCGCGTCCAACTGAGATTGAGCGGCGCAGCCTGTACTTTTCGCAACCCGAACTAATTGTTAGTTCACTTTCCGCCAAATGGAAATCGGCACATCCCCATTGGGCCGCGGGACGACGCGATAGCTCAACTCGCCGTCTTTAAGCTCGTAGGTCCGCTTTTGTTGCTGCCCCTCCCAATTGGGAAAGGATGCGTTTTCGATTTGGAAAGTCAGCGTGGAGCTGGCCGGATCGATGCTGATCGTTCCGAAGTGCGTGCTGGAACCCATGACGGCCGCTTTGTACTCGGCAGCGGTTGCAGCGCTCTTGTCGGCGGAGGCAAACCGAGGACGCTCGGCCTTGAAAATCTGTAGTGAGTAATGTCCCTGTGCGTCAATAATCAGCATGCCCTTTGGGGCAGCGCCATAGTCGCGTGCCCGTGAGCCATCGGGGTGCTGCACATCCGCAGCGACCAGGGTCCATGTTCCCACCATCGAGGGGTCGACCGTCGCTGCGTCAGCAGGTGAAACTGCTGCCACCAACAGGCTCGTCGAGACAACGGCACTAAAAAGACCGTGTTTGAGCATTGTCCGGCTATTCATAAACTGACTTCCTCCGTTACCTGGGTTCTAAGCATGGCGTTATCTAGGCCGTTGCGGGGCGCATTGCGCGATCGAATGTCACTCGCCGTTCACCTGGCGGTTGTTAAATGCGTCGAGCCAACCACGCTCCCCAAAACAAGCTGGCAAAGAACCGGACAGGTGTCGCGAAACCAGATGTCTCAAGTAGAGAAATCACCGCCTCTTCCGACTGAGGTGGCTCTGCGCCATGCAAAATCTTGTTCATCTTGGATTGGACTTCTTCCGGTTTCGCGCCATTCATGCGCCAACGGGCTGCCCAAGCCGCCATCAACAGGGGTTGCGAAGCATAAGGTCGATAATTTCCCGCGACGATCAAGGGGGCAGCCGGGAGCAATCGCGCTGCAATCTGCGTCAGAATTTCCTGCTTTGCCTCATGCCCGGACAGGTGATGCAACACGCCGATCATGATGGCTGCATCGAATGACGGGGTTGATTCAATGTCTTCGGCAGTACCAAGAACGGTTTGCACCCGATCTGAAACACCCGCGTCGTCAAGATGCGCACGAGCCAGTTCCAGCATTGGAGGCGATGGATCGACAGCGACAAAGGACCATTCTGGCTCTAACCGTGCGGCAGCGATGATTTCACCTGCTGTTCCGCCGGCTCCGATCACCAATAACCGCGCCGCGTTTCCTTCGCCCAGCGCGGCCGACAGCATGCACGCGGAAAGCTCATGACAAGCGTCATAACCCGCGAGTGCGATCCGACTCTGAGAGGCATATTCTCCTGCGCGGGCAGCATCGAATTTGCGGGCGGAATTCTGCGCCATAAAGCCTCTTGCGTGTCGTGTTTGAGTCGTGGGCTAGCGCACCACCCCGCGTCATGATAAAAGATTCAGGATCAACATCCAGATAAAAATCATGATCCAAAGTTCTGAAATTGAACGAAAACATGATCGGCTGGTGGCGTTTCTGAACGCCTTTTCCCTGAGCGCAATGCATTGCGAATCCGTAGAAGAGGCAAATCTCTTAATCGTCGATTCTCGGGGTTCGGGTGAACCCACCTGCTTGATCTACCGAGCACGATCCACAGCAACGCTGCCAGCAGGGGCGGTGTTGTACGCTGCGATGAAAGTGGATTTTGGTGGCAATGCAAATCCGCTGGTCGGTGCTTTGCCAGATGAGTTGTGTTTCTCGCTGGCTGACGATTTGCAATTGCGTGAATTGTCGAAGCTAATCGTGGCCGAGGTGAACGTTGCTCGTTGCGGCGGCGCCTCGATCCGGGCGAGGTTATCTGAAGTCGTTGTGGTTCTGGCGATCCGTAAAGCAATAGCCGTTGGCACCGTCGATGCCGGATTGCTTGCGGGACTTGCGCATCCCAAGCTGCACGTCAGCCTGATTGCGATGCACGACGATCCTGCGCGGAATTGGCAAATTGCGGATCTCATGGCCCTAGCGGAAATGTCGCGCGGGCCATTCATCGCTGCCTTCAAACAGACCGTCGGCCAGTCGCCCGGCGCCTACTTGAATGGATGGCGTTTAGCGTTGGGGCGAGCACAACTCCGCTCCGGGCGGAGCGTCAAAGTTGTGGCGGCAATGGTTGGCTTCGGTAGCGCCGCCGCCTTTTCTCGCGCGTTCTCACGCAAGTTTGGTTATCCGCCGACCCAAAGCAAGTCGCAACACTGAGACGGACGAGACCGAATTGATCCGTGCGGCACTGTTTGCAGCTTTAGGCGCTGACCCGGTGCTGATGCCGCAACCAAAATCATATGGCAGGCGCTGCGCAATACCACGGCCGATTGGGGACGAGCGGCCAAGGGCCGGAATGCTGCAATGAACCGATTCGCCATGCTTTTCGAAGATCGGTTCGTTCGACCTTCCGTGTAACGCTCTACCCGTCTTGAACACGCAATTTCTGAGACCCCCTCTGCGGGGTTTTCATGCGTGCCACCTGTTGCTCAAACGTCACCCCAGCCACACGGCCAGGGTCAGCAGCAGCAACAAGAGCATCCACAGCAAGACCGCCCGCCACACCAGACCAACGGCCGCCTGAAGCGTGCGAGGCGTGCATTCGCTGCCGACCGGCAGGACTGCGTCATCCCCCTGATTGAGCGCGTCGACGCTGGAGACTTCCGCTAAAGGACCGGCGAGTCGCGCACCGAGCGCGCCGCTACCCGCCGCGAGCAGGATGCCTTCGTTTTCGTTCGGCCACTGCTTTGCGTAGTGACGCCAAGCGTAGATCGCATCTTCGAAGTTGCCGACAATGGCGAAGCCGATGGCCGTCAAACGTGCCGGCACCCAGTCGATCACGTAGAACGCCTTGCGTGCGAAGGCGCCGAACGCCGCGCTACGATCCGGCACGTTCTCCGTCCAGCGGCGCGACAGGTATTCTGCGAGACGGTACAGCACCGCCCCCGCCGGACCGACGGGCATCAGGAACCAGAAGAACACGCCGAACACGTGACGATGCGAAGCAATGACCGCATGCAGCAATGTGTGGCGCACAATTTCGTCCACCGGCATATCGACCGTGTCGATACCGATCCACTGACGCAGGATCTCACGGGCTTCGTTCACGTTATCGTTGTTCAACGCAACGTGAATGTCGGTGAAGTAGTGACTGAACTGCCGGAAACCCATCGTCAGATAGACGATGAACACGTTCCATGCGAAGCCCAGGAAAATGTTGACCCGCATGAGCAGGTAGTAGATGACACCGACCGCCAGCACAAACGGCAACACAACGACCAGCCACGCAAGCACACCATGTCGCGGCTGCCCCGCGTCGAAGGACTGCGAAGTATGGGTCGCGTGGGAGCGAATCAGGTTGTAGATGGGGTTTTGCGTGGAGAGCGCACGCACCTGCTCGAGGATCAGCGCGAGGAGTACCGAAAAGAATGTCATGCGTGCGTTCAGATCACCAGACGGAATGGTGTAACGATAGCACAGCTTCTCGCGAATGCCCGCCCCAAGCGCCTTTGCGACGCACTCACTTCACAATTCGAGCAGACAACTCGCGAAAACGCTTCGCCTTTCGCGTCAGGCCCGCAGGAGCTGATAGAAGTTACGCAGCATGCCGGCCGTCGCCCCCCAGATGAAATACTCACCACCAGCAGGCTTCGGGTAAGGCATCGCGTAAAAGCGCCGTTCCCCCACCTGATAGTTGAAGACGCGGATCTGATGGTGCGCGGGGTTCATCAGAAAATCGAGCGGGACTTCGAAGATCTCGTCCACTTCACCGGCGTCGGCCACCAGATCGAGCGGTGGCTTGACCAGCCCCACCACGGGTGCGACGCGAAAGCCCGTTCCCGTGACATAGTCGGGCAAGCGACCGATGACTTCCACCGCGGCGGAATCCAGCCCGATTTCTTCACGCGACTCGCGCAAGGCCGTCGCGATCGGCGAGGGGTCGTCAGGCTCTCGACTGCCTCCAGGAAAGCTCACTTGCCCGGCATGCGTGCTCAGATGCTGAGTTCGCTGGGTCAGCAACACCGTGGTGCCATGCGGACGCATCACCAGCGGTACGAGTACGGCTGCGGCGCGCGGCGTGAACAACGGTGGGGAGACGAGTTCGATAGTGCCCGAATCAGGTGTCCAGACCGGCGGACTGGCAAGCCGGTCTCGTAACGCTTCGGGAGTCAGCCGCTCTGCCGGCACCGGGGGCTCCCCTTCGCCCGTCGAGACGATGGGTAACGCTTCAGGATGCAGGATGAGAGGTGGCGCCACGTAGACCTTTGAACGAGAAATATCTCCGCTATTTTAGCGAGGAAGCCATCAATGCGTACATGCGAAGAAAATGCCGATCGCGCGGCAATTCGCGGCATTCGACGGCGATGACGCACTGCCGCATCCTCACAGGTGAAGCGCAGCACAATGAAAAAAGCACCCCGAAGGGTGCTTTTCCATGCGGCTTTGGCTTCGCCCGGCCACGAGGTCGCCGGGCGAGGCGGCGTCCGACTTACTCGGCAGCAGCAGCAGTGGTCTTGCTCTTGAACGTGAGCTTTTCCTTGATACGTGCCGACTTGCCCGAACGCTCGCGCAGGTAGTACAGCTTGGCGCGACGAACGTCACCACGACGCTTGACTTCGATGCTGGCGATCAGCGGCGAGTACGTCTGGAACGTACGCTCAACGCCTTCACCCGACGAAATCTTGCGGACGATGAACGCCGAGTTCAGGCCACGGTTACGCTTGGCGATCACGACGCCTTCGTAAGCCTGCACACGCTTGCGCGTGCCTTCCACAACGTTCACGTTGACGATCACGGTGTCGCCCGGGGCGAAGTCGGGGATCGTCTTGTTCGCGGTCAGACGCGCGATTTCTTCCTGCTCGATCTTTTCGATCAGATTCATTTACCACTCCTTGTGCCATCGTATCGGCGTTGATACCGGCATGCCGGCCCCGACAGAGGATGGGGTCAAACTGGATGCCGTCCCCATGACGACACCCGCTACCTACTTGGCCGACGTATCAGCCCGCAGGCTTGCCAGCCACGCCTCATCGGCACGACTGAGCAATCCGTTGGCGCGTGCGCTCTCGATCAGATCGGGACGCTTGCGCCAGGTATTGGCCAACGCCTCACGGCGCCGCCATTTTTCAATCTCTGCGTGATGCCCGCCCAACAGCACGTCAGGCACCCGCACACCTTCGTACTCTTCCGGCCGTGTGTAATGCGGGCAATCGAGCAGTCCATTGACGAAACTGTCCTGCTCGGCCGACTGCTCATCGTTCAGCGCCCCCGGCAACAGCCGGATCAGCGAGTCCATCAGTGCCATGGCGGGTAATTCCCCGCCCGACAACACGAAATCGCCAACACTGACCTCTTCGTCCACCACACGATCAATCAAGCGCTGATCGACGGCTTCGTAGCGGCCACAGAGCAGAATCAATCCCTGCTCCTGCTCTCGCAACTCGACAACCCGACGATGCGTCAGCGGCTTACCCTGCGGCGACATCAGCAACACGCGACCGCGCGGCACACCGGCTTCAGCCTGCGCGGCTTTCGCTGCGTTGATCGCGTCTTCAAGCGGCTTGGCGAGCATGACCATGCCAGGACCGCCGCCGTACGGCCGATCGTCGATCGTGCGGTAGCTATTGTGCGTGAAATCACGTGGATTCCAAAAGCGCAGACCGTAGCGCGACTGCTTGAGCGCCCGGCTGGTGACGCCCCAGTCGGTCAGTGCCCGAAACATCTCGGGAAAGAGCGTGACGACGTCAAACTGCATCAAACCGGTTCCGTCCATAGTTGCCCGGACGCAACAACGGCCGGGCGATCAATCGGTATCTCAGTAATCGAGACCCCAGTCGGCCACAATGCGCCCACCCTCGATATCGACGGTCTGCACATATTGGCCCACGAACGGGATCAACCGCTCAGCGGTCTTCGCCGGCTTATCGTCGGCGGCAGGCACCTCGTACACGACACGCAACACAGTGTGCACGCCGTTATCGAGCAGACCGACGACCTTGCCCAGCGACTCATCCTGCAAATTCGTTACCTGGGCCCCGATCAGGTCGACCCAGTAGAACTCGTCTTCGCCAGCGCTCGGGAACGCACTACGCGGCACCCAGACCTGAAGTCCCTTGAGCGCCTCGGCAGAAGTCCGGCTGTCGCTGCCGCGCAATTGCGCAACGACAGTGCCGGAATGCCCCCGACTGTGCAGCACCTTGGCCTTGGTGTAGACCGATTCACCGGGACGACGGAAATACCAGCATTCTGCGGCCAAGAGCCCATCGCCCTTGCCCGTGTGCGGCTGCACCTTGATCCAGCCGCGAATCCCGTACGCGTCGCCGATGTAACCCAGCTCGACGAGATCGTCGGGGACTTCGGTGACCGGGGCGAGCACCTGCTCTGCGCGCACACCAGCGGCGCGCCGCGCCTCAGCACCGATTTTCAGCGGTACCCGCTCACGTGCGGGTCGAGCGGAACGAATCATGCCAATCCAACGTTGTGACGAACACACGGCGATGCCCGCTCCAGATCACTCGGGAGCAGGCACCGCCGTTCAATTCTCATGCTGCCGGCAAACCGACAGCAATGCGTACAGCTCGACTAGCTGAAAAGCTTAGGCAGCAGCCTTGGCGCCTTGCTTGATCAGACGAGCCACCGTCGGCGACAGTTGTGCGCCAACGCCTTGCCAGTAGGTCAGACGGTCTTGAGCAATACGCAGACCTTCCGTGCCTTCGGCAGCGACCGGGTTGTAGAAGCCAATACGCTCGATGAAACGGCCATCGCGACGGTTACGCGAGTCGGTTGCAACGATGTTGTAGAACGGGCGCTTCTTCGCGCCGCCGCGAGCCAGGCGGATAACGACCATAATAAATCCTTGTGAATCCAGTAAGTGTTCGGACAGAAAACGCGTGATTATAGCGCAAAACCCTCGTCAAAACAAACACTTCCCCCGGCGCCGAGCAGATCCCGCCGAGCCGCTCCCCTATTAGGGTGGCAATACAGCCACATAGACCGGCCCCGACACTGGTCTACAATGCACCCATCCTGTGAGCGGGGCGAGTCCGGAATGCGACGATTTCTCGATGGATGGCAGCACCTTTTTCGGTCACAACGGCCGCAATGGCCACAGCGGCAAGCCCGGATCGCCGGGCGAATCCGGCGCCTCGGTCACTATGGGCGTCGGGTCAGTCTGCTCTTCGGCATGGCACTGGCGCTCTCGCCACAGCTCGCCACCGCGCGCGACGCCCTCCCCATCGAACGTCTCTCACTGCCTCCCGGTTTCTACGTCGAGGTACTCTCGGATCAGGTTCCCGGCGCCCGGGGCATGGCGCTTGGCCCGAAGGGCACGCTATTTGTCGGCAGCCGGGCACAAGGCGACGTCTACGCCATCAGTCTCGACCCGTCACGCGCCTATGCGGCGAAAGTCCGCACCATAGCCTCCGGGCTGAACATGCCCGTTGGCGTGGCCATGCGCAACGGCGCCCTCTATATCTCGGCCGTCTCACGGATCGTCAAGCTCGACGATATCGAGAACCGTCTCGACAATCCCGGCAAACCGACGCTCGTCTACGACAAGCTGCCGAGCGAGAGCCATCACGGCTGGCGCTACATCGCATTCGGTCCGGATCAACGTCTGTACGTGGGTGTCGGCGCCCCCTGCAATGTCTGCAAGCGCGACGAAAACCGCTACGCGATGATTGGCAGCATGAAACCGGACGGCACGGACTGGCGCGTCGTCGCTCGTGGCGTGCGCAACACCGTCGGGTTCGACTGGCAACCCGTAACCAATACGCTCTGGTTCACCGATAACGGCCGCGACTTGCTCGGTGACGACGTTCCGGACGACAAACTCAACCGTCTCACTCGCGTTGGCGAGAACTTTGGCTTCCCCTACTGCCATGGCGGCGACGTTGCAGACCCCGAATTCGGACAAGAGAAAAACTGCGCGGCGTTCACACCGCCCATGGCAAAGCTCGGCGCTCACGTCGCCTCACTCGGCATGCGCTTTTATACCGGCAAGCAGTTCCCCGAAGACTATCGCGGCAGCATCTTTATCGCGGAACATGGCTCCTGGAACCGAAGCCGCAAAGTTGGCTATCGGGTCGTGCGTGTCGTACTCGATGCCAAAGGCAACGTCGCAAAGCAGGAAGTGTTCGCGCAAGGCTGGTTGGGCGACGACGAATCCGTTTGGGGTCGCCCGGTCGATCTCCTCACCTTGCCCGACGGCTCCCTGTTAATTAGTGACGATTACGCGGGTGCAATTTATCGCATCACCTACCGGAAACCGTGAGGCGTCCTGATGACCCCTCCGGCACCGGCTCGGCTATCCTGCCGCAAAGACCGCGCAAGGAACTGTCCGATGCCCAGCCCGGTCAACGTTTCACGGCACTCACGGCGCCGTTCGGACATGTACTCCTCGGTCCGTCGCGACTTTTCCGCCGCCCCTGCCCCCTTCGTCCTCTTCGCCCTCTTCGCAACTACGCCGACACAAGACCATGACCCAGCGCCTACTCTCGTTCCTGCCGTCGTCTTTCGTCTCCTATATGGTTGCCCTGCTCGTGCCGGCCGCCATGTTGGCCGGCTGTGCTGCCCCGTCAGGGGGAGGCGCCACGGCGCCGTCGGGAGCGTCTGGCGCCACCACCACGCCAGCCGCCGCGACAACCCCGGCCGATATTCTCGGCACCTGGCAATTGGTGAGGTGGGAGGGGACGGGCGACGTTCCGAGCCTGCCGGAAGGTCGCTTGATCAACCTGACCTTTAACGACAAAGGAGCGTTCTCGGGCACAGGAGGATGCAACCGCATCTTCGGTCAATACGCCGTGGGCCCGGCCAACGGACAAGTCAGCCTCCAGGCACCGGCGGCGACTCGCATGGCCTGCCCCGACTCGATGGCGTTCGAAGACCGCTACCTGAAGACGCTGCCCCTCGTCACGCGCTTTGAGCGCCGCGACACGCAGTTGATTCTGAGCGCCTCGAACGGCGACTTGCTGACTTACGCCTCGCAAACGCTGCTCAATCGTCCTGTCGCGGGCACCGGCGCCGCCAGCAAGACAGAAGACCGCATCCTCGATGTCGATTCGCAGATGGCGGATTGCGTGGGCGTCTCGCCGCGCAAGTGCCTGCGTGTGCGCAATGCGGACGATTCCGGCAAGACGCAGTGGGAACTCTGGTACGCCCACATCGATGGATTCGAGTGGAAGCCCGGCGTAGAATACCGCGTGAAAATTCATGGCGAACCCGTCGCCAATCCGCCCGCCGACGCTTCGAGCATGCGCTGGACGCTCGTCGAAGTCATTCGCGAAACGCCTGCCCGTTAACCCTTCCCAATGAACGCCGTCGCCTATAAATCCAAGACTCTGACCGCCGGCCTGGCCATGCTGTTCGGCACGCTCGGCCTGCACCGCTTCTATCTGTACGGTCTGCGTGACCGCTTCGGCTGGGCCCATATCGCGGGATCGGCTTGTGGCGTGGCGGGCTGGGGTCTTCTGGTGACGAGCGAGCTGCGTTCTGCTGCCGGCTGGGGGCTGACGATTCTCGGCGCCATCTCGCTGTTCTCGGCGTTCCTCGCGGCGATCGTCTACGGACTTCGCCCTGACGAGCGCTGGGACGCCCAGTTCAACAGCGGCGCAGGCCAAAAATCCCACTCGGGCTGGATCGCCGTCATCATCGTCAGCGTATCGCTGTTCGTTGGCGCGATGCTGATGATGGTCGGCTTCGCCGTTGCGTTTCAGACCTATTTTGAAACGCACGACACGCCCAACCGCCTGTCGCAGTAACCCACCATGGTCACGACGCCCCCCGCCACCGCCGTGCGGCCGACACTGGGTTTCATCGGTGCCGGCCGCGTCGCTCGCGCCCTCGCCACCGCTGCCGGTCATGCTGGCTATGAAGTGACGCTGGTGGCAAGCCGGCGCCTCGACGCAGCGCAGCGCGTCGCGTCGGCGCTGCCCGGATGCGCGGCACTGCCGATCCACCGTCCGGAAGACATGAACGCGGTCTTCTCGCACGCCGATCTGGTTTTCCTGACCGTTCCCGACGATGCCATTGCCCCATGCGCCGCGCATCTCGCACCGCTTGCGGGTCAGGCGCTGGTGCATTGCAGCGGAGCGTCCGAGGTCGAGTTGCTTGCGCCGGCAACACGGCAAGGTGCGCAGATCGGTGGCTTCCATCCGCTGTTTCTTTTTGCCGGACTCGATGACGACGCAACGCGTATGGCGGGCAGCACGATCACCATCGAGGCCGACGCCCCCCTGAAAGATACGTTGCACGACCTCGCGAGCGCCATCGGTTGCCGAGCCCTGTCGATCGCGGCCGGCGAACGGATGCGCTATCACGCAGGCGCCAACTACGCCGCCAGTTTTCTGCTTTGTCTGCTCGACGAAGCCACCTCGCTTTGGAAAGCGATCGGCATGCCCGAAGACGACGCGCGCGACGCCATGTGGCCGCTCGTCATGGGCACCCTCGATGCGGCCCGTGAGCGCGGACTCTCCGGCGCGCTTGCCGGTCCGGTCTCGCGTGGCGACGCCGGCATCGTCGCACGCCACACGCAGGCCCTTGCCTCCATGGGTGGCAATCACGCCACGCTGTACTCGCTCCTGACGCTGCGCGCCATTCACCTCGCCCGTCAACGCCCGAATGCTAACGGCGCCGCCCTCGACGCCATCGCGCACACCATCGCGCCGTACTTGCCGCCATTCGCCCCCGAAGGCGACGCATAACGACACCCAGCGTTCCCAGCACGTCCAGCAGGCCGAAGCCATTTGCCAAGGCCAGCCTGCTGCGCCTCCCGTCCCGATCTCCCTCATTCTTGGCTCCCACTCAAATACTGTATAAAAACACAGTATAATGACGAGCATTCCTCGCGGATGCCCGGCATTCGCCCCGCGGACCGCCATCAAGGAGACAAGCCATGGCTTCCTCATTCGCGCCGCCCCCGTCGCGCAAGGGCCGGGGCGCTACCGCCAATCTCGAATCGCGCTATTCCGAGTTCCGCCGCGAAAGCGATGAAACGCGTCACGAATCGGACGCCGCCCAAGAATGCGAGGTCAAGTTCGTAACGCAAGTCGCGCTGGAGAACGCGCGCACGATCATCTCTCGCAACCAATCGGCCGACATCCCTTTCGATCGCTCGATCAACCCTTACCGAGGCTGCGAGCACGGCTGCACCTACTGTTTTGCGCGTCCGACACACGCCTATCTCGGGCTGTCACCCGGACTCGATTTCGAAACCCGCCTGTACGCAAAGCACAACGCCGCCGAGCGTCTCGATGCCGAACTGCGCAAACGCGGCTATCAGCCCGCCCTGCTCGCGCTCGGCGCAAACACCGACCCCTATCAGCCCATCGAGCGCGAGTACCGCATCACGCGCAGTGTGCTCGAAGTGCTGGAACGCTTCGGCCACCCGGTCGGCATCACGACGAAATCCGCTCTGGTCACCCGGGACATCGACATCCTGTCGCGCATGGCGCAGCGCGGTCTGGCCCGCGTTTTCATTTCGGTGGGAACACTCGACGCGGACATCGCCCGCAAGATGGAGCCGCGCGCCAATACCCCGCCGCGTCGCATCGAAGCCATACGCAAGCTGACGGAGGCTGGCATCCCTACCGGCGTGATCGTGGCGCCGATCGTGCCGGCGCTGACCGATTTCGACATCGAGCGGGTATTGACGACGGCGGCGCAAGCCGGTGCCACGTATGCGGGATACGTGATGCTCAGACTGCCCCGCGAGGTGCACGACGTTTTTGTCGACTGGCTGGAGACGCATTACCCGATGCGGGCACGCCACGTGATGAGCCTGATCGAGCAGGTGCGCGACGGCAAACACAACAGTTCCGAATTCGGCACGCGTATGCGGGGCACGGGTTTGCACGCCGAGTTGATCGGCCAGCGCTTTCATCTGGCCGCCCGCAGGTTGGGACTCAATCAGGCCAGACCACCATTGCGCAACGATCAGTTCAAAGTGCCGGAGCCAATAGCCTCCCCGGTGGAAGGCGCGGTGATTACCCCGAAATCGCGTCGGCAATCCGCGACCGCCGGACAGGGCCAAAGCGACGTTACGGGTAAAGTCGACCCGCAAATGCCGCTCTTTTAAGCCAACCTGTCGCACCAATACGCCAGTTGCGCCCCAACGCATTCTGCGAGGCAACGCGCCGCGACATACCTCGGCATCACGCGCCCATCGTCGCCCGCCCCGCTCCGCCTTTCCCAGTTCCCGCTTACTCCTCGACGTGGATGGTGAGCGTCTCCTTGATCTCCTCCATCACCACGTAGCTCTTCGACTGCACCGCGCCCGGCAATTGCAGGAGGATGTCGCCGAGCAGCTTCCGGTACTCGGACATCTCCCGAATGCGCGCCTTGATCAGATAGTCGAAGTCACCGGAAATCAGGTGGCACTCCATCACCTCGGGGATGCGCAGGACTTCCCGGCGGAACTGATCGAACATGTTGCCGGACTTGTGGTCCAGCGTGATCTCGACGAACACCAGCAACGACGCCCCAAGTGCCGCCGGATTCACCCGGGCGAAGTACCCCATGATCACGCCATCGCGCTCCATGCGCTTCACGCGCTCGATGCAGGGCGTGATCGACAGGCCGACCTGCTCGGAGAGGTCTTTCATCGACATCCGCCCGTCCTGTTGAAGCAGCGTGAGGATGCGCCGATCGAGCCGATCCAGCGTCCGGACCGATTGTTGCTGGACTCTCATTATTTATTCCTGAATTTCATCCATATTCATTAACTAAACCTAGCAATCCGAGAATAGCATGCCAGTTATTACTGGATAACTATGGTTTTACAGGAGTCAACGCAATGAAGGTCATCGTTCTCGGTAGCGGCGTCATTGGCGTAACCAGCGCCTATTACCTGGCGAAGGCCGGGCACGACGTCACGGTGCTCGATCGCCAGGCCGGTCCGGCACTCGAGACCAGCTTCGGCAACGCCGGCCAGATTTCACCGGGCTACGCCTCGCCGTGGGCGGCACCGGGCATTCCGACGAAGGCCATCAAGTGGTTGTTCCAAAAGCACGCGCCGCTCGCCATCCGTCCTGACGGCACGTTGACGCAACTCAAGTGGCTCTATCAGATGCTGCGCAATTGCACGCCGGAGCGTTACGCCGTCAACAAGGAACGCATGGTGCGGATCGCTGAATACAGCCGCGATTGCTTCCGTTCGCTGCGCGCCGAGACCGGCATTCCCTATGAAGGCCGTCAGGCAGGCACGCTGCAACTGTTCCGTACCGAAGAACAACTGGCGAACGCCGCGCGCGACATCGCGGTGCTCGAAGACGCGGGCGTGCCGTTCGAACTGCTCGACAGCACCGCACTCGCCAGCGCAGAACCGGCGTTGGCCGCCGTCTCACACAAGCTCACCGGCGGCCTGCGTCTGCCGAATGACGAGACCGGCGACTGCCAGTTGTTCACTACGCGTCTCGCGGCAATGGCCGAAGCCCTCGGCGTGAAGTTCCGCTACGACATGCCGATCGACGGTCTGCAAGTCGCTGGCGACAAGATCGAAGGCGTGGTTTGCGCGGGCACGATGCAGCGCGCCGACGCCTATGTCGTCGCGCTCGGCTCTTACTCCACGCCGTTCCTGCGCGGTATCGTCGACATTCCGGTCTACCCGCTCAAGGGCTACTCCATCACCGTGCCGATCGTCGACGCATCGCGCGCCCCGGTGTCGACCATTCTCGACGAGACCTACAAGATTGCCGTCACCCGTTTCGACGACAGGATCCGCGTCGGCGGCATGGCCGAAGTGGTCGGTTACAACAAGACGCTCAATCCGGCACGTCGCGCCACGCTCGAAATGGTGGTGAACGATCTGTATCCGGGTGCCGGGAACACGGCCGAAGCTTCGTTCTGGACCGGCCTGCGCCCGATGACCCCGGACGGCACGCCGATTGTCGGCGCCACTGCCCTGCGCAATCTGTTCCTGAACACCGGCCACGGCACGCTGGGCTGGACGATGTCCTGCGGCTCGGGCCAATTGCTGGCCGATCTCATGTCAGGGCGCCGGCCGGCAATTCTGGCCGACGATCTGTCAGTGGCGCGCTACCACGGCGGGTCCGAGGCTCAGGCCCAACCGGCCTTTGCCTGATCTCACGAACGGCACCTTCGGGTGCCGTTTTTGTTTGGGCCGCAGCAAGGTTTGCATGAGAAGTACCCGCTTTTTGTTGTCACATCACAAGAAAGGAGACGCATCATGAAAATCGGTGTACCCAAGGAGATCAAGAACCACGAATACCGCGTAGGCATGACGCCCGCAGCCGTACGCGAAGTGGTGGCACGCGGGCACGAAGTGTGGATCGAGACACAGGCCGGTGAAGGCATCGGCATGGATGACACGGTCTACGCTGCCGCCGGTGCGCGCATTGCCGCCAATGCTGCCGACGTGTTCGAGCGCGCCGAACTCATCGTCAAGGTCAAAGAGCCTCAGGCAGTCGAGCGCGCCCGGCTTCGTCCCCATCACACGCTATTCACGTATCTCCATCTCGCCCCCGATCCCGAGCAGACCCGGGACCTGATCAAGAGCGGCGCCACGTGCATCGCGTACGAGACGGTAACGTCCGTGAATGGCGGCCTGCCGCTGCTTGCGCCCATGTCCGAGGTCGCGGGACGCATGTCGATTCAGGCCGGGGCAACCGCGCTTGAAAAGACGCATGGCGGGCTGGGGCTTCTGCTCTCGGGCGTGCCGGGCGTGGAGGCGGGCAGAGTCGTGATTCTGGGCGGGGGTGTCGTCGGCACTAACGCAGCCACCGTCGCCATAGGCATCGGCGCACAAGTCACGGTCATCGACAAATCGGTCGACGCATTGCGCCGCATCAGTGCGCAGTTCGGCGGCCGGGTGCAGACGGTCTACTCGACGCAGCACGCCATCGAAACCCATTTGCGCGAAGCCGATCTTGTCATCGGTGGCGTGCTCATTCCGGGGGCGGCGGCCCCCAGACTCATCACCCGCGCCATGCTCAGCCTCATGCGCAAGGGGGCGGTGATCGTCGACGTGGCCATCGATCAGGGCGGTTGCTGCGAGACATCGCACGCGACAACGCATGCCGATCCGGTGTACGTGGTGGACGGCGTTGTGCATTACTGCGTGGCCAATATGCCGGGCGGTGTGCCGCGCACGTCGACATTCGCCCTAAATAACGTGACCTTGCCGTTCATCCTGCAACTGGCCGATCACGGCCCCGTCGCCGCCATGCTCGCCGATCCGCACCTGCTCGCCGGGCTCAATGTGGTGCGCGGCATGGTGACCAACCGAGGCGTTGCCGACGCATTGGGTCTGGTCTATCACGACCCGCATGCCGTGCTGGCCAACTTGCCGGCCGCGGCATAGTCTCGCTGGCCGTTGGCGAAGCGCCGGACGACATCACGCCCGGCGCTTCGCGAACTTCACCAACTTCACGAACCTCATTCACTTCACTCACTTCATTCCGGCGCCCGCGTCTCCTGCGGCTCCTGGCGCCCCCTGCGCTCCCGGAACCAGACACTTGCCCGGTCGAGATAGAGGTAGATGACGGGGGTCGTAAATAGCGTAAGCGCTTGGGAGAGCACCAACCCACCGACCATTGCGTACCCAAGCGGGCGCCGCAACTCCGACCCTGCCCCCGTGCCCAGCATCAATGGCAACCCCGCAAGCAGCGCACACATCGTCGTCATCATGATCGGACGGAAGCGCAGCAGGCACGCCTGATAAATCGACTCCTGCGGCGATAGCCCCTGGTCGCGCTCAGCGGTGAGCGCAAAGTCGACCATCATTATCCCGTTCTTCTTCACGATCCCGATCAGCAAGATGATGCCGATTAGCGCAATCACGCTCAGATCCTGCCCGGCGAGCATCAGAATCAGCAGTGCGCCGACCCCGGCGGAAGGCAGCGTCGAGAGGATCGTGAGCGGATGGATATAGCTCTCGTAGAGCAAGCCGAGCACGATGTACACGGCGACCAGCGCCGCCAGAATGAGGTACGGCTGCGTCGACAGCGAGTCGCGGAAGGCCTGCGCCGTGCCCTGGAAATTACCGTTGAGCGAGAGCGGGAGATTCATCTGCGCCTGCGTCTGGCGAATCGCATCGACCGCTTCGCCGAGCGACACACCCGGCGCCAGATTGAACGACAGCGTGACCGCCGGAAACTGGCTCTGGTGGCTGATCAGCAGATAGTTGGTCTTACTCCGATCGACGCGGACAAACGTAGAAAGCGGCACCCGATTCCCCGTCGTCGGCGACGTCAGATAGAGCTTGTCGAGCAGCACCGGATCGGCCTGCAAGGCCGGCGTGACCTCCATGACAACGTGGTAGCTGTTGATCTGCGTGAAGTACTGCGCAATCTGCCGCTGCCCGATGGCGTCGTACAGCGTGGATTCGATGAGCGCCGGCGAAATGCCGAAGCTCGACGCCCGGTCACGGTCGATGGTGAGCGTCGCTGTCGCGGCGTTGCTCTGCTGGTCGGTCGCAAGGTCCGTGAGTTGCGGCAACCGGCGCAGCCGTTCGAGCAGCAGGGGCGCCCAGTGATTGAGTTCGTTGATGTCCGCGTCGGTCAGCGTGTACTGGTACTGCGTACGCGCGAGGCGTCCGCCAACGTTGATATCCTGCCCGGCCTGCAAGAACAGGTTGATGCCTTCGAGCTGCGCGAGCTTAGGCCGTAATCGCGCGATGACCTGATCCGCGGAGAGCTTGCGTCCAGCCGCTTTGGGTTTGAGATTGATATAGAACGTGGCGGTATTGGCGGTGTTGTTACCGGTGTTGGCGACGAAGCTCAGAACATCGGGATCCTGGCGCACGACATCGGCCACACGAACCACGCGCTCGCTCATCAACGCGAACGACGTATCCTGCGCAGATTCCGCGAAACCGAATATGAACCCCGTGTCCTGCTGCGGGAAGAAGCCCTTCGGAATCACGATGTAGAGCACGGCCGTGAGTGCGAGCGTCGCAAGGAACACCAGCAGCGTTGCAAACTGATGCTCCAGCACGACATGCAAGCCGCGTCGATACCCGCTCTGCATATGCTCGAAGCCCGCCTCGAACCAGCGATACACGCGGCCGTGCTGCTCTGGCGGCGTATGTCGCAGAAACCGGGAACATAGCATCGGCGTGAGCGTGAGAGACACGATCACCGAGATGGCGATGGTCAACGTCACCGTAATGGCGAACTCCCGGAAAAGCCGTCCGACGATCCCGCTCATCAGCAGCAGCGGAATGAAAACGGCCACGAGCGACACCGAGATCGACACGATGGTGAAACCGATTTCGCCCGCCCCGCGATAAGCGGCCTCCATCGGCGCCATACCGTCTTCCACGTGACGGTAGATGTTCTCAAGCATCACGATGGCGTCGTCGACGACGAAGCCCACGGAGATCGTGAGCGCCATGAGCGAGAGGTTGTCGAGACTGAAGCCGACCATATACATCAAGGCCGCCGTCCCCATCATCGCGAGCGGCACCGTCACCGCGGGGATCAGCGTCGCCGGCAGATTGCGCAGGAACAGGAAGATCACCAGCACCACCAGCACGCCGGTGAGCACCAGTGTGAACTCGACGTCCTCGACCGACGCCCGGATCGTCTGCGTTCGGTCGGTGAGGATGCTCACCTCGACCGCCGGGGGTATCGATGCCTGCAAGCGCGGCAGCGCCGCCTTGATGCGCTCGACCGTGGCAATGACGTTGGCCCCCGGCTGCTTCGTCACCGCCAGAAACACCGAGCGTCCGCTCTTGAGCGGCTCGCTCTGCGGCATGGCAGCCCCGCGGAACGCCCAGCCCGCAAACCGCATATTTTCCGGCCCGGCTACCGCTTGCCCCAGATCGCGGACCCGCACCGGCGCTCCCCCCCGATAGGCGACGATCACCTCGTTCCAAAGCACCGGATCGAGCAGTTGGCCGTTGTCGTAGACCGTCACGCTCTGGCGTGGCCCGTCGAAACTCCCCTTGGGCGTATTGACCGTCGCAGTGACCAGCGCGCCCCGCACGCTCTCCAGATCAAGCCCGAGCGCAGCCACCTTGTCCGGGTCCAGTTGAATGCGGATGGCAGGCTTTTGCACGCCCCCGATGTTCACCAACCCAACGCCGTCGATCTGCGAGATTTGCTGCGCGAGCACGTTGTCGGCGTAGTCGTTGACGACGGTGAGCGGCAACGTGTCCGACCTCACAGCCATCAGCAGAATCGGCGAGTCGGCCGGATTGATCTTGCGGTACGTCGGTGGGCTCGGCAGGTTGTTCGGCAACTGTCCGCCCGCGGCATTGATGGCGGCTTGTACGTCGACTGCGGCCGCATCGATGTTGCGATTCAAGTCGAACTGCAACGTGATCGATGTCGAGCCCAGCGCACTGGTCGACGTCATCTGCGTGAGGCCCGCGATCAGGGAGAACTGTCGCTCAAGCGGCGTGGCAATGTTCGACGCCATCGTCGACGGGTCCGCGCCGGGCAGCGTGACAGACACCTGAATCGTGGGGAAATCGACCTGCGGCAAGGGCGCGACCGGTAGCAATGGCCACGCCGCTACACCGACCAGAAAGAGCGCCGCTGCTAGCAGCGAGGTGCCGATGGGCCGTTTGATGAATGCGGCGGAGATTGACATGGGCGAGTGTGCTGAGGTCGGCGCGCGCGCTACTGACCCGCGGGACCTGACGCCCCGGACGGGGTGCCCACCGACGATGCCGATGGCGGTGTCGACGCAGTACCCGGCGGCGTTGTCCGGGCCGAGCCCGCCCCGCCGCCTGATCCGTTGCGTACCTCCGTAACCGACGCCCCGGGACGCAGCTTGAGTTGTCCATCGACGACCACGCGCGTGCCCGCCGTCAGGCCGCTTTCGATGATGGCCTGATTGCCCTGTGTGACGCCCACTTTTACGGGCTGCACAGCCGCTTTGCCCTGCCCGTTCACCACGTACACGAAGGTTCCGGAAGGCCCGTTCTGCACAACGGACGCGTCGAGCGCAATCGCCTGCTTCATCACCCCAAGCGTGAGCCGCGCATTGACATACTGCCCCGGCCACAGACGATGGCTGGCGTTGGCGAACGTCGCCTTGAGCTGCACCGTGCCGCTCGTGTTGTCGATCTGATTGTTGATGAGCGTGAGCTTGCCCGACGCCAGCTTCGCACCGCCGTTTCGAGCGTAGGCATCAACCACCAGCCCGGCATTGCCCGCCGTCTGCATCGCGGCATTCACGGCGCCGACCGCTTCCTCCGGCAAGGTGAACAGCACCGTGATCGGGTCGATCTGATTGACGACGACGATGCCGCTCGCGTCGGCCGCGTGCACGATGTTCCCGACGTCGATCAACCGCACCCCGGTGCGTCCGTCGATGGGGGACCGGATCGACGTGTAGTCGAGTTGTACGGCCGCATAGTCGATCTGTGCCTGATCGGTCAGTACCGCAGCTTCGAGTTGTTTGACGAGCGCTGCCTGCGTATCCGCCTGCTGTTGGGGCGACGCCCCTTGTGCTGCCAGCGTCTGGTAGCGCTTCAGATCGAGACGCGCATTGACGAGCTGCGCGACATCACGCGCCTTCGTGGCGCGCGCCTGTTCGAGTTGCGCCCGGTACGGCCTCGCGTCGATCTGCACGAGCAGGTCGCCCGCCTTCACATCCTGCCCTTCGGAGAACGCCACTCGCTCGATTTGGCCGTCGACGCGGGCGCGCACGGTGACGGACGTCGTCGCCTGCACGGTGCCGATCCCGATAACGTAGCGCGGCAGGTCCGCCGACGTGACGACGCTCGAGACGACGGCGATGGGTGGAGGGGGCGGGGCCGGCGGCGGGGCACGATGCGCGATCCAGCGCCAGATCAGCAGCGCGACGATCACCAATGCGGCGAGCGCGATCCAGCGCCAGCGACGCGACGGGCCAGGCCGGCGCGAGCCCGCAGGCGCGGAGCCGGGATTGTCGTTCGCCGTGGGTTGCGTCATGCCGCCTCCCTGGGGAGTCCGATCCAGAATGGCCGGGGGTTTGTCGCGGTGGCGGCCGGCGCCGTCTGACGCTGCGACAAACGTAATGTTGTCCCGGTCATACGGCGGGACGTGTTCCGAGTGTGTCGCATCTGCGCGGGGCTCGCAGTCGGCATTTTCCCTGCCTGTACAAGGCTTTGCCAGCGTGCAGACAGCGGACTGCCATACTCGTGCCATGCAGGCGTATGGGCATTTTCTGTGGATTCCAAACGTCTGTTTTACCGACGCCGGTATCGCCCGCGAATTGGCGGGTGGTCCGCGCCACGCCTCGCGCTTTGGACATGGGCACACTCACTTCGTTATACTTGCCCAATCTCGACGGCGCCCGCCGGTCGCCCCCGGTACACAGGCACGCGCTGCCGCGCAGCATCCTGCCAGCCCCAAGCCGTCAATGTCCATGAGCAAGTGATGAACGCCGACCCGCAAGAACTCAATAAATTCAGTGAATTGGCCCACCGTTGGTGGGATCCGCACAGCGAATTCAAGCCGCTGCACGAGATCAACCCGTTGCGCCTCGACTGGATCGAGCAGCACGTGCAATTGCAAGGCAAGCGCGTGCTGGATATTGGCTGCGGTGGCGGCATCCTCTCCGAATCGATGGCCCGTCAGGGCGCACGCGTCAAAGGGATCGACCTGTCGAAGAAGGCACTCGGCGTGGCCGATCTGCACAGCCTCGAAGCCGGGCTCGCCATCGATTACGAGGAAATCTCCGCCGAGGCGCTCGCCGCGCGCGACGCAGGGACGTACGACGTAGTGACGTGCATGGAAATGCTCGAACACGTGCCGTCGCCGGCGTCGGTCGTGGCGGCCTGCGCAACGCTCGTCAAACCGGGCGGCCACGTGTTCTTCTCCACGCTCAACCGCAACCCGAAAGCCTGGCTGCTGGCCGTGGTCGGCGCCGAGTACATCCTGCGCATGCTGCCGCGCGGCACGCACGATTACGCCAAGTTCATTCGCCCGTCGGAACTCGCGTCGTTTGCCCGCGCCAGCGGCCTGACGGTACGCGATCTGCGAGGCATGACGTACAACCCGCTGAGCAAGCGTTACGCGATCAATCGCGACACTGACGTCAACTACATGATCGCGTGCACGCGCGATGCCTGATATGTTCGAGCCTCCCGCCGGAATGCCCGCGCCCTCTCTCGGTACCGCACCGCCACTGCTCAATGGCAACGTGCGTGCGGTGCTGTTCGACCTGGACGGCACACTGGCCGACACGGCGCCGGATCTCGTCGCAGCGGTCAACAAAGTGCGTACCGACCGCGGCCTGCCCCCGGGCCCCTACGAGACACTGCGCTTGCAGGCTTCGCACGGCGCTCGCGGGCTGATCGGCAGCGCGTTCGGTGTCGGTCCCGACGATGCGGCGTTCCCTTCGCTGCGCGATGCGTTCCTCGCCAATTACGAAGCCGCCTTGTGCGTAAAGAGCCATCTGTTCGATGGCATTCCCGCGCTGCTTGCCGCGTTGGCCGAGCGTGGCATGCCGTGGGGCATCGTCACCAACAAGGCTGCGCACCTGACCAATCCGCTCGTCAAGTTGCTCGGACTCGCTGACGGCGCGGCGTGCGTGGTGTCGGGAGACACGACGCCTCACAGCAAGCCGCACCCCGCGCCCCTGCTGTACGCCGCCGAGTGCATCGGCGTTGCGCCCGGGCAGATCGTGTATGTCGGCGACGACGTGCGCGACATTCAGGCGGGCAAAGCGGCGGGGATGGCCACCGTCGCGGCCGCCTACGGTTATTGCGGTGACGCGCTGGCCCCTGCCCAATGGCAGGCCGACGCTGTCGTCGAACGCGCGGGTGCGATCGCCCCGCTGGTAATGTCGCCGGCCTGAGCGGTCGCGTCATTGCCTGCCGGGACATGGCCCCTGCCGTAACGGCCGGTCCCGGGTTTGTCCCGCCGCGCAACCAGTGGCGCGGTGCATGCTTCAATGGCGACTTACGGGAGACCGCATGGCCGAGCAAGCGAACGATCGCGAACCCTCTTCTGAATCGTCCTCAGGCGGCAACCGTCTGCAACAGGGCCTCGCCCGCGCAAAAGTGCTTGGGCGCGATCCGAACGTGCAACGTCGTGCGCGCAAGACCGGCCTATGGGCCGTCGGCGTTATCGCCGTGTTCGGTGTCATCGGCTATTTCACGGTACCGGCCGTCCTCAAGCATTACGCCGTCGACAAGCTCTCGGCCTATCTGGAACGGCCCGTGAGCGTGGGCGATGTCAGCTTCAACCCCTACACGCTGCGCCTCGACCTGCATCAGGTCCACATCGGCGACAAGACGCCCGGACAGCCGTTCGTGGACGTCGGTCTGTTGCGCGTGAACGCCTCGTGGGGATCGCTGTTCCGCTTCGCACCCATCGTCGACGAGCTTTACATCGACACGCCGGTCGTGAACATCGTGCGCACCGCGCCGCAGCGCTTCAATTTCTCGGACATCATCGATCGCGCGACGTCCGGACCGCCCTCGCCCGAGCCGTCCAAGCCCGCGCGTTTTGCGCTGAATAACGTCCAGATCAAGAACGGTACGATCCGCTTCGACGACACCGTGCAGAACGAAAAGCACGTCATCGACAATCTCCAGGTCGGCGTGCCGTTCATCGCGAATCTGCCGGCCGACACCGACATCTTCGTGCAGCCGCTGTTGCAAGCGTCCATCGACGGCTCGCCGCTGCATATTTCGGGTCAGACCAAGCCGTTCGCCAATTCGCTGGAGTCGACGCTCGACATCAAAGTCGATCGATTCGACGTGCCGAAGTACCTGGGTTATTCGCCGATCACGGTGCCCGCGCAGGTCAAGGGCGGCGCGATCAGTACCGATCTGAAGCTGCGCTTCACCCGTGACAAGGACGGCAATCACGTGCTTCTCACCGGCACGGCCGGACTCTACGACGCCAAGGTCGTCGAGCCGGACGGCTCGCCGCTCATCGCCATCAAACAGGTCGACGTGACGCTGGGCAAAGTCGAGCCGCTCGACAACGTCTATCACATCGACAGCGTGCGGATCGACGGTCTCGACCAGCAGATCACGCTGGAAAAAGGCGGCTCGATCAACGTCGAGAAGGCGCTGCTGCCGCAGCGTCCGGTCATCAAGGCGGTCGGCAAAGCGGTCGATCAGGCCGCCGCGTCGCCGAAGGCGAGCGAGGCGGCCAAGGGAGCACCGCAGGTCCCGTCCCAGCAGACGGCACAAGCGGCGTCCCCCGCATCGGCTGCCGAAGCGGCGCAGACAAAAGCGCAGGCTGCCGCCCAGCCCACACCGCTCGACCTGCTGATCGGCGACGTCTCGCTCGTGGACAGCAAGGTGCGTTTCACCGACGAGCGTGGGGCAAAACCGGTGAGCGTGTCGCTCGAAAACGTTCAGATCGGTGTGAAGCAGTTCTCAACCCTCGGCAAAGACCCGGCGACGTATGACGCCTCGATCGGCATTCAGAGCGGCGGTTCGCTCAAGGCGCACGGCCAGTTCAGCCTGAACGCATACAACGCGAGCGGTGAACTCGATGCCCAGTCGATCGCCCTCGCGCCATTGCTGCCCTTCGCCCAAGGCGCGCTCGCTGGCGATCTGAAGAGCGGTACCGTGGGCGCACAGGCCAAGTTCAATGCGGCCTTTGCCCCCGACAAGCAGCCGAACGTGCAGATCGCTCCGGCCACGGCCACGCTCGAGAAGATCGAGTGGCTCACCGGTCGCAAGGGCGATGCGCCGCTCAAGCTGGCCAAGGCGGAAGCGAAACTCTCGCGCTTCGATCTGGGCGCAAGGCAGGCCATCGTCGACACGGTCACCGTCACCGGACTGGATGTCTCGGCACGCCGCGACAAGGACGGCAAGATCAACCTGCTCGCCCTGACCGGAGACGGCCAGCCGAAGCCGGCCGCCAGCCATGACCCGGGCGTAAATGCACGAGTCGGCACAGAGCACGGCCGCCGCACGTCTGCCAAGGCATCCGCCTCGTCGCGATCGCCGGGATCGCCGGGATCGCCGGGATCGCAGGCAAGCGCGGGGGGCTGGCAATGGAAGGTCGGCCAGATGGTGTTGGACAACGCGAGCATCGGGCTCGAAGATCGTGCCGTCAAGGGTCGTCCGATCGATGCGAAGTTCGCACCGCTCAACGTGAAGGTACAAGGCGCCTCGCAGGACATGACCCAACCGTTGCGGTTGGAGGTGACGGCCACGCTCAACAAGAAGGGATCGCTGAACGCCTCGGGCAGCATCACGCCGCAACCACTCGCTGGCGACCTCCAGATCAAGACGCAACAGCTCGATCTGGCAGCGTTCGACTCCTACATGAGCGACCAGCTGAACGCGAGCATCGCGAGCGCCCTGCTCTCCAGCAACGGACGCGCCACGTTCGCCATGAAGGGCGACACCCCGCAGGCGACGTATCGTGGCGATGCCACGCTGGGCAACGTCCGTCTGCTCGACAAGGTGTCGACGGACGACTTTATGCGCTGGAATTCGCTGTCGGTGCAGCAGATCAATCTCGCGGTGGGCAGCGGCAAGCCCAACGTGCAATTGGGCAGCATTGCGCTGTCGCGTTTCTACGCGCGTTTGATCATCAATCCCAGCGGGCGGCTTAATCTCGCCGACGTGGTTGGCAACAAGGAAGCTGCGCCCCGTTCGCTCACGCGTGCCAACGAAGGGGTGCCGCTTGGCGGATCGTCGGCCAAGCCGCCGCTCGATGCGGCGGCGTCGGCCGTGGAAGCCGGGCAGCCCACGGAAGTCGAGAAGATTGAGCAGAAGCCGGGGGAAACAACGGCACAACGCGGCCCGGGTTACGGCTCGGGCAAGGCGCTGCCTGCGGACGTCCACATCGGACGTATCACGTTGCAAGGCGGCAACATCAACTTCACCGACAACTTCGTCAAGCCGAATTACACGGCCAATCTGACAAGTATCGGCGGGCACATCGGTGCGTTCGGCACCGCGACGACCGAGCCGGCCGAGGTGTCGCTGCAAGGCAAGGTCAACCGCAATGCACCGATCGACATCACCGGCAAGATCAATCCGCTCGCGCCGATGGCGTTCGTGGATTTGGGCGCCAAGGCCGACGGCATCGAACTGACCAATCTCACGCCGTATTCCACGAAATACGCGGGCTATCCCATCGAAAAGGGCAAGCTCACGGTCGATGTGCACTACTTGCTCGATCAGGCGAAGCTCACGGCGAACAACCACATCTTCATCGACCAGTTGACGTTCGGCGACCGGGTCGAGAGCCCGACGGCCACGAATCTTCCGGTGCGTCTGGCCGTCTCGCTGCTGAAGAATTCGCGGGGCGAGATCGATGTGGACATCCCGATTTCCGGGTCGCTCGACGATCCGCAGTTCAGTCTGGGCGGCGTGATTTTCCGGGCGTTCGTGAACCTGATCGTCAAGGCGGTGACGGCACCGTTCAGTTTGCTGGCCTCGGCGTTTGGCGGCGGCGATCAGGAGCTGGGGTACGTGGAGTTCGCCCCGGGCAGCGCGCGTCTCACGCCTGCGGACGAGAAGCGGCTCGAAACGCTGGTGAAGGCGCTCACGGACCGTGCCGCGCTGAAACTGGATATCGTGGGCCGTGTCGATCCGGCGAAGGACACCGACGGTCTGCGCAGCGTGGCCGTGGAGCGTGCGATCAAGGCGCAGAAGGTCAAGGCGATGGTCGGCAAGGGCGAGAGCATCGACGTGGACAGCGTGACGGTGAGCCCGGAAGAGCGCAGCAAGTACTTGACGGCCGCTTACAAGGCGGCGGACTTTGCCAAGCCGCGCAACATGGTCGGGTTTGCCAAGTCGTTGCCGGACGACGAGATGGAGAAGCTGCTGGAGACGAACGTCAAGGTGAATGACGACGATCTGCGGGCGTTGGCGGAGCGGCGCGCGCAGCGCGTGCGGTCATGGCTGGACGGCAAGATTGCGTCGGACCGGCTGTTCGTGGTGGCGCCGAAGCTCAACGCGGACGGCATCAAGGACAAGGGCGCGACGACACGGGTGGACTTCGCACTGAAATGATCCATTTGTGTCATAATCCGTCTTCCACTGGGGCCGACATGGTTTCGACGTGGGTAGCGAAGCGACTCAGGGCATACCGAGGACCCGTCACCTCGTTAATCAATGGGAAATTAGTAACTGCTAACGATAACTCGTACGCACTGGCTGCCTAAGGGCGCCTTCCTCGCACTGGCTCGCTGACGGGCCAGGGTAGCAATACCTCGCGAGGTCATTTACGTCAGATAATCTCCGGTGGTGCCATGGCGCCGGGGCCGAAAATTAAATGGATCGCTGTTGCGTAGCGTGTTCGTCCGCGACAAAACAGTTAAATTAAATGACTGAACTAAGTATGTAGAACTGGTCGTAGAGTGCTTGCGGACGCGGGTTCGATCCCCGCCGGCTCCACCAATATGCTGACCGTCAACGACAACGAAAGACGTTCAAAAACCTTGTAAAGACGGGCCTTCGGGCCCGTTTTTCATTTCCGCTTCGTTGTCGCTGGTTGTCGTTCGTTGTCGGAGAAATGGCACGTAAACGGCACGCGAAATTCAACTCGCGACAGCGTCCACGCCGTCGCTTATCCTGTGTTGCGACAATTCAAAAAATGGGACGCGCCGGTGAATCCACAAAACACCAGGATCGAAAGCCCCCCTGATTGGGGAAATGACGCGCTATCGTCGGTAAGTCAAATTTTGGTTGGGAATGAATGGGCAACGTTCGTTCACACGGCAGATTGGCACAAGGGCCTTTCCGATATCTTCGAGGTACTTACCAAGTGCAATACGGAGTTGATCTCCGGTGTACTTCAACGTTCTGATCAAATAGCCCGCTTGTTGGCCATCACGGCTACAAACCATTGGTTAGCCGCAGCTCGCTCCGCCGAGGCCGGGCACTGCCTCCCTGTATATGCTACCGGGCGGGCGGCAACAGAGATGGCGATGTACGCGTGGTATCTGACCAGCGATGCAGCCGCGTCCGAACGATGGGGCTCAAAGCCCCCCTCTACTGACGCTGCCGGCCGACGGGCGTGGTCCAGAGAATTTTCCGTGTCACAGATCGCCCAGAAGCTTGGGAAAGGAAGCGCGGCGGGGGCCCAGTGGGCTAAGTATTTGCATCAGACAGCGATTGACTTTGGAGCCCACCCGAATTCCGAGGCTCTATTTTCGAACTTGAGCCACCAGCCTATCGGCAATGGCAAGTCGCTGCTCAGCCTCACATACATTCATGCCGATGGCGATCTCTTCGTGGCAACGCTCAAATTCGCCTTTGAAGTCGGATTATTCGCCATGACACTTATCGGACTCGCATTTCCAGAACTGCGCCAAACAACCGGCCTATCCTGCAGCCTCGAGCGCCTGACGGCTGAACTTTCCCATCTTGTCACCACACGTCGAGAGTTCTCTTCGTCTTCTGGAAACGAATAATCTTGGCCGATGGCGCCACATTATGGACGAACCAATCCCCCTGATCTCCGATCATGTCGCGTTTCTGCCGTTGCTTCCCGTATATAAGCAGGTCATCCGGAAAATGCTGGCTGCCTATAATGCGGCACCCAACCAAGAGGCTGAACATGTACAGCTCAATAACCCCGAAAACTACGCATACAAACTCTTTGCTCGAGCGGACGAGATCGACAAGGGATTTAGCTCCATCAAGCTAGTTGAGAAGCAGTTGGAGAACTTGCAACTGTCTGAGGAAAGTGCCCGTGAGTTGCTCATTTACCATTATGAGAATTTTCTAATTCGTGCGGTGGGCATGGTCGATCGCGCCCACAAACTGGCCGGGCAGGCAATTCTAATTCCGACGAACATACTCGAAAGTACCGGGTGCAACCGGGTCGTGAACCAAAAGTCGGAACGGCTGTATGGCACCGTTCATTCGGCACTGGCAGCGGTCGTCGAATCGGTGACAGATTACAAGTCTCTTCGCAACGAGCTTGTCCATTCTCAGCAGTTTTCCAACCGCCTCCTCTCTTCGGCCGCAATGGTGCAGACATTTGGGGACCAAGGCGACCTAGCGTTAAGTAGAGAGGCGTTAGCTCTGTTTCGCCGCAACGCTTTAGCCGAAGTACGCCAGACTTGGGAAGGTCTGCAAAAGAGTCTGAATGAATTGCTGTCAGCGCTCGCGCCGATAGTCACTGAGGCGTTTATCCTAGCTTCAGACTCAAAACACCCAAGCGCATGAGCTTGGCGCACGAAAGTGCACACGCTCCTTGCACACCGGAATGCGCTGCCGCGCCCCTGCTGGCGGGCCTCGGCGGTCGGCGCAAAAGTGCATAAAAAGTGTTGTATCAAGCGCGCAGGCGTGGCGGGGTCATGACCGCGCGCGCTGGGGGTTGGGGATAGGGTGGGTGGCAAAAGAACGGCGGTGACAATGGGCCTGCCCGCCCCTACAACGGCCTGCCGTCCCCTCGTCCATGCCTGCCCCTTCCCAGACCGGTAGCCCGTTGTAGCGGCTCTCATGCGGTCTCGATATTGCGCTAGAATACTGTTCATACATACAGTGTTTTCATGCCATGCGCTCGCGCCGCCCCACTACCCCCGAACGCCGTGCCCTGACCAGCCAGGATTTGCGCGCGGTCTGGACTCGCGCGCCATCGCCCGAGGTGCGGGAACTGCTCTGGGAGATCCACCGGATGCACGGTGTTCTGCTGGCGTGCCGGGAGGACATGGAGATAATCCGCGCCGCTTGGCGCGAGGATGTGGGCGGGTGGCTCGTCGCCATCGAGTTGCTTCGTTCACGGCTGCTTGATGAGCCATGCGTCGCAGAAGCGGGGGTTGACCGCATGCGTCCGACACGCGGGGGCCCGACGCCCGATGCCCCGTCAGTCGAGAAATTATTGCCAACACAAAAAATCGTTGACGGCGATAATTAATGCCCATACAATAATTACATGGACATCGAATTCGACCCGACCAAAGATCAAGCGAACCGAGAGAAGCACGGCCTCTCACTGGCACTTGCTGAAGCGTTTGAGTTGGACACCGCGCTCGTCGAAATTGACGATCGGCGGGCCTACAACGAAGAACGGTTTGTCGCCCTCGGCCTGATCGGCGACCGGGTTCATGTGTTGGTGTTCACTGTGCGTGGCGAAGCGATTCGAGTTATTAGCCTTCGCAAAGCCAATCAACGCGAGGTAAAGCGATATGACGACGAAACGTAAGATCCAACCGATGACCGACGCCGAAGACGCGGCGATCACGCGTGCGGCGCAGTCCGATCCGGACAGCCCGCCGCTCACCGACGCCCAACTGAAGAAGATGCGCCCGGCGCGTGAGGTGCTGACGAAAGCCCTCGGGAAAGAGCGCACCGATGCCCTACTCAAACGACGCGGGCGTCCTGCGCTGCCGGAAAACGAACGCAAGGTGACGCTCAATATGCGAGCCGACCGCGATGTGGTCGATGCATTTAAGGCCACCGGCGACGGCTGGCAGACTCGCATGAACGATGCGCTGCGCGAGTACGCTCAGTCGCACCACATGCTCCCGGCCTAACCGGAGCGACGCGAGATGCGGAAATTCGTGGAGGTTCGGAAGGGCGCGCGGGACTCAACTGAAAGCGTGAATCTGTGGTTCGCGCATTGCGAGAGGCAGAAGGTTCCATACGTCACCGTGACCTGTCGCACGAAACTCGCCGACGTGGAGTGGGATCACATCTCGTATCCGCCAGCCGTGGACGATTTGCTATCGGTTGGCGGGGTCGAGCTTCGGGACGCGGCAATCACAATTTTCCGTCGCCACGCGCGCGCCGAGCAAGGCGCGGAGTTCACCGCGAGCGACAGGCTCGTCTCGTTCCGAAACCTCGAGATCCCGGCTGCGAGAAAAGCGGCCGAGGAACTCTATGATCTCGTCGCAGCGCACGTTACAGCCCGCCAGACGCCCGCCTCCGCCCCTACACCCCATACCCTATAGGCATACGCGGCGAGGCGGCCTATGCCGCCTTGTCGCTGCTTGCGAGCGCATACGGCTCGAACCGCATCACCTCTTCACCAAGCCAGTCGTTCACGGCTTTCATGCTCTCCTGGAGCGGCATGATCTCATTGACCCAGAAGACCTTCGCGGCCTTCTCTACGTCACCGAACCCACCTGTGTTGTTCGGGATCACGCTCATGAGCTGCGGCGGCACGCGATGTGCCGCCAGCAGATCGTCGCGCGTCACGTTCTTGATGTTGAAGAACTCGTCCTTCGCAGCCACCTCGGACACGGGGATGATCTGCATGCCATCCTTCTTGCCGTTCGGCGCGTACATGAACAGGTTGCGGAAGTTGCCCGGCCCTTTCGAGCTCTTCAGAGCATCGCGCAGCGCATCGACATCCTGCTGGCTCTGCGCCGCGTCCGTCATGTACAGGATGAAGCCCGCGTGGCTGCCGTTCTTGTAGTAGCGTCGGCGGAACAGCGTTGCGGACTCATTTAGCCAGGCGGCGTTGAGAGCGGGCAAGTACTCCGGCAGTCCATACACCTCCTGCTCGACGTCGGCCTCCATCAGATGGAACACGTCGCCCTTGGCAAACATCGAATCCTGCCCCACCTCGGGCACCCACCAATACGATTCAAGATCCAGGCCACGCCGGGTGTATTTCGTGAGCAACGTCTTCAGCGCGAGCGGGCCACCGAGCCGGTTCTTGCGCAGCTCGAAGTACGCATTGCCGAACACCATGTAGTTGAGTGCGAACTCCCGGAATTCCGCCCGCGTCAAGCGCTTGTGGGGAATGAACGTCGACGCCAGGATATTGCGCTTCACGTAGATAGCCGAGCTGTGGTGCGGCGCCGCGCGAAATGATCGCGCCAGGCCGTCCCAGGACAAGGGTGGCTCGTACCATTTCGACAGCCGCATGCACTCGAGGTAAGACAGGATCTCCCGTTTATCGAGCACCGCGACGGGATCGCCGAACGTGAATGCCTCGACGCCTGGTGCATTTGCCGCCGTGGCTGACGGTGCCGGGGCGTCTGCCAGGCGGGCGCGGTACCGCGCATTTCGATTCTTGCTCACGAGTACATCTCCATAAAGCTCTGGTTCGTGCCGATCTGCCCATCGATACCCTCGTTCGATAGGGCGTGCATCGTCGCCCACGCAATATCCGCGTGGCTCGCCTGTGCCGACCGGTCCGCCTTGTAAGTGATCTGCCCGCCGCCGGCGGTCGATGTCTTTCGAATCGCCATGAACGACTGGGCAATGTCTGTGTGTCCGGCGTCGAATTCGAGCCGGCCCTTGCTCATGACGTCGTGCGCCTTAATCACGAGCTGCGTTTTGACGTGCGGCGAGTAGGTGAAGCCGACCACCGCCGGGAAGAACTTCTTCACGAGTTGGTACACCGCGTCGCCGATGCCGGTGCGGTCGATGCCGATGAACGTCACGGTGTAGCGCTCGGTAGCCTTCTTGATCGCCGCAGCCTGCGCCTCGTAGTCGAGGCCGCGAAACGGGATGCGTTCCAAGATCCGGAACTTACCGCCTGGCACCGCCGGCGGCGCCAGCACCACCAGCGCGGCCGAGTCGCCCATGCCGCTGCCGCCGCTGGGGTCATACCCGAGCCACACCTGCCGATAGCCAAACGGGCGGGCCGCGAACGGCATGTAGTCTTCCCACACCTCCCAACTGTCGACCATGCAGCCCTGCAACAGGCTGAATTTGAAGACGGCCAGCACGTCATCCACGAACTGGCACATGAGCAGGTTGGCGAACTCATCGGGACCGTACTCGAGGCGCAGTTGCTCGAGGTCGAACAGGTTGCACCCGCCCGCCAGCGCATCTTCCACCGTGACGATCTGCCGCCACTGGCCGTCCGGACAAAGCACCCCGCGTGCGAGCGCGGTGTGAGAAAGGTCGAGCTGGATGCGCTCTTCCTTCTTGCGGCCACGATTGAACAGCGCCCCGCTCCAGAACGGATATGCCTCGTGCGCCAGATTGGATGGCGTTGAGAAGTACGTCTGGCGCCAGTGCTTGTGGATCGCCATGCCGGACGCCACCTTGCGCAGTTCCTGAAATTTCGACGTCCAGAAGTACTCATCGAAATACAGATTGCCGTGATAGCTTTGCGCCGTGCGCGCGTTGGTGCCGAGGAAATACAGGTTCGCGCCGGTGTGCGGCAGATGCATCGGCGAGCCATTGAGATCGACGTCTGCCGCATCCTTAGCAAATTGCTTGATGTACTGCTGGAAGACGTGCGCCTGAGCCTTACTGGCCGACAGGAAAATCTGGTTACGGCCCGTGTCCAGGGCATCAATGAACGCCTCGCGGGCGAAGTACCAGGTCGCGCCGATCTGCCTGCTCTTGAGAATGTCGCGGATGCGGTGCAACAGGCCGGCCTCATACCAGGCCCGCTGATAGCCAAACATCGAATCCATGAACGCATCGCGAAGCTGGCCCAACTGCTTCTCGTTGATGCTGTTCTTCTCTGGCTTCTTGCGCGGCCCGCTGTTGCGGCTCGCGATCTTCGGATTCAGGTCGACTTCGTTTCCGGTCTGCTGGTACTTGTGAACGCGTTGCATGCGTTCGATCTGCCGCCCCAGAAGATCGATCTCTTTAAAGTCCTTCCCCTCTTTGTTTTCCTTGCGCACGAGCTGGATCATTCGGGCCTCGAGCGATAGCTCGACGCGGTCGACCGGCGCAGTCTCCTTCCACTTGTCGCGTCGGCTCCAGCTATGCACGGTCGACGCCTTCTCGCCGATCTTTTCGGCGATGCGTGCGACACGCCATCCTGCGAAATACAGGTTGCGCGCCTCAACGCGTGGATCGGTGTCAGTGACGTGCTGTTGTGTCATGCCGACAGGTTGCCCACGCGCGCGCGTATGGTCGACGCAGCCGTGTTGTAAGGCGTTCGGGCACAACACCGATGCGTTGCCCCGCGCGCGGCCGACGCCGAACATGGGCCATGTTGAACGCTCACCCCGAGGAAAACCCAACATGGCAAAGAAAACGAAGTTCTTTCGCGTCGCCACCGAAGGCGCCACGACTGACGGTCGCACGATCACGAAGCAAATGATTCAAGAGATGGCCGCGACGTACGACACGAACAAGTACGGCGCGCGCATTAACCTGGAACACATTCGCGGCATCGTCCCGGACGGCCCCTTCAAGGCGTACGGCGATGTGATCGCGCTCAAAACCGAAACGAACGCCGAGGGCAAGCTGCAACTGCTCGCGCAGCTCGATCCGACCGATGCCCTGGTGGCCATGACGACGAAAGATCGCCAGAAGGTCTTCTCGTCCATCGAGGTGGACCCGGACTTCGCGGATAGCGGCAAGGCATACCTGGTCGGCCTGGCTGTGACGGACAACCCTGCGAGCCTTGGGACGGAGATGCTGGCATTCAGCGCCAACGCCAAGAACAGCCCGCTGGCCGGCCGCAAGCAGCGCCCGGAGAACCTGTTCACGGCGGCAGAGCCTGCTCTGATTGAGTACGAAGACGAGACCGGCGGCGGCGGCGAAGTCACGCTGACCCTCAAGGGCTCCAGCGCGTCGATGCTCGAGCGCTTCACTGCTGGCTTGCTGGGCAAAAAGCCCACGCCTACCACGCCCCCGGCGACCGGTTCGACTGCCGGTGAGACGCCGCAACAGTTCACCGCCGAGATGATGGCAAAAGCCAGCGCCGAAGCGGTCGCCAAGGCGATGGAGCAATTCAGCGCGAACATGACCGAGGCCATGAAGCCGGTCGCGGAGGCGCTGGAAACACTGCGCGCGGACCACGACGCGCTCGTGACGAAGCTCTCCGACACCGACGGCAGCGCACCGCGCACCGCCGCCACTGGCGGCTCCAAGTCCGCCGAGCTGACCGACTGCTGATCGCTGTCCCGACACCACCACACGCAAACCCACCGTACCGGAGAAGCACACATGCGCAAGGAAACCCGCATCGCCTTTAATGGCTATCTGCGCCAGCTTGAGAAGCTGAACGGCGTCGAAAGCGCCACTGAGAAATTCTCGGTCGCACCGTCCGTTCAACAGACGCTCGAAACCAAGATGCAGGAATCGACCGAGTTCCTCGGTCGCATCAACGTCATCGGCGTGACCGAACAACAAGGCGAGAAGCTCGGCCTCGGCGTCGGCTCGCCGCTGGCCAGCACCACCAACACCGATCTCAAGGATCGCGAAACGATCGATCCGACGGACCTCGATCCGAACGGCTACGTCTGCACGCAGACCAACTTCGATTCGCACCTCAAATACTCCAAGCTCGACGCCTGGGCGAAATTCCCTGACTTCCAAGCACGCGTGCGTGACGCGCTCCTGGTCCGCCAGGCGCTCGACCGCATGTTGATCGGCTTCAACGGTGTGTCGCGCGCAGCCACGTCGGACCGCGTTGCGAACCCCTTGCTGCAGGACGTCAACAAAGGCTGGCTGCAGAAATACCGCGAGCAGGCACCGGCCCGGGTAATGGACCACGGCAAGACGGCCGGAAAGGTTGTCATCGGCAAGGATGGCGACTACGGCAACCTCGACGCCGCTGTGTACGACGCCTTGTCGAGTCTGGTCGACCCGTGGCACCGCGAAGACACCGACCTCGTTGTGCTCTGCGGCCGTGCGCTGGCGCACGAGAAATACTTCCCGATGATCAACCGTCAGCAGGCGCCGACCGAACAGTTGGCCGGTCAGATCATCATGAGCCAGAAGGCGATGGGCGGTCGACCGGCGGTCATGGTCCCCTTCTTCCCGGCCAACGCGTTCATGATCACGCGCTTCGACAACATCTCGATCTACTTCCAAGACGGTGGCCGCCGCCGTTCGGTCATCGATAACCCGAAGCGCGACCGTATCGAGAACTTCGAGTCGAGCAACGACGCGTTCGTGATCGAAGACTACGGCCTCGGCTGCCTCGTCGAGAACATCGAGATCGTTCCGGAGTAACCATGCCGTCGCCCGCACAACAGCACTTCATGCGGGTCACCGCGGCGCGCGCTACCGCCGCCGCGGCGAACTCCGATGAGCCCATCGTCGCCACCGCTTACGAGCAGCAACTGATGCAGCTAGCACAGCACAAGCGGCAACTGAGCGGTATCCAGTCAACGGAGAAGAAGGCCGAAGCCAAACGCGAGATGCTGCCGATGTATGCCGCGTGGGTGGACGGCGTGCTCTCGAGCGGGCGCGGCGTGCAAGACGACGTCGTCATGAACGTACTCGTGTGGCGCATCGACGTCGGCGACTACGCCGGCGCGCTGCCTATCGCGGCGCACGCCATCCAGTACGGTCTGAAGATGCCCGAGCCGTACACGCGGACTACGGCATGCGTCATCACCGAAGAGTTCGCGGACATGGCGCGCAAGGTGCGCGCGATCAACGGCGAAGTCGACATCCCGAGTCTGCTCGCCGTTGCACGCCTGACCGACGGTGAAGACATGCCGGATCAGGTGCGCGCGAAGCTCTACAAGGAGATCGGCTTGGCACAGATCGACAAGGACCCCGCCGCTTCTCTCGCCCGCCTGAAGCGTGCCCTCGAACTGAACAAGAACGTGGGCGTCATCAAGGAAATCGAGCGCCTGGAGACGAAGCTCCGCAACCAGACTTCGACCGCCGCCGGAAACGACGGCGGTTGACACCGAGCGTACCCCGCGCCGGGCGGCAGGGGGGCGGACGCAGGCTTGATTGCCAACGCCGAAGCCCCCCTCCACCGCCCACTACCGACAGGAACCATCGCATGTCCTTCCTCGCCCCTGCCCCAATCCCGGACGCCGGCGTCACGATCAAGAACGACACGTTCTTTCCCGACATCGATCTCGACGCGATGCGTGACGTCCAGCGTCTTGACGGGACAGTCACGGCGCCGCGCCTCAAGGCTGAAGTCGAGGAGGCGATGCTGTATGTCAACGGTGCGCTGGCGGCCTGGCGCGCACAGCGCACGGCCGAGGGCTACACGTCGCTCGCCGACGTGAAGACCGTGGGCGGCAATCCAGTGGCAGAGATCGACGGGAAGACCGCGCTCGAGCTGCGCTATACACGCGCCGTGTTCTGCTGGGGCAACGCCAACCTCATCGAGCGGTACCGCAACTTCGATGCGACGGCTGCCGGGCGCAAAGAGGACGAGGTGACTCGCCCTGGTGCCGACGAGCTGCGGCGCGACGCGGCTTGGGCGATCAACGACATCGTCGGCGTGTCGCGGACCACCGTGGAGCTTATCTGATGCGCGTTCGGGCAATGCAGAACGACACCCTGGACGCGATCTGCTGGCGCGTCTTCGGCCGCACGCAGGGCGTCGTGGAAGCCACGCTCGCGGCGAACCCCGGCCTCGCCGACCTCGGCCCGATCCTGCCCCACGGCCACCTTATCGAACTACCCGACCAACCCGCACAGGCTGAGAAAAAGACCGTGCAACTGTGGGACTGACCATGACTGAACCCGTTACCACTAACGCCACGGTCGCCACGGCCGGTGTCGCCGTGCTCTCCCTGTTCCCCGGCGTAGACGCCGCCGTGGTAATGGGAGCCTTCGCCGGCGCAGGTGTTTTCGTGCTGGCCTCCGATGACCTGGCGCCGTTCAAGCGCCTGGCGTTCTTCCTCATCTCGTTCGTCGCCGGATGCCTGTCGGCGCGCCTCGCTGCCGATCTGATCGGCTGGGCGTTGCCCGAGCGCATCCAGGTCAATGCGGCCGTCGGTGCGCTAGTGGCCTCGGCGGTCATCATCAAGCTGCTGATGTGGCTCATTCGGCGCGCGGCGAACCCCGAGAAGCTCTTTGACACCTTCAAGGGAGGGCCGAAGTCGTGAACACGCTCACCATCCTCAACGCCGTGCTGTGCGCAGTCATTGCGCTGCGACTGCTGATGTTCCGGCGCGCGTCGGGCTGTCACCGGCCTTGGGCTTCGCGCCTGGCGTACGCGCTCATCCTCATCACTGGCTCCGTGCCGATCCGCACGATTTTCGGCGCTCCCATGCCAGTCGACGTGACCTCGCTGGCAATCAACGCCGTCCTGTGTGCCGCCATCGTTGCCGTGCGCGGCAACGTCGTCGACCTGTTCCGCTGTGGCATGGGCTACGACAACCCCATCACCCGTCTACTGAGAAAGACCCATGACCACGCTCGCTAACGTTCTGCGTCAGGGCGACCACGGCGCCGCCGTGCGCGCGCTGCAGACCGCGCTCAATACCTACGGTGCAGCCATTTCCTCCGATGGCTGGTTTGGCCCCGCCACCGCCGCCGCCGTCATGGACGTGCAACAGCACTTCGGCCTGGTGGTGGACGGCATCGCCGGCGCGAAGACGCAACAGGCTCTCGCCTCTGGTGCTCGAGCACCGGGACACCTGACGGCCGCTGACCTGGCCGCTGCCGCCGACAAGCTCGGCGTCGAGCTCGCCGTCGTGCGCGCCGTCAACGAAGTGGAGAGCCGGGGCTGCGGGTTCCTGCCGGACGGCCGGCCCGTCATCTTGTACGAGCGACACATCATGTACCGGGAAGTCGGCACGGCCGGCCTCGATGCGCCAGCGCTCGCGCAGCGCTACCCGAATCTCGTCAATCAGGCGCGTGGCGGCTACGTGGGCGGCGCCGGCGAGCATAAACGGCTCGCCGACGCTTGCACGATCCACCGCCCGAGCGCGCTGTCATCTGCGAGCTGGGGGGCGTTCCAAATCATGGCGTATCACTGGGAGCGTCTGGGCTACCAGAGCGTCGAAGACTTCGTCGACCTGATGCGCACCGGCGAAGCGGCGCAGCTCGACGCGTTTGTTCGCTTCGTCCTGGCAGATCCTGCGTTGCTCAAGGCCATGAAGGGTAAGAAATGGGCAACGGTTGCGGAGCTGTTCAACGGCAAAGACTTCGCCGCGAACCTCTACGACGTGAAGCTCGACCGCGCATACGACAAATACACCGCGCTGAAGGTGGCCGCATGACGCGTATCGCCTACCTGGAGATCTCCCCCCGTCAAACCGGGAAGACC
>NZ_JAELTP010000321.1 GCF_016428915.1 Pandoraea sp. ASV26
TCCGTACACAGACCGAGTCAACAACTTTCCTTCAGGCTTGGAATTAAAAAGATACTCGTCGGAGGTAATATCTTAGTTTGCTTCTAGCTGGAAACAGTGGTAAGAACTTGTTCATAGGACGTCATGGGCAGGGCGCTCTCGGGTTTATTTAGATGCTTCGGGAGAGCCCCATAAGAAGAAGCCAAGAGACCCAGAAAAGTGCCCAGATGGCCAATAACCAAACAGATTTCAGAGAATATTGTAGCCTGGAGCGGTGGAACCGAGAATTGGCGTGGCATGGGGAAGTGGCAAGCACGATGATCCACCGTTGGAAAAAGGTGATCAGGCTGCCGCTCACATCTGACGGAATAAACGCGCCGCAAACAGCTTGGGCGCTCGGCGTAGAGTTCTTGATGCCAAGGATCACTAGAACGTGGGGAATGGCGCACCCATTTCTCCTTTGCCTTGTTAGTGAGTGCATATGATGATGCATTAGACTT
>NZ_JAELTP010000322.1 GCF_016428915.1 Pandoraea sp. ASV26
TTCTTGCACTGCAACACATACGACGTACACACGTGTGGATTATGCAGGTTCATTGTCAGCGCCGGAGCATATCCAATTCGCCAGGGGGGGAGCCAACAGTAAAGCTCAAGAGCGCCACTCAGACACAACCTCCGTCGACATGTGGACGAATTGAACTACATGGCACACAATACCTGGACTAAGTCTAGAGGTCATTTCTCGCAGGAAGAAGACTTTTTACCTCTCTGGCTATGTTGTCCTATCGTCCTGAGATCAGAATCCGAATCTGTTGCCAGTTCCCATTTACAACCAACTCAATTGGCTGAGTGGAGCTAATTTCTAATTGCCTAGCCGATGTTCGTCCACGAAGAAAACGTTACGCAGGCACCCGCATATTTTATGTTCGGGTCGGCACAGATCCGAATGCGACCTTTATGTAAATTATTGTTGGACATGTTTATCACGAGATCGCTAAACTCATGTTCGTTGGATGCTTCCTC
>NZ_JAELTP010000323.1 GCF_016428915.1 Pandoraea sp. ASV26
GCCAGATATCAATCTCAGGAGCTGGGCGAGAACATGCGCAATGATCTCATGTTGATGAATAGGGACATCTTGGACGAAGTCCACGTCTACAGCAGCTCCGAACGACGAGTCACTACCAGTGCACAGATCTGGGCAGCGTCTTTCCTCGGCCGCAAGGACATCCCGCAAGATTTCATCACTATTCGCAAGGACCTTCTCGACGACTCCAACGCCGCCAAAGACGAGACTGACAAGGTTAAGAAGAAGCTCAAGGGTTTGTTACGCAAAGGAAACGAGCGCCCTGCTCAATTTGCTTGGCCTGAAAACATGCCCGAGCCATCCGAGGTCCAGACCCGAGTCGTGCAGCTGATGAACTTCCATCGTCGTGTGATGCAATACAACTACGGCAAGCTCTACAGCGGAGCTGCCACGTCCCTCGGTACAATTTCGAACCCTAGTACGGAAAAACTGACCGCTGAGGGATCTAGCACATCTCTCT
>NZ_JAELTP010000324.1 GCF_016428915.1 Pandoraea sp. ASV26
GTCTACTGCCGTGCCGAAAGGTGCATAATGAAATTCTTTCTCCTCGTTTATAATGATGCATTGGTTTTGCTTCACAAACATACATAATTTTATATATTCCTTTTACCTGACTGAAAATCACAACAGCTTTGATGCGGCGGCGAAATGTGCGAATGGGGAGTAAGGTGTTTAAGTATCGGCAAGAATTATAGTGGGCGCTGAATACGTCGACGGAGGGTATCGTGGGGCATATGTCAGGCAGACTTGCGCAGCGCGGCTCAAAGCGGGAGACTCATAGCGAAAGCAATTACAAGAATTCGAGAAGATTCTCGGGGAGCATGTAATCGCAACTCTGTCTCAGTACCAAATGCGCTATGTTTTACAAGGGACCGTAATTAATTGAATATAACGGCATGTTTCCGCGGATGGTACTCATGTGATGCGGTAGAGCCTCATGCCTGGTAAGAAGACCAGCGCCAAGATGCCTGTGGCATATTC
>NZ_JAELTP010000325.1 GCF_016428915.1 Pandoraea sp. ASV26
CACAAGATAGTCTCGTGGGCTCGGAGATGTGTATAAGAGACAGCGTCAGGCTCAGCTGCCTGAGGAGTTCAAGGGCAAGCTCAATATTGACGATGATGGCGAGGGCTCTGGCAGGACTGTCTACGATGACCTGGGCGAATGGGTCCAATCCGAGGCCATAAGCAAGGGTAGCGTTGACAATGTTGACTCTATTGGTGTCTACGTCAAGGCCAAGGAGCTCGGCATCGAGGGCAAACACCGCACAATTGAGGTTCTGACCCAGACTCTGTTTGATAAGAACATTTGCGCTCAGATCCCCAAGCGCGCCAGCATGATCAAGCAGGTATGTATTTTTTTGTTTTGTTTTGCCGTTTCCTTCTCTCACTTACTAACTTCCGTTAGATTGGCACCTCTGAGCGTCACGAAAAGTCTCTTCTCGGTGGCACCGAGCGTCTTCTCAGAATCCTCTCCAAGGAGAATCCCGACGCTCCCCAGCTG
>NZ_JAELTP010000326.1 GCF_016428915.1 Pandoraea sp. ASV26
CCTTGGTCTTCCTGCCATTAAAACGTTTCGGCACCGCATTTTGCATCACATGTATACACACTTGAGATTAATATTGGAAACAACAAACGTTTCATTAGAGCCTCTAGAATCAGAAGCAAGCCAAACGAGCACTGCGTCTGAGCTGATCGAATACCCGATACCGCTCAGCTTTGGCATCGAAGCACAGAACCTTGGCGGTCTTGACCTGATCCGCCAAAAGACTGAAGAAGTTGTGATAATGCTATCCACCTCGATGTAACGGGAATGTGGCAAGCAATTTATCCTGAGATATATGGCGTTCCAGAGTCACTTTCCCAGACAATCAGTTTGGTCAATGAGAAACCTCGTTTGGACACAGCTGGGATGTGCGATAGCGCCGTCTCCTTAGCATTATCACAGCACATTCGGACCTTAGAACAACAAATTGGGTCCTGGAATACAGACTGTGAACAGAAACTCACGTCATTGTCAAATGAC
>NZ_JAELTP010000327.1 GCF_016428915.1 Pandoraea sp. ASV26
TGCACACTTAGGTTAGCGCATGCCAATTTCCAATCTCTCCGCTTACTTATTACAGTGGTTTTCGGTTTTGCTAACACCTGTCTCATGGTTTGAATGCCTGTAGAACTGCCGCATAATGAGACGAGCGTTGACTTCTCGTTCAAAGACCTGGCTACTGCGTTCGCTGATGGCAGAGAAGATAAATGCGGCAGCGTGGACCACATAAAGCGTGCCGCAGGCGACGGAGACCCGGACAACAGGCTTCTGGTGAAACAGGATAGCAATCCAAACGGCACGTTCTTTGGCCCGCGCTTCACGATTGTGGAGAAGAGGAGCAAGACGGTGTCATCGCTGGAGGATGGTGATGGAAACGGCGAAGCTCTCGGCATCATTGACAGCTCGTGCAGCAGGAAACCCTGGAGTTCGAAGTTAGCAGTGGTGATTCATGAACCTAAACCGGATGGCGTTCAAACAAGGATACTCACGGCAACATTCGA
>NZ_JAELTP010000328.1 GCF_016428915.1 Pandoraea sp. ASV26
CATTCCGCTAATCGCGACAGATTGAATATAATCTATCTTAAAGAAAAACAAACCTGACAACCCAACAAATACGCATAATCCTGAAAATACAATTGCACGTCCTGCCGTCTGATATGTAATTGCTATCGCTTCTTTTACCGTTCGTTTAGCAACTTCCTCTCGAAAACGGTTCACAAATAATAGCGCAAAATCAATAGATAGTGCAAGTCCAATCATCGGTGCAACGTTTAACACGAAAATAGAAAGTTCTTTATCCACACCGATAAAATACAATATACCCATCGTGCTAATAACACTAAGCGCCCCATTCAAAATCGGTAAAATTGATGCCAAAAGGCTACCAAACGAAAATAGTAATACAAGAAACGCAATTGGTAATCCAATCATTTCTGCTACTTTTAAATCATTTTGCGTTCTTTCATTAATCTCTTGATTAATTTTCGGAAATCCTGTAGGTGTTACTTTTAATGCTACAT
>NZ_JAELTP010000329.1 GCF_016428915.1 Pandoraea sp. ASV26
GTTGTATAGCTTGATGTGGCCCAAGTGCGCGTCGGCGAGATACAAGTTTGTTGGTCTTGAAGGGAAATGGGAAAGAACATACGACATGTCGAGTGGTGCTGCTGGTTGGGACCCGCTCAAGCTTTGGGCAAAGCTCAGGTTACCACCCATTTGACGCGTTTGATTCTGGAAGTTGGCATTTCCCATTGGTGCACCGCCGCCACCAAAGGCCCAACCTGAGTTGGTGTTTCCTGCTACATGAAGACGGCCGTCAGCCTCGCAATGCATCGCTATACACCAGCAGTGCCTTCCTACCTAGCTTGCCGTTTGGTAACCTGCTTGAAACAGAACGCCCTGGTTGTTGCTGTTGCTGCTGCTGCTGATGTTGCTGCTGTGGTTGTTGCTGGCTGCCAAAGCTACCAGGCATACCTCGGAGGGTTTGCGGCACTGCTCCTGTTTTCATTACCCGTCAGTATTATTCATCGCTATGCGAGTT
>NZ_JAELTP010000033.1 GCF_016428915.1 Pandoraea sp. ASV26
ACCGCCGTCGGGGTACAGGTTCACACGCACATGCGTCGCCGCGCGCTGGCTGGTGATCGCATGGTAGTGATGCGAATTGCCCTGCAACGTGGTCGAGGCAAGCAGTTCGAACCACTCGGCGGTCTCGTCCGGTGCGCCGTCCAGGCTGTAGCAGCCCTCAAGGGACGCGGCCGGCGGGAAGTTGCCCGTGAAGTGGCTGGTGTCCAGATCGACACCAAACAACACGCCCGGACGCGCCAGCTTGACCACACACCAGTCATAACCGTTCACGCGCTTGCGACGCGTCTCCCAACCATCCATCCACTTGCCGTTGTCGTCGTACTTGCCAGGGATGAAGACGGCCGGATCGGGATTGAGCATGCGCTCTTTGGCCGCGAAGAACTCGTCGCTGGCCTCAAGTGCCTGCGCACCCAGGCGCGGATCGGCCAGATTGACGTAACGGCGCACAAATTCCGGTGCGTTCGGGTCTTGCGGGGCGAGGGCCATGCCAACTCCTGATGATTCGGTAAAGTCTGAAACGGTAACTACGATGATAAGTTGATACGCGCTGGCAGACGGACGTCTGCCCTATCGGTTCGCGCCTTGGACGCTTTGCCGCTCAATCGCTTAATCGCGCACCAAATCCTCCAAACGGAATCCCGCGATTCGGAAGATCTGCCGCAGACAGGTTTCGATCTCGTCCGCCCGGCTGTTTTCAAGTCGGGCAGCAAAGTTTTCGATGATGCTCGTACGCGTATGACCACGCACGGCCAGAATGTACGGGAAACCGAACTTGGCCTTATACGCCGCATTGAGTTCGGTCAGACGCCCGAATTCTTCAGCGCTGCACTGATCGAGGCCCGCGCCCGCCTGTTCGCGCGTGGACTCCGCCGTCAGCTCACCACGCACTGCCGCCTTACCCGCCAACTCCGGGTGAGCCCGAATGAGATCGAGTTGCGGGCCTTCCCCCGCATCGATCACCGCCTGGCACATCGCGTCGTGCAATGCATTGACAGTCGCAAACGGCCGGTCCTCCCAGGCCGCTTCAGCCACCCACGGGGAATGCTCGAAAATGCCATCGAGCGCAGCGACGAACTCAGCTCGCGGCAGCGCCGACAGCTCGGCAACGGTACGTTGGGTCATAGGCAACGGGGCGTTCATTTACCGCTCTCCTGAAGAACAAAGGTGGCGCCCCGCTGCACTCCTCGCACAGCCCGATGACGCCTGTCGGATTCCATTTCAATACCAGCAAACTACGCCGCTCCAGACGCAGTCGCCTCACTCATCCTCACGGGCTCATGCCGCCACGAACGGATGACGCTCCTGCCAGTGGCGTGCCACGTCAATGCGACGGCACACCCACACGCGATCATGTTTCTCAATGTGATCGAGAAAGCGCTGTAACGCAGCAAACCGCCCGGGACGGCCCAACAACCGGCAATGCATGCCGATCGACAACATCTTCGGGGCCTCGTCCCCTTCGGCGTACAGGACGTCGAAGGCATCGCGCAGATAGTGGAAGAAGTGGTCCGCCGTGTTGAAACCCTGCGGCGCCGCGAATCGCATGTCGTTGGAGTCAAGCGTGTACGGCACGACAAGATGCGGTTTGACCTCGCCATCGCTGGTCTGCACCTGCGTCCAGAACGGCAGGTCGTCGCCATAGTTGTCAGAGTCGTATACAAACCCACCCTGCTCGACTACCAGACGACGCGTATTGGGACTGTCACGGCCCGTGTACCAACCGAGCGGCGCACTCCCCGTCATTTCCTTGAAGATGTCGATGGCGATGCGCATGTGCTCGCGCTCCGTCGCCTCATCGATGTTCTGATAGTGAATCCACCGCCAGCCATGACACGCAATCTCATGCCCCAACGCCTGAAATGCCGCCGTCACTTCCGGATGGCGTTGCATCGCCATCGCCACGCCAAAGACGGTCAACGGCAACCCTCGACGCTCGAACTCACGCAAGATGCGCCACACGCCCGCACGTGAACCGTATTCGTAGATGGACTCCATGCTCATGTGCCGCGCCTCGTAAGCCGCCGCACCAATGATCTCGGACAGGAACTGCTCGGACGCGCGATCTCCATGCAACACGCAGTTCTCGCCCCCCTCCTCGTAATTCAGCACAAACTGGACGGCAATGCGCGCACGCCCCGGCCAGTCGGCAAACGGTACATGACGCCCATATCCGATCAGGTCGCGGGGGTAGTCCTTGGAACTTGCGATGTTGCTGGCCATGATGTCTTGGCATCCTTGTGATGGCGAAACGATCGAAGCAGTGTAGCCAAATCAACCCGCGCAAACATAGCCATATTCAGATATTCAGGCTGCGGCTGGACGTATAGTCGCCCCGCCATCGCGGCACGCGGCCACCCCGGCCGCTCGGCCCAATACGCCCCGAAGCCATCATCAACCACTCACTCCGAAGAACGTCAAATTCATCGAAATACCGGGCAAAAACCCTTAAACCTCACAGAATTCACAACAAAACGACCAACCAACAAAAAAGCACGCCGGGCCGTCGAAGCGACCCGGCGTGCTTTCGTTTGCCGTGTTTTTGCTTTTTCCGGGCGTCCAGCCCAGCGTCACGCCGCGATGTAGGGATATCCCGTAAGCGTGAGTGTGACGCGCGCGCCAGACGTCTGCAATCTGGCCTTCCCCCCGACCGGCAACGTCAGCTTGTCGGGGCAGTGGCCGAACGGCATGTCCGTCACGATCGGAATGCCAATGACCTTGCGCACGCTCTCGATCATGGTCGACATGTCGTAACCGTTGTCATAGTCGGACAATCGGTACTGCGAGAAGTCCCCCAGCACCAGCGCCCGCTGACGCGCCAGAATGCCCGACTGGTGCAACTGATACAGCATCCGCTCGACCCGATAGGGCGGCTCATTCACATCCTCGACGAACAGCACGCCGCCTTCGATCCGGGGCAGATACCGCGTGCCGATCAGGCTGCACACCATCGCCAGATTTCCGCCCCACAGGGTGCCCGATACGTCGATGTCACCGCTCGCACCATCGCCCTGCCATTCGGCAACATGACTGGGCGAAGCCAACACCGATTGAAATTGCGTGACGGTAAAGTCGCTCAGCACTTCCGCACCAAAGTCCGCCAGCAACATCGGCCCCGCAAAGGTGGTCAGATGCGACTGCGCCAAAAACGCCAACTGCACCGCCGTGAAATCGCTGTGACCGATGATCGCGACCGGCTCGCCAGACAGCCGTCGATGCAGCCCCTCGTAATCGAGATGCTCGAGCAGATGCACGGCACCATAGCCGCCGCGCACCGCAAGCACCACTTCAGGTACGGGATGATCTCGTCGCGCCAACTGATTGATTTCAGCCACGCGCTCAGCATCCGTGCCCGCAAAGCGAAGATACCGGCGCTTTAGCGCTTCTCGATTGCTTACGGTGTAACCGAGTCGCTCCAGCGTCTCCACGCCGCGCGCGGCAACCTCGGCATCGGGCGCATAGCCGGACGGGGCAATCAGTTCGAGAAGCTTGGTCTGCGTCAATTGGAAGATCCCGGTGTTGGGGTTGGAGTCTCGTCAGCCGCCTCGGCGGCCGCTGACAAACGCCGTGCCTTCGCTGCGGCACGCCGTTCACTGAAGAAGGTCTGGAGGATGCCGACGCACTCGTCGCGCAGAACACCGCCGACGACTTCGGCATGATGGTTGAGACGCGACTCGGCAAACAGATCGACCACGCTGCCGCACGCGCCGGTCTTGGGATCCATCGCGCCATACACGACCCGTTTGATTCGCGCATGCATGATCGCGCCCGCGCACATGACGCACGGCTCGAGCGTCACATACAACTCGCAATCGGGCAGACGGTAGTTGCCCAACGCCTGGGCCGCTGCACGCAACGCCTGCATCTCGGCATGCGCAGACGGATCGTGGCTCCCCACCGGACAGTTGTGCCCGACGGCCACGACCCGGCCATCGCAAACGACCACAGCACCGACCGGCACCTCTGCCTGCGCCATCGCGGCGCGAGCCTGCTGGAGCGCCAGGCCCATGTAGGTCTCGTCGGTCGCGGGTAAATCTCGATTCATGAAACGTTGACGAAAAGCCGCCGCGCGTTGCCCGCCCCTCAGGACTCGCTCCGCACAGCGCAATTGGCCGCTATCGGCAATGCGCTATTCTCGCACAGCCCCCCGCGACCGCCACGCCTCACGCCCCATTCCGTCACTGCCGATTTCCGGCCCCCGATGCGCCATCTCGCCCTGACTACGCCATCGCAGCGGTCGGCGCGCTGCGCTTGCGATACAGCACAAGCGTCGCAATCAATCCGCACACGGCCGCGAAGGTCATCCACCAGCCCGGCGCCGCCTTATTGCCCGACAGACTAATGAGCGCCGTCGCCACCGCCGGGGTGAAACCGCCGAAAATCGCCGTCGCCAGACTGTACGCCAGCGAGAATCCCGCCGTGCGCACGTCGACCGGCATGATCTCGGTCAGCGCCACCACCATCGCACCGTTGTAACTCGCATAGAGAAACGACAGCCACAGCTCGACGATCAGCATCTTGCCGAACGTCGGCGCCACAACCAGCCACGCCATCGTGGGATAGGCCGTGAGAATGGTGAGCACGGTGAAGACGATCAACAACGGCCGCCGCCCGATGCGATCGGACAACGCCCCCATCACCGGCAACCAGATGAAGTTGGAAACCCCCACGCAGAAGGTGACGACCAGCGCGTCGGTCGTCGAGAGCTTGAGCACCGATTTGCCGAACGTCGGCGTGTAGACGGTGATCAGGTAGAACGACACGGTCGTCATCGCCACCAACATGGTGCCGGCCACGACCAGCCCCCAGTTCTTGACCATCGACCGGAAGATCTCTCGCGTGCTCGGGCGATGCTTGCGCGCGAGAAATACCTCGGTCTCCTGCAACGAACGCCGGATGACGAACAAGACCGGCACGATCAGGCAACCGATGAAGAACGGCACGCGCCAGCCCCAGTCCGCCACCTGCCCCGGGGTGAGCCACCTGTTGAGCAGATACCCCAGCAGCGCCGCCACGATGATCGCGACCTGCTGGCTCGCCGACTGCCAACTCACGTAAAAGCCTTTGTGACCCGGCGTCGCCATCTCCGACAGGTAGACAGACACGCCGCCCAACTCCACGCCCGCCGAGAACCCCTGCAACAACCGGCCGATCAGCACCAGCAGCGGTGCCGCATACCCGATCGTGGCAAATCCCGGAACGAACGCGATGAGAATGGTGCCCATCGCCATGATGGACAAGGTAACGATCAGCCCCCGACGTCGCCCGATCCGGTCGACGTACGCGCCCAGAATGATGGCGCCCAATGGCCGCATCAGGAAGCCCGCGCCAAAGGTCATGAAGGTGAGCATCAGCGACGCAAATTCGTCGCCCGACGGAAAGAACGTCGCGGAGATGTAGGTGGCGTAAAAGCCAAACAGGAAGAAGTCGAACATCTCCATGAAATTGCCACACGTGACGCGAATCACGGTGGCAACTTTCGATGGAGAGGCATGCGGAACCGACGCAGGATTTACAGGGCTGGTAGCCATGGCGTTGACGTCTCCGGACAGGATGTTGCTCAAGATAGCACTTGATTGAACGCCCGGACACCATCTTCGACCCTTGATGATGGCGCCGCCCCGCAAAGCGCCTGTTACCGCATATTTCAGTCCCAGGCCGGGGCAAGCGACGCCGGATTGGCCTGACGCTCGTTGCGATCCAGCGTGGCAATCTCCGCCATGTCCTCATCGCTCAGACGCAGGTCGCACGCCTTCATGTTGCTCGCCAGATTCTCACGCTTGGTCGACGACGGAATGACGGCAAACCCCTGCTGCATCGCCCACGCCAGCGCGACCTGTGCCGTGGTCGCCCCGTGCTTGCCGGCAATCTTCACCAGCACCGGGTCGTTCAGCACTTTGCCATAAGCCAACGTCATGTACGACGTGACGGGCACCCCCTGCGAGCGGGCAAACTCGGCCAGCTTGCGGTTTTGCAGATACGGGCTCAGTTCGATCTGGTTGGTCGCCAGCTCACCCGGCCCGACAATGCCGATGGCCTGCTCAAGCAGCGCGATGGTGAAGTTGGACACGCCGATCGCACGCGTGAGGCCCTGCTCGCGCGCCTCGCGCAACGCGCCCAGATACTCCTGCATCGACACCGCATTCGCAGGCGACGGCCAGTGAATCAGCGTGAGATCGACCCGATCGGTGCCAAGCTTCGACAGACTGTCCTTCAGGCTCGGGATCAACTTGTCGCGGGAGAAATTGTCGACCCAGATCTTGGTCGTCAGATACAGCTCGTCACGCTTGACGTTCGATGCGGCCAGCGCGCGGCCAATGTCAGCCTCGTTTTCGTAGATCTGCGCCGTGTCGATGGCGCGGTAGCCCAATTCCAGCGCATGGGTGACGGTATCGAATACGGTTTGGCCCTTGAGACGGAACGTGCCGAGGCCGAAGGCGGGAAGACTCATGAATGCAACTCCTGTCGAAAACGTCATGCCAAAAAAATCAACGTCGGTTGAACGGCTTGACTGAAGACCACAGTGTGTCGGATTCCCGCTCGCGCCAAAAGTCCCCGCCGACGCACAAGATTCGTGCGCCGGATTCACAAATCAACGCGACTCAGGTTGTCTGCCTCTGCAATCAGGATGACGGCCTAGATGACGGCGCGTGCAAGGAAGCCGACGTCTTCGCGCGCCATCGCCTTGATTTCGTTACGTGTCGTGAGAATGTGCGCTTCGAGCATCGAGACGACCGCCGTCACGTCGCGACGCCGGCATGCCGCCAGAATCTGGTAGTGATCGTGCTGCGGTTTCTCTTTGCCGGTGGCCTGCGACATCGCCAGGTGCGAATATCGGTCGGTATTCAGGCAATACTCCTCGATCAGCACCCGCAAGCGCCGGTTATTGGCCGGTGCCGAGAGCGCCAGATGGAATCGCCGGTTGTACTCGGCCCATTCCGACACGACTTCCGATGCCGAGTAGTCCGCGAGAATCTGCTCCATGACCTGAAAGTCACGCTCGGCCATATTGGGCACGGCAAGCTTGGCGGCGTGGCATTCAAGCGCCACACGGATATCGAGCAACTCGCACAACTGCTCGAGATTCATGCTCGCCACCGTCGCCCCGCGATTCAGATGGTGCGTGACCAATCCCTCCGCTTCCAACTGCCGCAAGGCTTCGCGCACCGGGACTCGGCTCGCGTTGAAGCGCTCAGCCAAGGCTTCCTGGCGCAATTGATACCCACCCGGGAGCACGCCACTCAAGATCTCGTCTCGAAGCGTGTCGCGGATGGCCTGATGTAGGGCTTGGGGTCCGGGCGTTCGCATGGCGCGATTAGAGCATATTTTTTACCCATATTGCGATTCTGGATCCAATCGTCTAGCATTGGATCCAATATATTACTTTGGATCCAAAAACGGATATCATCCGCCTTCTGGATCCGTTTCACCAGGGGAGACAGCGAGCGCAACGGCGACGGCCGATGCGTCGCACTCGCCTGAGCGCCGCTACCGCGACTCTGGACGCACGGTCACGGGCCACAGCGCATCTTTCTCGCAGGCTCAACTGATTTTTTCGGGGGAAATCAATGTCACTCAAACTTGGCAAGTGGATTGTGCCGGCCACCATGGCCCTCATGGCAAGCGCGTGGGCACACGCGGCCGACGACGTCGTCAATATGGGAGCCGTGCTCTCGCTGACCGGGGCGAACGCCACGGTGGGAGAAGACGTGCGCCGCGCCGTCTCGCTCGCCGTCGAAAAGGTGAACGCGCAAGGCGGCGTCCTGGGTAAGAAATTCGACGTCATCGTCGAAGACTCCGGCGGCAACGCCACGACCGCGCTCAACGCGGCGCGCAAGCTCGCCACCGTCGACAAGGTGCCCGTCGTGATCGGCGAGTATTCATCGGGGATCACGCTGCCGATGGCGCAGTACCTCGTGAAGGAAGGTGTCACGCACATCAACATTGCCAGCACGAGCGTGAAGGTGAAGGATCTGGGCGCCACGTCGTTCAACCTCATCGGCCTGGAAAACCTCGGCAACAAGTTCTCTGCGGCCGACGCCTGGGCACTCGGCTACCGCAACGTTGCGCTGATCGCACCGAACAACGCTTACGGTCAGGGTGTCGCCCACGGCTTCCGCGAGGAGTTCGAGAAACTCGGCGGCAAGGTCGCCACGGAACTGCTCTATACGGCGGGTCAGTCCACGTATCGCCGCGAACTTCAGCAAGCGTCGCGCAGCAACCCCGATGCGTATATCTACACCGCCTACGGTCAGGAATCGGCGGTGCTCAACCGGGAAGCGTTTGAACTCGGCCTGCGCCAGAAACCCTGGTACGCCATTCTGCTGTCGATGAGCCTTTCGGACACCCCGGCGAACATCGCCAACGGCCAACTCGGCATGGAAGTCGGGTCGGTGCAGGGCGCGAACGGCAAGGCCTACGTCGAGGCTTTCCAGGCAAAGTACGGCCAGGCACCGAAGACGTCATACACCGGCTATGCGTATGACGCCGTGTTGCTTACCGCTGCGGCCATCAACAAGGCGAAGTCGACGCAGCCGGCTGCCGTGCAGACCGCGCTCAAGGAAGTCGGCAAGAATTTCGCCGGCGTGACGGGCCCGATCACGTTCGATGCGGATCGTCAGCGCATCGACCCGCCCTACGCGAAGCTCAAGTACGACGGCAAGGTAGTACCGCGCTAATCATCGGCGAATCATCGCCATGCGTTCACGCGGCATCGGCAGCACCTCAGCGAGGTCTGGCCGATGCCGCGACCGACGGCTGCACCCTCACTGGCACCTCACGGTGCCAACGCTTCACCGCGGATGACTTCCATGCTCCAACTTCTCGTTGATACGCTTTTACGCGCGTCCGATCTGGCTCTGATTGCCCTCGGGCTGTCCATGGTCTACGGGCTCGTCAAATTCCCCAACATCGCCCATGTGCAATACGCCATGGTCGGTGCTTACGTCACGTACGCGATGTTCGCCATGCGCGTACCGCTTGTCGCCGCGCTGGCCATCGCCGCGCTCGCGACCGGCATTCTCACGCTGGCAATGCATCGCCTCGTGTTTCGCCGGCTGCTGCGTGGCGGCCCGGCCATCGCCATGATCGGCTCGCTCGCCGTCTCGATGCTGGCCATTGCCTGCTGCCAGGGTTTTGCCGGTTCGTTTCCGAAGATGTTCAATCTGCCACTGACACCTCCGATGGTGCTCGGCGACGCGCGTATCACAGACGTTCAGCTCTACTCGGTCGCCACGACCGTTGCGCTGCTCGTGGTATTCGCGCTGGTGCTCTTCTACACCCGTGCCGGACGCGCCATGCGCGCCCTCGCCACCAACCCCGCGCTGGCGGCCGCGTCGGGGCTCAACGCCGAGTGGATCACACGCGGCGTGACGTTCGCATCGGGGGCGGTCGCCGGGCTGGGCGGCGGGCTGCTCGCCCTGTCGGCCGGCGCCCATGTGCAACTCGGCAACGACATGCTGCTGCCCGTGTTCGCCGCCGCGATTCTCGGCGGTCTGGGCAATCCGCTCGGCGCTGTGGCCGGCGCCGTGCTGATCGCCCTCACGGAAACGCTGGTCACCAACCTGAATTTCGGGCCGATGCTGGGTCAGGCCGTCGCCTTCCTCCCGGTCGGCTACATCAACGCCGGGGCGTTCCTGATCCTGCTGCTGGCACTGCTCTTCAAGCCTTACGGGCTGTTCGATCGCGAGGTACGCCGTGTTTGAATTCATTGTCGCCACCCTCACGGTGGCGGGTATCTACGGCATCATGGCCCTCGGCCTGAACCTGCAAGCGGGCTACGCCGGACTGCTCAACTTCGGCCACATCGCGTTCGCCGGGCTGGGCGCCTACGCCACCGGCATCACGATGCAGGCGGGCGGCTCGCCGCTCACTGGCATGGCCATCGGCGTGATTCTGGCGGTCGCACTCGGCGCGGGCATCGCCCGTCTGGGACGCCAACTCGGTGCCGACTACTGGGGCATCGCCACGCTGGCTGTGGCGGAAATCCTGCGCACGATCGCCACCAACGAGGGATGGCTGACCGGTGGGGCAAACGGCATCAGCCCGATCCCGATGCTGTTCGACACCCTGCCCCGTCCCTATGACACGCTGGCGTTTCTCGCACTCGTGCTTGGCGTGATGCTGGCATTCACCTGGTTGACGAAACGACTCGCTGACGGCCGCTTCGGTCGCGCATTGCGTGTCATGCGAGAAGAGCCGAAGCTCGCGGCCTGCTTCGGCTACAACCTTCGCTCGCTCAAGTCGCGCGCCGTGATGACGAGCGCCGCCGTCACCGCCGTGGCCGGTTCGCTGTACGCGCACTACATGAGCTTCACCGGGCCTGACTATCTGCTGTCCTCGGAGACGTTTGCGCTCTGGACAATCCTGATGATCGGCGGCATCGGCAACGTGTGGGGGGTGCTCGTCGGCACGGCAGTGGTGCAAGGGGCCTACACCCTCGTGCCATTTGCCAAGGACTATTTGCATTTCAGCTCGGACAGCGCTGGCGCGTTGCGTCTGGGCGTGATCGGCCTGATTCTGCTGGCATGCCTGATGTGGCGCAGCGAGGGCCTTGTTCCGGAAAAACTTAGGAAGATGTCATGACGCACCCCATCAAGCCGTTGTTGGAAGTTCGCTCGGTCGCCAAGGCGTTCGGCGGCAACAAGGTACTGCAAGACGTGACCTTCGAGGTGATGCCGGGGGAGATTGTCGGTCTGCTCGGGCCGAACGGTTCGGGCAAGAGCACGCTCCTGAATACGATCACCGGCTTCGAGAGCCTCGACGCGGGCAGCATCTTGCTTGACGCGTATCGCATCGACACATTACGGGCAGATCGAATCGTGGCGCAGGGTGTGGCGCGTACGTTTCAGCTCCCGTCGATGCCGGCCCGGATGTCGGTCATGGAAGTGGCGATGGCCGCCGCTACGGCGCATCACGGCGTGTTCGCCACGTTGCTCGGCACGCGAAGTGCGCGTGAAGCGGAGGCAGCCGCCCATGCGAAGGCGACCTCGCTGCTCGACGAACTGCTGCTCACGCCGGTGAGGGACCTGCCTGCCAGTGCGCTCTCGGGCGGGCAGAAGAAGCTGCTCGGCATCGTTTGCGCGCTGATGGGATCCCCGCGGATGGTCATGCTCGACGAACCCACGGCGGGGGTGCATCCGAATCTGCGGCGCGACATCGTGACGGCGCTAAAACGGCTGAACGCCAAGGGAATGACGCTCGTGGTGGTAGAGCACGACATGCACTTCATCCGGGAACTGTGCTCGCGCTGCATCGTGCTCGATCGCGGGCACATCGTCGCCAGTTGTCATCCGGACGAGCTTTCGTCCAACGAACGGGTATTGCAGGCGTATCTCGGCGGCGGGGCCAACACCGCGACGCCGCATGCGCGTATCAGGGAAACGGAGTCTGCATGATTCAGATCGACAACGTCGTGGCGGGATACACCGCCGAAGTCGACATTCTCAAGGGGATGACGCTGCATGCCGCGTCGCGTGAGATCGTCACGCTCCTCGGACCGAACGGTTGCGGAAAGTCCACGCTGCTCAAGACCATTGCGGGGTTCGTGCTGCCGCGTGAGGGTCGCATTCTGCTCGAGGATGCGGATGTGTCTCAGGTGCCGGTGCATCGGAAGATTCGTCAGTGCGGCGTGGGGTTCGTGCCGCAAACGGACAATGTCTTCGGCACGCTCACGATTCGCGAGAACTTGCAGGTCGGCGGTCACTATCTGAGCGAGCGGGCGTGTGCGCAACGTATCGACGAACTATGTGCGCTATATCCCGTGCTCGACCGAAAGCGCAACGCGCCAGCGGCGTCGATGTCGGGCGGCGAGCGGCAAATTCTGGCGCTCGCCCGGGCATTGATGCCCCGCCCTCGCCTGCTGCTGCTCGACGAGCCGTCTGCCGGCCTGTCGCCGAAGGTGTTGCATGAAGTGTTCGACGCCATCGTGCGCGTACGCGATCAGGAGAAGGTGACGATTCTGATGGTCGAGCAGAACGCGATGGAGGCACTGCGCATCTCGGATCGCGCCTATGTCCTGTCGATGGGCGCAGTCGCGCTGACCGGCGCCGCCGACGCACTGCTCGAGGATGAACAGGTCCGGGAGTTGTATCTGGGGGGACGGGCGGCTTAACGCCCGTTGTCGCCGCCTGGGCGGCGTCGCGGCGCGCGGATGGCGTGCGCGCCGTGACCTTGACGAGCCCGCTTCGGGCTCATCTACCGGCGCATCTACCGGCTCACTTGCCCGCTCGCGCCTCCGCGAGGGCGATCGTCAGATGGGCCACTTTCTTCTTGAGCGCGTCGCGCTCGGCGGTCATGGCCTTGAGTTCCTTCGACAGGCGCATCAGTTCTTCAGACGGATCGGCGCTGGTATCCCACGGCGGGGTACCGTCATCGTCGTCTTCGACGATCGTCTCGTCTTTCTTCTTGCGCGGCTTGACCGGACGCGCCTCGCGCACCTGACGCGCCAACTCGCGCAACTCCTGCTTGCCCGCCACCACCGCTGCCACCTGCGCCGCAGCCGGCAAGGTCGAGACAGCCGCCGCGGCATTGATCGACACCTCGCCGCGCTTGACCGCCTCCACCAATTCCGGCGCCGCCGCGTTGTGGATCTGCTCGATCTGCCCCAGCGTATTGCTCGACAGACGGGCCGCCCGCGCCAGCGCCGCGCGCGTGAGCGCCATCGTGTGCGCCGGAATCGACGTCTTGCTGCCGTCCGGCGCCGCGCTGTCGCTCGCCGTCGCGGCCTGCGGGGCTTCCTCCGGCGCCGGGGCTTGCGCGCCGGCGCGGGCTTCAAGAATCGTCTTCTTGCGCAACGCCAGTACGCCACGCTGATAGTCGGACACGCTGCGTCGACCCAGATGGTTGTCGATCATCCACAGATACACGTCGTCCATCGATTTGAACGACGGGTTCTGAACGGTGCGGAATTCAATACCGTGCTTGCGGCAAATCGCATGGCGATTGTGGCCGTCGACCAGCACATCGCCCCACAGGACGAGCGCATCGCGACAACCTTCGGCGAGCAGGCTCTGTTCGAGCGCCGCATATTCGTCAGGCGTGAGCGGATCGATGTACGCCTTGAGTTCTTCGTTGATCTGGACTGTCATGGATTTTGGTAACGATGCCCCCGTATCCGATGTCGCTGGCTGCGACAGGACGCAATATGTCGATTACGTCGATTACGTCGAGTAGGCCGGATGCGTCTGATACGTTGGCAAGGAAAGACGTTGCAGGCGGCATTATGCCTGTCTGAGCCTTGCCTGAGGCAGGTGTGAGGCAGGTATGAGGCAGATCTGAGCGGCATTGCCGAGACGTCGCTGCCCGCCCCTGCGCGTCCGGCGCTCAGGACAACACGCCGTGATCGGTGAGAAACGCCTGAATGCGCGCCAGACGCGCCACCGGATCCGCCATGCCCAGCAGCGTTTCCTTCTCGTGCGCCGGCAGCGGCAGCAACTCGGCCCAGCGATCCGCGACCCAGCCGCACTCGTCGAGCCGGTACGGCGGCGCCAGCGGCAATTTCGCCGCACGCGCCGGATCGCGCTGCAACCCGGCGATCAGCTTGCCCAGCGTATCGGCGCTGATCTGAAGGGTATCGGGAATGGCGACGTTGACGTCGTCCGGCAGCATCTGCGCTTCGCCCATCCACAGACCGTATTTTCCCAACTCGACGGACGAGAGACGGAACTTGGTCGTGCCACGGCACACGAGTTCGAGCAGCGACGGCATGGTCGCACGCCAGTCGTCGATGCGCGCCATCGTGCCGATCATGGCGGGCTCCTCCACGCTCTCGGGCAGCCGAACCTCGCTGCCCTGGCGCAAGACGACGACACCGAATTCAGTGTTGTCGGCGAGACATCGCTTGATCAAATCGAGATAGCGCACCTCGAAGATGCGCAGATGCAACACCCCGGCGGGAAACAGGGCGTTGCCGAGCGGGAAGAGCGGGATCTGGGCCATGCCGTATGATGACACGAACTCACGCGGGGCAAGTACCAATGTCGGGCCATGCGGCGGACGCCGGCACATCACACCGCCTCACACCGCCTCACACCGCTTGCAGCCCGCTCAACCCGCTTGCGTCAACCGCTGAGCGAGGGCCAGCGCTGCTTCGCGGGTCGCTACCACCTCGTGGGGAATGCCGAACGCCTTCACCGCCGCCTCGCCCATCGCCCGCACTTCCGAGCGCCGCGCTTCGCTCGGCTCGATGCTTATCAGCGCTTTGCAGACCGCCGCGAGCGCCGTCTTGTTGTGCTTGAGCCAGATGGCTCGCTGCTTACGGTCTTCGTGCGTTTCGTCGCGCGTGAGCTGGTCGTAGACCACCACGAACGGCTGGCCGTGGTTGACGAGCGCGACCATCTCCGCCTCCCAGTCACGGGCATAACCGGGATCGGCAGCCTCCTGACGGAAGACGACGAACGGCAGTTCGCGGATATCGTGAATCGAGAATCCGTTGGGATCGAGTGGCATCGTGTTCGCTCCTGAAAATGTGTAGACGTGTACAGAAAAGGAAACAAGGGAAAGGAAAAACAGGACGCCGCATGGCACCTCAACCGTCTTGGCCGCCCCGCGCCGGGGGTGCGGGCGACGAATCGGCTGGCGATCCGTCCTGCCAACCAGCGCCGAGCGCCTTGTAGAGCGCAATCGCACTCAGTACCTCGGCGCCCTGACTGAGCGCCAGGGCATCGCGCGCACGGTTGGCGGCACGCTGCGCCACCAGCACGGGCAGATAGCCGGCCAGGCCGCGTTGATACAGACGCGTCGTGCGCAAGAGCGCTTGCTGGCTATCGTCGACGGCCGCGCGCAACGCCACCTGCTGTTCGCGCTCGCTGTGAAGTCCGGTCAACGCGTCCTCAACGTCGCGCAACGCCAGCCGGACGTCGCGCTCATAAGCAAGGCGCGCAGCCTCGGTAGCCGCTTGCGCGGCCGTGACACCTGCGCGCGCACGGCCGCCGTCGTACAAGGTCTGGCTACCGACCAACGCAGCCGACCACGCCAGACTTGCCCCGGAGAACAAGTCGTGAATCAGGCTGGCCGTGGTGCCAAGACTCAGAGGAATGCTGAAGTGCGGAAAGCGCGCGGCCTCTGCGACGCCAATCTGTGCCGTCGCCGACGCCAGCCGCCGCTCGGCCGCCCGCAAGTCCGGTCGTTGCCGCATCACCTCGGAAGGCAACGACAGCGGCAGCCTCGGTGTCACCGGCAACGCAGCCGAGGGCGCAGCAAGCACATCGCGCCATGCCGAGGGAAAATCGCCGGTAAGCACGCCAATGGCATGACTCAGACGCTCGACCTCGGCTTGCAATCTGGGCGGCTGCGCTTGCGCCAGTTCGCGCTCCGCACGGGCTTGTGCGACTTCGGCAGACGTCCCCAGCCCTTGCGCAAACGCCCGCTCGGCCAACCGCTCGCCGTCATACAGCGTGCGGATGTTCTCCTGCGCGATGACTTGCCTCGCCTGCGCCGTGCGCAACGACGCGTAATCGGCAGCCAACTCAGCCAGCAGGCTCACACGCACCGCTTCCCCATCGAACGCGATCGCCTCGACGTCCGCATCGGCCGATTCCACCGCGCGGCGCGTGCCACCGAAGACGTCCAGCTCCCAACTGGCGTCGAAGCCCAGTTGCCACGTGCGCGACTGGCCGATGCCCGGCGGCCAGTCGAGTCGCTTGCTCGAGCGCAACGCCTGCGCCGTTCCGCCCGCTGAAATCGTCGGCCCGAGATCGGCCGCCACGCGTGCGCGCTCGGCGCGCGCCTGCACCAGCCGGGCTCGTGCGATGGCGAGATCCTGGTTGTTCGCCAGTGCCGTGCCGACGAACCGATCCAGCACGGGATCGCCGAACGAATGCCACCAATCGCGCAGACGCGCCCCGTCACCCTCGGCATGGGCGTCGAACGCGTGATGCTCGTCATGCACGTCATGCCACTGCGCGGGAACGTTGGGCTGTGGCGCGCGATAGTCAGGGCCAAGCGTGGTGCAGGCTGAAACCATGCACATCGCGCACACCGCGCCAATCGCTCTGAACCTGTGAGCGGCGTTGAACGGCACGGAGGACGCACGCCCTTGACGCACGTCCGTTTGCGAAGCCATCGATACGAGGGTCATCACGTCACATCCACCGCATGAGCAGGCTGGCAAGACGCCCCTTCGGCATCTCCCCCGCCACAGCGCTGCCGACATCGACACTGCACGTCATCCCCGCCGCAAGCACGACACCCGGCGGTACATGATCGATGGCGATGCGCACCGGAATGCGCTGCGCCAGTCGCACCCAGCTGAAGGTCGGCTCGACGCTCGGCAACCCTTGAGCATCGGCATGTTCATTGACGTCCGTAATGCCTCGGCCGAGGCTCTCCACATGCCCGTCGATCAGCGCGTCAAACCCCATGAGCCGGATACGCGCCGGCGCGCCCGTCCGAATGCCATGCAGCTTGGTCTCCTCGAAATAGCCCGTCACCCAGAAGCTGTGCGCATCGACCAGTGCGATGTTGCCGCGTCCCGCCACGGCGTAATCGCCGGGACGCAAGCGCAAATGCGTGATGTAGCCATCGGCCGGCGCACGCAACTCGGTACGCGCCAGATCGAGTCGCGCCATGTCCAGTGCGACCTGCGCCCGGCGTTGCTCCGCCTGCGCGATCGCCACCGCCTGATTCGCCCGCTGAATCTCTTCGCCGGGTACGAGGTCGTCCATGCCGCGCCGCCGTCTCGCGTCCTGCATCTTCTGCTGCAACACGGCGTTCGCCGCGCTTAGTTGCGCTTCGGCCTGCGCGACGGCAAAGCGGAAGCGCTCGGGATCGATGCGATACAGCACGTCTCCCCGCTTGACCCGCTGATTGTCGGAGACGGTCACGTCGAGTACCGTGCCGGAGACCTCGGGCGCAATGTGCACGACCTCGGCACTCACTCGCCCGTCGCGCGTCCAGGGCGCGAGTACGTAGGCCCGCCAGAGTGCGACGACCAAGACCACCGCAAGGGCAACCACCAATAACGTGCCCACCGCTTTCGCGACCGGGCGAAACCACATCATTCGATTAGACATAGAGCATCAACACGCAAACCAGACAAAGGGAGATGGCAAATTCGAACAGCGCCGGATGCCACACGCGACGCAGCACGCCCGTGCGCACCAGCACGAAACGCAGCCCGAGGAACACCGGCATGGCGATGCAGGCGTAGACGAAAAACGGCGGCAGATAGATGCCCGCCACAGCAACTTCACTGAGCATGAGGACGATTGCGCGAAGGTTGAGCGAAGTAGACGGCGTGGCCGTCGAGCCGATCGGCGATGTCGGTAAGCGCCGCCACGAGGCGCGGCAGATGCAAGGCATCGTCGGTACGAAGGTGGCCGTTGGACGTTTGCCATCGCGCGAGACGCCGCGCCGCATGACGCGCATGCCGGGCCGCCAATGCTGGCTCGGGATGCCGCGCATGCAGGCGACACGCCACGCGATCGAGCGCCGTCGTGACGATCTTGTGGGCGTCGGCCGCCGAAGCACGAACGCCTTCGCGACGCATCCAGATGCGCAACCGCCACACCTCGCGGCCGAGGTGCAGGCTCGCGAGCGCGTCGGCAATGTCGGCATGCATGGCGTCGGGCTGCGTCTTGCGCAGCGCGCCGAGCTGCGCAATGCGGTGCTGCTGACGCCACTGCCAGCGCCGTGCGGCGGACATCAGCCGTTCGACGGACACGGGCGACGTGCGCGCACGCAGCACACGCAACGACGCATCGCGGATATGCAGTCGCAGACGTGCAATGTCGCGCGGCAAGTGACGCGGCAGGAACAGGCGGAAACCTAGCCACGCGAGCGCGGCACCGACCACCCAGGCGAGCGCCCAGTTGAGGAACTGGCCGAGGTCATAGTGCATCGGGTTGTCGGCCGCCGTCAGCGTGTTGAAGCCGACCAGATAGGCCAATGCCGCTAGTCCGTGCTGGGGCATCGTCGTGGCGAAGATGCCTGGCAACCAGAACAGCGCCAGCACCACGAGCAGCAGCGGCAGTCCCTCGATGTGCGGCAGGATGCCGAAAGCACACACGAACGCCATCGGCACAGCGAACAGCGTTCCCTTGACGAATTGCCAAGCCCCGGCGGCAGGATTCGGTGCCGTCGCAAGCAGCGCGCAATACGGCGAGACGATCAGCAGCATCATGTCGCCGTGCGGCCACCCGGTGACAATCCATATGGCCCCGGCGGCAAACAGCGTCAGCGCGGCGCGCAGGCCGTTCTGCCACGCTGCGCGCACATCGCGGTAAAAGCGCAGGGGCGTCGGCGCACCGGCCGGCCTCGGACGATGCAATGACGCGAGGCCGTCCAGCGCCGCCAGAAAATCGTCGATCTGCTCGATCAGGCGGTCGATGACGATGAGCATGCCGGGGGGCAGCGCCGGGCGGGTCTGGCTCGCGGCGACAAGCTGCTCACGCGCCTCGCGCATGATGCCCGCAGCCGTCGTCAGCCCCTGCCCGCCTTGGGCGAGAGCGTTCGATGCGTCGCGCCAGGCTTGCGCGAGCATCGGGCGCAGCGCTCTCAAGTCCTGCTCGCAGGCGTACCCCTGGACCGCCGCCACCGATGGCAAGCCACCTGCCAACGCGGCGAAGAGCGATGCCATGGCATGCCTCACCGCATGCGCACGATGCGCAAGATCGGCCGACTCTGCCTTGCCCACGGCGAGCAGATCATCGACACCGTAAATCTCGGCGATCAGTTGACGTCGTGCACACGCCACGTCAGTGGGCGTGGCGCCGGCCGGTTCGTACGTTGCGGCCAGCGCCTGCGCAGTGCGAGAGGCGAGCCGCGTGAGCAGCCCCTCCAGCTTTCCCCGCACGCCGCGGGTGCTGAAAAGCGCCGACACCAACGACAAGCAAATCACCCCGACCATGACGGTCGAGCCTCGACCGACAACGTGTTCAAACGTGAGCTGCGGGTGTTGAAGCGCGCCGAAAGTGGCCAGTCCGACGGTGTATCCCGCGACCACGACGCCCGACGCACGGAAGTGCCGCAGCATCGTCATGCCGGCGACGCACAGCCCCAGCCAGACGGCGAACCCCAGCAGGAACAGCCATGGCATCTGACCGAACGCCGACATCAGCAGCACCGACGCGACCATTCCCCCGAGCGTGCCAAGTACGCGCCACGCGCCCTTGCCGATCACGGCGCCCTGAATCGGATGGATGACGAGCAACACCGTCGACGCCGCCGAATAGGGCATCTCCAGCGAGAGCCCATACGCTACGCACAGCGCGAGCCACGCCGCAACGACGCTGCGTAGCACATAGGTGGCGCGCGGCGACGTGAAATCCAACCACGATAGACGGGCAAGCAGCCGTGGTAGCGGTGGCAGAGGTGGCAGCAGTGAAGCGCTACGCGCGTCTGACGGGCTTGCCGTGGAAGGCGTCGATGACACGATGACCCTTGAATGCAGTGACGATGTTCATCACTGTAGGGTCGGCCTGTTCGGTGCGAAAAGTGACTTGATTCGAATTGACGATTGCGTCTGACGCACTGATCTTCATCCCTACCTTTTGCCGAGGGCGTGCGTGGTCAGTACGTCTCGCAAATCACCCGGATCGTCCGGCGCAGCCACTGGTGTGCCGGATCGGCATGAAACCGGGGATGCCAGGCTTGTGTCAGGACGACGGTCTCCAGCGGAATCGGCAAGTCGAATTGGCGCAAATGCATCCCGGCATCCAGCGCGCTCTGGGCGAGATGCGACGGTAACGCCAGCAGCAGGTCGCTGTTCTGCAACGTGAAGAGTGCGGTAAACGGCGTGGGCACGACCAGCGCGACGTGGCGGCGCAGCCCCAGATCGGCCAGCGCACCATCGATCGGCCCCGCAAACTTCCCTCGCCGGGAGATGCCGATGTGGCCCCATAGCGTGATCCGCTCGGGTGTCACGTCCTCGTCGAAGATGGGGTGATCGCGACGCGCGATGCCGACGAAGCGCGTGGTGAAAAGCGACTGCATGCGGATCTCCGGACCAAGCTGACGCGACGCGCTGATGAACAGATCGATGCGTCCACTGCGCAGCGCATCGTCGTCGATATCGTCCTCTTCCGGCGCGAAGCGCAGCATGGCGCGCGGCATCTCGGCGGCCATCGCCTCCAGCAGACGCCCCGAATGCAACCCGACGAAGATGTCGTTAGCGCGCACGTTGAAGCGTCGTTCCAGTGTGTTGAGATCGACGCCGTCGCCCGGCGTCAGCACCTGGGTAGCCTGCTCGACCACGCGCCGCACCTGCTCGCGCATGGCCAGCGCGCGGGGTGTCGGCACCAGCTTTCGTCCCGCCTGGACGAAGACCGGATCGCCGAGTGTCTCGCGTATGCGGCTGAGCGTGCGGCTCATCGCGGGCGGACTCAGATGCATGCGTCGCGCTGCGCCGACAACACTCCCCTCCTCCAAAAGCACATCGAGCGCGTGAAGCAGATTGAGATCAGGGGGTGACATGAGGACATCCCATGCATTGCACAAAACGCAATCCTACCTCGTGTTTCGTGCCTCTCGCAGCAGCCATTCGCGTACGTCACGAATCTGTTCGGCATGACGCGTCCGACGCGGATACACGATGTAAAAGCCGGCGCCCGTACGGAGTTCGGTGTCGAAGAGTCGCATGAGACGGCCCGCCGCGACGTCTGCCGCGATGAAATCGGTGTGCGCGAGCGCCAGCCCCTGCCCTGAGACGGCGGCGTCGATGGCGAGCGCCGTCTGATTGAAGCGAACGTTCTTCGCGACGGACAACGACGCCTGCGGCATCGCGTGCTCAAGGAACTGCGGCCAGGCGTTGTGTGCGTCGTGCAGCAAGGCATGGCCGCGCAAACTGCCTGTCTCGCCGGGATGGCCAATCGCCGCAATCGTCTGCGGCGATGCCACCGCGACCTGCACCTCGTCGAAGAGCGGCTCGACAATCAGGCCGCTGCCGAACGGCGGCCTGCCATAGCGCACGGCGAGATCGACGGCGTCTGCCTGGAAATGCGAAAGCCGGTCCGTGGCGAGAATGCGCAGATCGATATCCGGATGCGTCTCGAGAAACGCGGGGAGCCGCGGAATCAGCCACTTGGACGCCAACGTCGGCGTCACGCTGATGGTCAGACGCAGCGGCTCCGGACGCAACGCCTGCGTCGCCTGCGTGAGGATCTCGAACGCGCGCCGCACCCCGCCCGCATAACGTCGCCCGTTTTCGGTCAGCGACAGCGCACGCGGGTGCCGCTCGAAGAGTTTCATGTCCAGTTCGGACTCCAACCCGCGAATCTGCTGGGCGACGGCCCCCTGCGTGACCCCAAGTTCTTCGGCGGCGAGCCGGAAATTGAGGTGCCGGCTCGCCGCCTCGAAGGCGCGCAGCGCATTAAGCGACGGCAATCGGCCGATCGGTTCCGTCATGGTGTAGTTTTTCTACTGGATGAAGCGTCGAAATCTGGTGCATCGAGCGTTCGCGGCGATGTTACGCTGTCACGCATGAATCACGAAGGCTCATGACCGTTGGGGTGAGCATCAACGTATCCGGAGGATATCAGCATGACAGTAGAAAAAGTGGCGTTAATTACGGCGGGTGGCAGCGGCATGGGGGCCGCAGCAGCGCGGCGTCTGGCGGCGGATGGCTTCAAGGTGGGCATCCTGTCGTCGTCGGGCAAAGGCGAGGCACTTGCCGCCGAGTTGGGCGGCGTGGGCGTGACAGGATCGAATCAGTCGAACGACGCCTTGGCGAAACTGGTCGAGCTGGCCGTCGAGCGCTGGGGTCGTGTCGATGTGCTCGTGAATAGCGCAGGCCACGGGCCGCGCGCAGCGATTCTGGAGATCAGCGACGAGGATTGGCATCGCGGCATGGATACCTACTTGATGAACGTGATTCGCCCGACACGGCTCGTCACGCCGATCATGCAGAAGCAACGCTCGGGCGCGATCATCAACATTTCGACGGCGTGGGCGTTCGAGCCGAGCGAGATGTTCCCGACGTCCGCGGTGTTTCGCGCCGGACTGGCGTCGTTCACGAAACTGTTTGCGGACAAATACGCGAAGGACAACGTGCGTATGAATAACGTTCTGCCGGGGTGGATCGACAGCCTGCCGCAGCAGGAGACGCGTCGCGAGAGTGTGCCGATGCAGCGTTATGGCAAGGCAGAAGAAATCGCCGCCACCGTGGCATTTCTGGCATCGGAAGGCGGCGGGTACATCACGGGTCAGAACATTCGTGTCGATGGCGGGCTGACGCGCTCGATTTGAGGCAGGCGCACGCGCACCGAACGCATGGCAGACGCGATTATTTGGATGCCATGCACTCGACTTCGACGCGCGCATCGAAGGCCATGCCATTCACGCCGAAGGCGCTTCGGGCCGGATACTTGCCTTCGGTGAAATAGCCCTTGTAGATGTCGTTGAACGCAGGCCATTCCTTCATGTCGGCGAGGAATACCGTGCATTTGACGACATTATCCATAGCATAGCCGTTCGATTCGAGAACGGTCTTGATGTTGCGCATCATCTGATGCGACTCGGCCACCACCCCGCCCGGGGCGAGTTTCTGTGTTTCCGGCACGATGCCGAGCTGGCCCGACAGATAGAGCGTGTCTCCGACCTTAACGGCCTCCGTAAAAGGGAACGACCCTTTCATGACCTTGCCCGAATTCAGGTACTGCGGCTCGGCGGCGACTGACGAAACAGCGACTGTGGCAAGCACAGCGGCAATCAATGTACGGACTTTATTCATCAAAATTCCTCGACAGTTTTAAAAAGCACGGGGCTTGCTCGTGGCGGATTTGATGATATGTGTCGGTGTGCTTGCGGTAAATTGATAACGCGTCGCGTCACTCTTTTTGGGAATAATGGCGCGCCTGTGGGCGAGAAATCTCTCGGTATGCCGCGCCGCGAGAACTAATTCGCCGATATCGGACCTTGCGTCGTGGGCCCGAAAAATCCGTCAGGTCAGAACACATCCTGCGCTTGGCTCCGACGCTTCAGAGCGAGTTATCGGTAGCATTTTCATTCATTGCGAAATGAGCGCGGCGAACGCCCCATCACCTTCTTGAATACCGTGCAAAACGCACTCACTGACTCATAACCGACTTGGGCTGCGATTTCGCCGATACGGTCTGGCGTGTGGAGAAGTAGATCCGCAGCCAAAGACATTCGCCAACGCTGGAGATAACTCATTGCAGTTTCGCCAACCGTTTCTCGGAACTGCATTGCAAACGCAGATCGTGACATCCCTGCCTCTCGTGCAAGTGATTCCAGCGACCAAGTGGTGGCGGGCGCAGTATGGAGTGCATGCAACGCTCGACTGATTTTCGGATCAGCTAACGCTTGCAGCCATCCCGGGCCAGTCTGCCCTCCTCGATCCAGTAGCTGCCGCAGAATCAATACGAGCATGGAAAGTGCAGTCTGCTCAGCCACCAGTCGGCCCCCGGGTTTTGGGTCTCGCAACTCGCTCATGATCGTATCCATCGCGACACTCAACCTTGAGTGTTCTTCCAGTCCTTGGAGGTGCATAGCGCTCGGAAAAGTCTCCAGAAATCGGTTTGCCTGTTGACCTTTAAAGATAAAAAAGCCACCGAGGCCCGAAACTTCGCCGCCCCCGTTGATAGTCACTACGCCCCCCCACGGAGCCATCTTCATCAGCCCGAGTGCATCCTGGCAAGGCTGGTCCATGCGACTTCCCATTGCGAAAGGCTTCCGACCCGTAAGGATCATGCAACCACCCGCCTCTATCAACCTTGGGCTGGCCTCGCCTTCGATGTGCAACCAAATCGAACCCTTTGTGACTGCGTAGCAGCGCAAGCCCTCAAGCCTGGGGAAACGAAGTGACCAGTCTCCCGAAGCATCAATGGCTCTGAACATAAAAGTTGATGGCCGCAGGACTTCAAGCACTTTGGAAAGAGGATCGTTGAAGTTCTCTGCGGTCGGAAGGAAGGCCATGGCGAACTTGGACGATTAAGAAATAAATTTGTACTTTTATGTGTTGATAGTATCAAATCATGCCAATAAAGTGAGCGCTTGAAAAAATAAGCCTGGTGAGATCGGATACGCCAACATGTACCCACGGATATTTGCCTTCTTATGGCCCTTGACTCTAGCGATCGTTAGATGTCTGCCTGGGTGCTCGAGCCTGATCCTTGCCAAGCCCTTCGCATGGCCGGGGCTGGATTCCAAACAGGGCAAGTTGATCGGTTCGTCCAATCGTTCTGTCATCCTCGCCATCACACATGCTGAACTCATCGGAAGCCGTCGAGCAGGCTTCGATCTTGGAGCTGCCCAGGTGCTTGCGATGCTTCCCTCACAACCCGGGTTAGTGGGGTATTCCGTCCGATCGCGACTCGTTGGGCACGAGGTGTGGACCGCCACCCTTTGGGTGGATGCGTCTGCCATGAACGCCTTCGTGCTCTCAAAAGAGCACATGGCGGCAGTCAGACAAGGGACAGTAGCGCTTAAAAGCGTCCAGTACCACCGCGTCGAGATCCCGGTTTCAGAGCTCCCCCTCGGTTGGAATCGAGTATTGGCAGAGCTTGCAGATGCAGCGCCGCCCCGACAACTTGCAACGCCCTAGGCCGAGCGCACCTTCACTTTAGGATCCACACCATGAACAGAAGCAAACATCGGGCGGCCGTACTCGACGGCTTCAACCGTGCGCTGAAATTCATTGAGGTCTCTAGTCAAGCACCTGGACCTCTTGAGGTTCTGGTGCGAGTTCGGGCAATTGCAATAAATCCGTTTGATCGGATTGTTCAGACATTGGGCGACTTGATAACACCTTGGGTGAAGTTCCCGGCTGTTTTGGGATCGGACGTTGCAGGCGAGGTCATTGCCGTAGGCGAAGGCTGTCAGCGAATAAAAGTTGGCGATCGAATTCTTGGTTTGGCACTCGGCGTGGATCGCGCGGGCAATCGCGCCGTCGAGGGCGCCTTTCAAGAACAGGTCATTCTTCGAGAGGCTTGCTGCAGCCGCTTGCCAGAACGCATCGCCTTCGTGGATGCTGCGGTCTTACCCCTTGCACTTGCCACCGCATCCAGTGGATTGTTCCTCAAGGGTCAGTTAGGTCTTGACGTGAGCGCTCTCAATGTCGCATCCACACGTACAGTAAATGAACCCAAAGCATCGGTTGTCATCTGGGGCGGAGCCACCAGTGTTGGAACCGTTGCAATTCAACTAGCGCACGCTGCGGGTTATCGCGTGCTCAGTACAGCCTCACCTCATAACCATGCTCAAATTCTTCGCCTAGGCGCGTCAGCTGTGGAGGATTACAAGGATAAAAAGGCTGTAGAGCGACTGCTCGGGGCTTCAAAGGGAACAGGCCTTGCAGGCGTGATGGCGATCGGCGTTGGCTCAGGGCAGCCTTGTCTGCGGATCGCAGCAGGTCACAGGGCTAAACCCAAGGTAGCCATGGCCAGCGCTCCCATATCACTCGATAGTGCTCCAATCGGGCCCCAAGCAGCATGGCGTCTAGTAAACCTCCCAAGGCTAGCGGGTGGATTCGCAAAGCTAGCGGTTAGCGCAGGATTCACGAGGGTGCCGACCAGTTCGATATGGGGCACTGCCTTGGTTGAGGAATCACTGGGAACCGAAATATTTACCCAATTCGCGGAGACTGCTCTTGCGGACGGTAGGCTAAAGACGGTACCTGAGCCATTCATTACCGGATATCGGCTCGAAGACATTCCCGATTCGATGGAGGTACTTCGTAAAGGGATATCCGCGCGCAAAGTCGTTATTGAGTTGTAAGCTACGCGTCGTTAGCGTTATCAGCTACAGCGACAAAGACATTCTGGCCGCGCTCGATGGCCCACCGGTGACCTGCGGGACCACCTCACGGAAATGCACAGCTGTGGCTGGTGCGCCGCGCTCCACGATGGTGTCGGTCAAGGCACGCAGGTCTTCGTGAGTGATTGCGACCAGCGTCTGGTTACCGAATTTCGGCTTCAGCTCGCGCTTATAGGCCGCCCAACGCATGTCTCGGGTGGAGTCGGCCATCGGGTAGCCGCGCAGCCACTTCTCGGCCCATGCGCCGAAGGTCTCAGCATCATGGTATGGCATCAGACCAAATCATGGCATCGGTGACACATAGCGCCATCTGAAATGCCATGAAAAAAGTCTGCTTGGGCGTGCCAGTGGTTGCCCGTCAGTGCCGCATCAAAAGACAAAAAAGCCCGCAAAATCGCGGGCTTAGCTGTGTTTTAGTGCCTTTCGACGCCAGCCACTGCCAGACGCGGGATCACTCCCACTCAATCGTCGCCGGCGGCTTGCCCGAGATGTCGTACACAACCCGGTTCAAACCACGCACTTCGTTGATGATGCGGTTCGAGACCTTGCCGAGCAGTTCATGCGGCAGGTGTGCCCAGTGTGCGGTCATGAAGTCTTGCGTCTGCACGGCGCGCAGTGCAACGACCCACTCGTAGGTGCGGCCATCGCCCATCACGCCCACGCTCTTGACCGGCAGGAACACGGCGAACGCCTGGCTCGTCAGTTCGTACCACGTCTTGCCGCTGTTCGGCTCGACCGTGTTGCGCAGCTCTTCGATGAAGATCGCATCGGCACGACGCAGCAGGTCGGCGTACTCGCGCTTCACTTCCCCCAGAATCCGCACGCCCAGACCCGGGCCCGGGAACGGGTGACGATAGACCATGTCGTGCGGCAGACCCAGCGCCACACCCAGCTCGCGCACTTCATCCTTGAACAGATCGCGCAGCGGCTCAAGCAGCTTCAGACCCAGCGTTTCCGGCAGACCACCCACGTTGTGGTGGCTCTTGATCGTCGTCGCCTTCTTCGTCTTCGCACCGCCCGACTCGATCACGTCCGGGTAAATCGTGCCCTGCGCCAGCCACTTCGCGTTCTTCAGCTTCTTCGCTTCCGCCTGGAACACTTCGACGAACTCACGACCGATGATCTTGCGCTTCTGCTCCGGATCGGTCACGCCCTTCAGATGGCCCATGAACTGCTCGGCGGCGTCCACGTGCACAACCTTGGCGTGCAGACGGCCCTGGAACATATCCATCACCATCTGCGCTTCGTTCAAGCGCAGCAAACCGTGATCGACGAACACACACGTCAGTTGATCGCCAATGGCGCGGTGAATCAGCGCCGCCGCGACGCTCGAATCCACACCGCCCGACAGCCCCAGAATCACTTCCTCGTCGCCCACCTGCTCGCGGATCGCCTTGACGGCTTCCTCGATGTGGTCGCGCATGATCCAGTCCGGCTTCGCCCCGGCAATCTCCAGCACAAAACGCTCGAGCAACTCGCGACCCTTCACCGTATGCGTGACTTCCGGATGGAACTGCACCGCATAGTAGTGACGCTTCACATCCGCCATCCCCGCAATCGGGCAGTTCGGCGTCGAGGCCATGAGCACAAAGCCCGGGGGCAATTGCGTGACCTTGTCACCGTGGCTCATCCACACCTTGAGCATGCCGTGGCCTTCGGCCGTGCGGAAATCCTCAAGACCTTCGAGCAGCGGCGTATGACCCTGTGCGCGCACTTCGGCGTAACCGAACTCGCGATGGCTGCTCGCCTCGACCTGACCGCCCAGTTGAACCGTCATCGCGAACATGCCGTAGCAAATGCCCAGCACCGGCACCCCCAGATCCCAGACCGCCTGCGGGGCACGCAGATCCTGATCCTCGTACGTGCTCGCGTGGCTACCCGACAGAATGATCGCCTTAGGGTTGAATTCGCGGATGAACTCGTCCGAAACGTCGTTCGGGTGAATCTCGCAGTAGACATGCGCTTCGCGAACGCGGCGTCCGATGAGCTGGGTGACTTGCGAGCCGAAGTCAAGAATGAGGATTTTGTCGTGCATCGTGAGGTACGGATGAAGTGGATTCGTTGGACGTCGGCGCCGTGGCAGAAAGCACGGGTGTGACAATGCCGGTGGCGCCCACAGGCGCGACCGGCGTGGTATTGACGGAGGTGGAGTCGCCATCAGGCGTCTGCCTGCGCGGATCAGCGCGCATGCCACGGGCTTCGTCGACGGCCCGGGCATCGGGGTAATCGTTCGGTGCGTCGCGCCGGGTGTCGCTCACGACACCGCCACGCACTCGAGCACCCGCGTGCTGCGCCGCCTGCACGCGCTCTTTCGTACGCACGCTCGACGCCAGCTTGACGAGAATGGCACCCACCACCAACAGGACAGCCCCCAGCGCCGGCATCAACAGCTTGCCACCACCAGTGACCGCCAGTTGGCCGGAGATCAGCCAGCCCAGCACGAACGCACCGGTCACCCAGTTGATATGCCCCGTCACTTTCGCGACGGTCGACGTCAACTGGCCATTCACGGTGGCGTGCCATTGCAGCCAGGCCACGCCGATGAAGGCCACACCAAGCGCCTGCGCGTAGAGCACAGGCGAAGGTGCAGGCACTTCAATGGCCGCATACAGCGAGGACCAGAACGACGCGATCAGCAGCACACCGAGTGCCAGATTCAGCGCCGCATCGAGGAACAGTACCGTACGCAACATGGCCTTCATGGGCAATTACTCCACGTGGTAGTTGGGGGCTTCCTTCATGATCTGGACGTCGTGCACGTGCGACTCGCGCATGCCCGCAGACGTGATTTCGACAAACTCAGCGTTCTTGTGCAGTTCCTCGATCGTCCTGCACCCCAGATACCCCATCGACGAACGGATACCGCCGGTCAGTTGATGGAGAATGGCGTTCACGCTGCCCTTGTAGGCCACGCGGCCCTCAATACCTTCCGGCACGAGCTTGTCGGCGTTGTTCGCGGGATCCTGGAAGTAACGGTCAGCCGCCCCGTCCTTCATCGCGCCCACCGAACCCATGCCGCGGTAGCTCTTGTACGAACGCCCCTGATACAGGAACACTTCGCCCGGCGCTTCTTCCGTGCCGGAGAACATGCTGCCCATCATCACGGTATGCGCACCGGCCGCCAGCGCCTTGGCGATGTCGCCCGAGTAGCGAATGCCACCGTCAGCAATCAGCGGAACGCCGGTGCCCTCGAGCGCCTCGGCCACATTGGCGATCGCCGTGATCTGTGGCACGCCCACACCGGCCACGATACGCGTCGTGCAGATCGAGCCCGGGCCGATACCGACCTTGACCGCATCTGCCCCATGTTCCATCAGCGCTCGCGCAGCGCTTGCCGTGGCGATGTTGCCGCCAACGACTTCGATCTGCGGGAAATGTTTCTTGACCCACTGCACGCGATCCAGCACGCCCTGGCTATGGCCATGAGCCGTGTCGACCACGATCACGTCGACGCCGGCAGCCACCAGCAACTCAACGCGCTCTTCATTGTCCGGGCCCACACCGACCGCCGCGCCAACGCGCAGCTTGCCGTGTTCGTCCTTGCTCGCGAGCGGGTGCTCGGTCGCCTTCATGATGTCCTTGACGGTCATCAGGCCGCGCAATTCAAAGGCATCGTTGACGACCAGCACGCGCTCCAGGCGATGGCTGTGCATCAGTTGCTCGGCATCGGCCGGCGAAGCGCCTTCACGCACGGTGATGAGCTTGTCCTTCGGCGTCATGATCGCGCGCACCGGCTCGTCCAGGCGGCTCTCGAAACGCAGGTCGCGGTTGGTCACGATACCGATGAGCTGAGCCCCTTCGACAACCGGGAAACCGGAAATGCCATGCTGGCGCGATAACGCGATCACATCGCGAACCTTCATGTGCGGCGGAATCGTGATCGGGTCACGCAGAACGCCCGACTCAAATCGCTTGACCTTCGAGACTTCCCGCGCCTGCTCGGCCGGCTTCAAATTCTTATGAATAATGCCGATACCGCCCTGTTGCGCCATGGCAATGGCCAGGCGCGCTTCGGTCACCGTATCCATGGCGGCCGACAGCAAAGGCATTTGCAGAGTGATGTTGCGCGTGAGCTGGGTTTTCAGCTTGGCGTCGCGCGGGAGAACGGCGGAATACGCCGGGACGAGGAGCACGTCATCGAAAGTGAGTGCTTTTTGGATCAGACGCATGGCAAATCCTATAGGCGCAAAACCGAATTATACAGAAATCGCGAGTTGCATGGAACGTCCGCCCCACATGTCAAGGGGCTTTTTCCCCGAGAGACGGCTCAGGGATGCGCCAGTCCCATTTCGGTCAACTTCCCAGCCGACTTCTGCCTCAACTTCTCCGCCCGTCGAATGCCGGATTTCACAATAGGCGCCCATCGGCCCCATGCTATTCTTGCGCCCTTCCCGCCACGCCACGCCGCGTCCAGCACAACCGGCACAACCCGCGCAGCGAGCGGCACGGATCACCGACATCTCGATATCACGAACCACGGGTACGAATTTCATGGGGCAAGGCATTTCTTTCGGACTGGCGGCAGGCGCATTGTGGGGATTGGTCTTTCTGGCCCCTCGCCTGCTGCCGGGCTTCTCACCGCTGGAACTGTCGGCCGCCCGTTATGTGCTCTACGGACTGGTGTCCGCCCTGCTGCTCGCCCCGCTCTGGGCGCGTCTGCGACATACCGTCACAGGTCATGACTGGCGTGCGTTGTTCCGGCTGAGCCTCGTCGGCAATCTCATCTATTATCTGTTTCTCGCCGGCGCCGTCCAAATGGCGGGCATCGCCCCGGCGTCGCTGATCGTGGGCGTGCTGCCCGTGACTGTCACGCTGGTCGGCAGCCGTGACCACGGCGCCATTCCCCTGTCCCGGCTGGCGGGCCCGCTAACGCTGGTGGCCGCAGGCATCGTCTGCATCAACGTCGATGTGTTCGCGCACGCCTCGGCAAGCGGCGGGGACTGGCGATTGACGCTCGCCGGCATCGCCTGCGCCATCGGCGCTCTGGTGAGCTGGACATGGTATGCCGTGGCTAACGCCCGCTATCTTGCGCGATTCGGCCACTTCACGAGTCAGGAGTGGTCGCTGCTGACGGGCGTCGCCACTGGCATTCTGGCCCTTGTGCTGGCAGTGCCTGCTGTGCTGCTGCCACACCCGGTCGCGACCGACGTGCCGCGTGACTGGCAGATGTTTTGGATCGTGAATATCGCCGTGGCGATAGGCGCATCGACCATTGGCAATGCGTTCTGGAATGCGGCGAGCCGGCGGCTGCCGTTGACCCTGTCGGGCCAGATGATCGTATTTGAAACGCTGTTCGCGTTGGTCTACGGCTTCATTTACGAACAGCGAGTGCCGCGTCTGCTGGAACTTGCCGCCATCGTGTTGCTGCTCGCGGGCGTGAGCGCGTCAGTGCGGCTGCATTCGCGGGGATCGACGCACTGACCGGCGAAGCGCCGGGAGTCCGCCGACCGGCTTAACTTCCGCGACGGCTCCCCAGCCACTTCTGCCCTTCCCGACTCCCTTCGTTGCGCACCTTCTCGACGCGTCGCTGACGTGCCAGCTTGGGGTCAGCCTTGAGGACGCGGTAGATTTCAACCCGGTCCCCCGCCTCCACCGCAGCGTCAAGCGCGCGCACTTTGCCGAAGACGCCAGCTTTCATACGCGCAAGGTCCAGCTCGGGGAAGCGTTGCAGCACACCGCTGCGCTCGATGGCGTCGCGCATCGTGGCGCCGTGCGGCAACGTCACGGGAATGATCGTCTGCTCACCGGGCAGCGCGTAGCAGACTTCGACACTCAGCTCACCTGACATACACGGCCTCCGCGCGTTTGACGAAGGCATCGACAAACGTATTGGCGATGTGACTGAACACCGGCCCAATGACCTTCTCGAGCAGAAAATTCGCAAATTCGTAGTGAAGTCCGAATTCGATCTTGCAGGCGTTCTCACGCAGCGCCGTGAATTTCCAGGTGCCATGAAAGCGCTTGAAGGGCCCTTCGACGAACGTCATCTGAATGGAATGCGGACGTTCCTGAACATTGCGGGTCGCGAACGAATGCTTCAGGCCCTTGAAGTCAATGATCAGCAACGCCTCCATGCTGTGCTCGTCCTGATGCCGAATCTCGACACCACCGCACCAAGGCAGGAATTTGGGGTAATCGGCGACATTGGTCACCAGGTCGTACATCTGCTCATCGGAGAAATGCACGAGAACGGTTTTACTGACTTCGGCCATCGTCTGTCGGGCTAGGTGTTCGCGTAACGCGCCTGCGATCGATGCTGGATCAATCCCCGCGCGTCGCAAGCCGCCTCTTGCCGAGACTCTTTGTTAAAATCGCTATTTTACCCGAGCCCGACTCACCGGGTCCGACCAAGTTACCCGCCAAGGATCCATGAGCATCATTGACAACAAGAAAGCCTTCTTCGATTACTTCATCGAGGAGCGATACGAAGCCGGGATCGCGCTCGAGGGGTGGGAAGTCAAGGCAATTCGCGCCGGGCGGGCGCAGATCAAGGAAGGCTATGTCGTCATCAAGCATGGCGAGATCTTCCTGATCGGCACGCACATCAGCCCGCTACAAACCGCGTCGACGCATATCAAGCCCGACCCCGTGCGCACCCGCAAGCTGCTGCTCAAAGCCGACGAAATCAAGAAACTCATCGGCAAGGTGGAGCAACGCGGCTACACGCTCGTTCCGCTCAACCTGCACTACAGCAAAGGTCTGGTGAAGTGCGAGATCGGACTAGCCAAGGGCAAGAAGCTTCACGACAAGCGTGAGACGGAAAAGAAGCGCGATTGGGATCGCGAAAAGGCACGCTTGATGCGCACGCCCACGTGAGGCATGGCATCCGCATGGCGCGCACCTTTGCCGCCTCCATAAAAAGAAACGGCCCGCATGGGCCGTTTTTCATGACTGCGCCGGATTAGCGCCGCGGATTCGAATTGCCGAAACCGCCGACACCCGCACCGCCACCCTCACTCCCGGCGGTTGACCCGCCTTCAGTGCCGCGCACGATCTTGAGCGCCGAGGCAATCATGCCGCTCAGATCCGTCAGATTACCCGGCACGATCAACGTGTTGTTCGTTCTGGCAATCTTGCTGAATGCGTCGACGTACTGCTCTGCCACCTTGAGATTGACAGCCTCCATGCCGCCCTGCGTCTGAATCGCGGTCGCAATCTTGTGGATGGCCTCGGCATTCGCCTCGGCCACCGCCAGAATCGCCGACGCCTCGCCCTGCGCCTGATTGATCGCCGCCTGACGCTCACCTTCGGACTTCTGAATCGCGGCTTCGCGTGCGCCCGACGCCAGGTTGATCTGCTCCTGCTTTTTACCTTCCGATGCCGCGATCAGGGCACGCTTCTCGCGCTCGGCCGTGATTTGGGCCTGCATGGCATGCAGAATCTCCTTCGGCGGCGTGAGATCCTTGATCTCATAACGCAGCACCTTTACCCCCCAATTCGATGCAGCCTCGTCGAGGGCATTCACCACGCTATGGTTGATGAACTCGCGCTCCTCAAACGTCTTGTCGAGTTCGAGCTTGCCGACCACGCTACGCAGCGTCGTTTGCGCGAGTTGCGTGATCGCCACGATGTAATTGCTCGAGCCGTACGACGCCTTCATCGGGTCCGTCACCTGAAAGTACAGAATCCCGTCGACCTGCAACTGGGTGTTGTCCTTGGTGATACAGACCTGGCTCGGGACATCGAGCGGCACTTCCTTGAGCAAATGCTTGTATGCCACACGATCCACGAACGGCACAACGATCGAGAGTCCCGGCGTGAGCGTTGCGTGATACTTACCGAGACGCTCGATCACCCAGGCGTGCTGCTGCGGCACGATCTTGATCGAGCGCGCCGCGATGATCACGGCGATGATGAAAATAATAAAGGCGACGTTGGATAGATCGAACATGTTTCCCCCTGAAGCGCCCGCCATGACAGCGGGCTGGTTCCCCGCCCCCCGCAACGGCGGGCCCATGCATCGTAACGGAACACAGAACGGATGCGGCGCGCACACCTGAAAACGAGCCATCCCCTAATCGGCAATGAGACGGTTCCTACACCCGCACGGACTCAAGAATTCACGGACTGACGAACTGATGGACTTACGGGCTCAAGCCGACCGACGATCACACCACCACGTGTGCGACGAATAATCGGCTGCCACGCACCTCCCGGATGACGAACCAGCCTGCAACGGCGACCTCACCGGGCATTAGCTCGACATCCCACTCGGCGCCGCGATACATCGCACGCGCGCGGCCGTCGGCCTGCCACGTCTCGACGTGCAGTTGCTGCCCAATGTCGAGGTTGGTATTGGGGTCCGCTGCCGCATCGACCTTGATGCGCCGCTGACCAAACCGGCTGCGACGCAACAACCAGACAGCCACGCCCGCTACCACAGCGGCAATCACCAACTGCAACGACCAGTCCACACCCATTACCGCCGCAATGCCGCCCGCGGTCATGCCGAGCGCCACCATCAAGAGATAGAACGTTCCGCTCGCCAGCTCCAGTACCACGGTCAATCCGGCAACGCCGAACCAAAGCCAAGCCTGCTCCATCGCCACTCCCAGATACAAAAAAACCCCGGTGTATTACCGGGGTTTATAGCACGAAACCCACCGATCAGCGCGCGCATCCCAAGGGATTGGCCAGCCTTTCGGCGGCGTCCGAGATGCCGCTCGGACGCGTCCTAATACAGATCGCTATCGTGACGATTACTTCGCCATCTTGGCGAGTTGTTGCCACGTTTCGATGACCGTATCGGGGTTGAGCGACATCGAGGCGATGCCTTCCTTCGCCAGCCACTCGGCCAGGTCCGGATGGTCCGACGGACCCTGACCGCAGATGCCGACGTACTTGCCCTTGGCCAGACACGCCTTGATCGCGCGGCTCAGCATGAACTTCACTGCCGGGTCACGTTCGTCGAAGTCCTTGGCGAGCAGTTCCATACCCGAATCGCGGTCCAGACCCAGCGTGAGCTGCGTCAGATCGTTCGAACCGATCGAGAAGCCGTCGAAGAACTCGAGGAACTCGTCGGCCAGAATGGCGTTCGACGGCACTTCGCACATCATCACCAGCTTCAGACCATTCTCACCACGCTTCAGACCGTAGTCGGCCAGCATGTTGACCACACGTTCCGCCTGACCGAGCGTGCGCACGAACGGCACCATGATCTCGACGTTGGTCAGCCCCATTTCGTCACGCACGCGCTTGAGTGCTCGGCACTCCATCTCGAACGCTTCGGCGAAGTCTTCCGAAATGTAACGCGACGCACCACGGAAACCCAGCATCGGGTTTTCTTCGTCCGGCTCGTAACGCGAACCGCCGATGAGCTTCTTGTACTCGTTGGACTTGAAGTCCGACAGACGCACGATGACGCTCTTCGGATAGAAGGCTGCGGCGATCGTGGCGATGCCTTCGGCCAGCTTGTCGACGTAGAACGCACGCGGCGATGCGTGACCGCGAGCCACCGATTCCACCGCCTTCTTCAGGTCGGCGTCGATGTTCGGGTACTCGAGAATCGCGCGCGGATGCACACCGATGTTGTTGTTGATGATGAACTCGAGACGCGCCAGACCCACACCTTCGTTCGGCAGTTGCGCGAAGTCGAAGGCGAGTTGCGGGTTGCCCACGTTCATCATGATCTTCACCGGGATCTTCGGCATTTCGCCGCGCTGGATCTCGGTGATTTCGGTCTCGAGCAGACCGTCGTAAATCTTGCCTTCGTCGCCCTCGGCGCAGGAGACCGTCACGAGCGCGCCATCCTTGAGCACGTCGGTCGCGTCACCACAGCCCACCACCGCCGGCACACCCAGCTCGCGCGCGATGATCGCCGCGTGGCAGGTACGGCCGCCGCGGTTGGTCACGATGGCCGAAGCGCGCTTCATCACCGGCTCCCAGTTCGGGTCGGTCATGTCGGCCACCAGCACGTCGCCCGGCTGCACCCGCTCCATCTCGCTCGGGTCCATGATCACGCGCACCGGACCGGCACCGATCTTCTGACCGATGGCGCGGCCCGTTGCCAGCACCGGGGCATCGCCCTTGAGCTTGAAGCGCTGCTCGGCCTTGCCGGCCGACTGGCTCTTCACCGTTTCCGGGCGCGCTTGCAGGATGTAGATCTTGCCATCCTTGCCGTCCTTGCCCCATTCGATGTCCATCGGACGACCGTAGTGCTTCTCGATGATCAGCGCGAACTTGGCCAGTTCAACGCAATCGTCGTCGGTGATCGAGTAGCGGTTACGCAGTTCCATCGGCACATCGATGGTCTTCACACGACCCGGTTCGCCCGGTTGCGTGAACTCCATCTTGAGGAGCTTCGAGCCCAGCGTGCGGCGAATGACCGGGTACTTGCCAGCCTTGAGCGTCGGCTTGAAGACGTAGAACTCGTCCGGGTTCACGGCGCCCTGCACGACCGTCTCACCCAGGCCGTAGCTGGCCGTGATGAAGACGACGTCCTGGAAGCCCGACTCCGTGTCGATCGTGAACATCACGCCCGACGAGCCGCAGTCCGAGCGGACCATGCGCTGCACCCCGGCCGAGAGCGCCACTTCGGCGTGCGTGAAGCCCTTGTGCACGCGATACGAGATCGCACGGTCGTTGTACAGCGATGCGAACACGTGCTTCATGCGATCGAGCACGTCTTCGATGCCGACCACGTTCAGATAGCTTTCCTGCTGACCCGCGAACGAGGCGTCCGGCAGATCTTCAGCGGTCGCCGACGAACGCACGGCGAACGACGCGTCCGGCTGGTCGGCCGTGATGCGTGCGAACTGCTCGCGGATCTCCTTCTCGAGCTGCGGTTGCAGCGGTGCGTCGACAATCCATTGACGGATTTCGGCACCGGCTTCCGCGAGGGCCTTGACGTTATCCACGTCCAGACCCTCGAGGCGTTTGGCAACGCGCTCGGTCAGATTGTTGTGCTGGAGGAACTCGCGGAAAGCGAAAGCCGTCGTGGCGAAACCACCCGGCACGCGCACGCCGGCGCCGGCCAGTTGGCTGATCATTTCGCCAAGCGATGCATTCTTGCCGCCGACCGACTCGACGTCGGTCATGCGCAGATGCTCAAACGGCACCACGTAGGCGCCGTCGTGTGCTGCGTTAGTCATAAAAGCCCCTAAGGTAAGAAAAAAAATTCTCGGAGGATCGGTTGGGCCTGACATGGACCGATCGACCTGTTGGATAAGAAATCGCGCCTTGGCGGCGTCGAGAACCAGGGGCTAGCACCCGACGACCTGCTCCGGACCATCGGGATTTCCCGCAACGCCCGGCCGCACGGGCCTGAACCACGGCAGCGCGCGACGGCCCGCGCAATTGCTTATCCAACAAGTTGCCGCTATTCTACCGTGCAATGCACCAATTTGCGATTCTGCGCATGAGCGACTCTTCTACTGACGCAAACTCCCCGACGCCCCCCGCCGCACCGGCAAAACCGGTCGCTGCACGCCCGGTCTTCATTGTGTCGGACGGCACCGGGATTACGGCCGAAACGTTCGCGCATTCGATCCTCGCGCAATTCGAGATGCGTTTCCGTCAGATTCGCGTTCCGTTCGTGGATTCCGTCGATAAAGCCTATGAAACGGCACAACGGATCAACGAAATGTATCGGACCGAGAACGTTCGCCCGATCATTTTCAGCACCCTCGTCGACGCACGGGCCAACGAGATCCTGCGCAATTGCCAGGGCGTGATTCTCGACATGTTCCAGACGTTCATCGAACCGCTGGAACTGGAGTTGGGCCTCAAGTCGATGCATGCCATCGGCCGCGTCCACCAGAACGCCGATAGCGAGGCGTACAAGAACCGGATCGAGGCGGTGAACTTCTCGCTTGCACACGACGACGGCCAGTCCAACAAGAATCTGCAAAGTGCTGACGTGATCCTCGTCGGTGTATCGCGCAGCGGCAAGACGCCGACGACGCTCTATCTCGCCATGCAGTACGGCGTGAAGGCAGCGAACTACCCGTTGATTCCGGAAGACTTCGAGCGCGAAAGACTGCCGTCCACGCTCGACCAGTACAAAGAAAAGATCTTCGGGCTTTCCATCGATCCGCAGCGCCTCTCGGAGATTCGCAACGAGCGGCGTCCGGGCAGCAAGTATGCGTCGCTGGAAAATTGCCGCTACGAGGTCAACGAGGCCGAGGCGATGATGCGCCGTGAGGGCATCAAGTGGCTGTCATCGACGCATAAGTCGATCGAAGAAATTGCCACGACCATCCTGCAGGAAATCAAGCTGGAGCGTGACGTCTACTGACGTCTTCGAGTCGCACGCTTTGCGGCAATGCCGAATGCCAAAAGGGACGCCATGAGCGTCCCTTTTTGTTGGCGTCGTTTGCCATCGCGAGCCTGTTCAGGACACGCGTTGACGCACGGCCTCAAACAAACAGATGGCAGCGCAAGCCGCCACATTGAGCGACTCCATGCCGCCCGGTTGCGGAATGCGAATCGGCGTTTGCACACGCTCGAGCCAATGCGGCGACACGCCGGCACCTTCGTTGCCGAAGACCCAGGCCACAGGCGTGCGCAGATCCTGCTCGTAGAGCGAAGTGCTCGCCTGCAAACTCGTCGCCAGCAACGGCACCGACAGACGCGGCGCAAGCGAATCCGGCGTGCAATGCTCCACGATATTCAGCGAGAAATGCGCGCCCATGCCCGCACGCAACACCTTGCTCGACCACGCGAGCGCAGTGCCCGACATGCAATACACGTCACGCACACCGGCCGCCGCGGCACTACGAAGAATCGAGCCGACGTTACCCGCGTCTTGCACGGCGTCGAGAATGACGCAGTCCGCCGTTTGCGATGCCGGCAGATGCCCGGACGGCATCTCCACGACGAACAGGAGCGGCACACCGTTGACGAGCGTCGACAACGGCTCGAACAACCCATGCGGCAGACACACGCGACGATCCGCGTCCACCCTCGCCCAGATCTGCGCGACTTCGTCATGCTCAAGCGCCGATTCCGCGGCCACGCAAACGAGTGGCTGCCCCAGCGCGCCGAGATAGGCGTCAGCCAGATGCACGCCTTCGAGCAGCGTCTGACCGAGCTTGCGTCGCTGTTGGTTCGACTGCGCCAGTTGCTTCAGACGCTTGTAGAACGGATTGTCTTTGGAACTGATGAGCTTCATGACGAACGAGCCACGCGAGAGACGGTAAGCGCGCCGAAGACTTCAAAGGCTTCCCGCACCGGCGCGAACGACTGGCGATGATGCGGGCTCGGCCCATGCCGGCGCAGTGCCTCGAGATGCCGCGGCGTGCCATAACCGACGTGTTCGTCGAAACCGTATTGCGGGAAAGCTTCGTGCAACGCGATCAACTGACGATCACGCGTGACTTTCGCGAGAATCGACGCCGCCGAAATCGCCGGCACCTTGTCGTCGCCCTTGACGATGGCTTCGGCGCGCATGGGCAGTGTCGGGCAACGATTGCCGTCGATGAGTGCCAGCGTCGGCACACGCGACAGGCCAATCACGGCGCGCTGCATGGCGAGCATCGTCGCATGGAGAATATTGAGGGAATCGATCTCCGCCACACTCGCTTCGGCGATGCAATACGCGAGCGAGCGCTCGACGATTTCCTCATAGAGCGCTTCACGACGCTGGGCCGTGAGCTTCTTGGAATCGGCCAATCCCTTGATCGGACGCGAGGGGTCGAGAATGACGGCAGCCGTCACGACGGGCCCGGCAAGCGGTCCCCGTCCGACCTCGTCCACACCACAGGTCAGATCGGCAGGCACGTCGGCGAACAGATCGAGCGCCATCTGCGGCAACGTCGCCTTGGCTGCGCGGCCACGCGGCTTGCTGGCCCCGGGCGCAACGCTATCGCCCGATGTCACCTTGCGCGTTACGCGGCGCACTTTGACTTCCTCGCTCATATCCGCCCTTTCTCGCGCAACACGCGTTCGATCACCTCAGCCGAGCGCGCGGCCGTGTTCTGGCGAAGTTGCTCGTGGATCTTCGTAAAACGCGCCTGCAAGGACTCACGCAAGGCCGGGTCGGTCAATTGCTTCCAGACCGCATCGGCGAGCGCTTCCGGGGTCGCGAAATGTTGCAGCAACTCCGGCACGACGAATTCGCCCGACAAGATGTTCGGCAAGCCAACGTACGGCAAGTACCCCTGACGCTTCATGATCTGCGCCGTCAACCAGGGCACCTTGTACGAGATGACCATTGGCTTCTTGTACAGCGCGGCTTCCAACGTGGCCGTACCGCTCGCGAGCAACACGCTGTCTGCGGCCTCGAGCGCAAGCGGTGCGCGACCATCGGTCACGCACAGATTGAGGTCGCTGTGGGCGTCGAAGATCGGTTGCATCAACGCGCGCAGACGCGGCGTTGCCGCCGGGAGCACAAAGCGAATCGTCGGGTCACGCTTGGCCAGCAAGCGCATCGCCGCGAAAAACACCGGCGCGAGACGTTGCACCTCCGACGTCCGGCTGCCCGGGAGGATGGCGACGACCGGGCCATTGCCCTGGAGGCCCAGCTTGGCTCGCGCACCGTCGACATCGGGCACCATCGGAATCTTGTCGGCCATCGGATGGCCGACGAACGTCGCGTCGATGCCGGCCCGGTGGTAAATCTCCGGCTCGAACGGGAACAGGCAGAGCATATGATCGACGGCGCGCTTGATCTTCTTGATGCGTCCGCCTCGCCACGCCCAGATCGACGGGCTCACGAAATGAATCGTGGGAATGCCCGCTTCACGCAGCTTAATTTCGAGATCGAAGTTGAAGTCAGGCGCATCGAAACCGACGAAGGCCAGCGGCTTGTCGGCCAGCCAGCGCTCGCGCAGTTGCTTGCGAATGGAGAGAATCTCGCGCAGATGCTTGATGACTTCGACATAGCCCATGACGGAGAGCTTGTCGATCGGCCAGTAGGCGTCGAAGTCCTCTTCCGCCATATGCGGACCGCCGACACCCGCGTACACGATGTCGGCAGGAAGACTCTGCTTGAGACCGGCAAGCACGTTGCCGGCAATGAGATCGCCGGACAGCTCCCCGGCGACCATCGCCAGGGTTCGCTGGCCGGCGCCGGGAAGGGTCGGCGGCATAGATCAGCGCACGATACCGCGCGTGCTGGCGTTCAGGAAATTGAGCAGCGTACGCACGGCGTCGGCCACATCAGGCGTGCCAGCGTTGCCAAAGGCTTCGATCTGGACCTTCGCCTCGTCGAGCGTCAACCCGCTCTTGTAAAGCAGCTTATACGCGTGACGCAGCGCCGTGATGGCATCGGCCGTAAAGTTGCGGCGACGCAAACCCTCGACGTTGATACCGTACGGCACCGCGCGGTCGCCCGACGCAATCACGAACGGTGGCACGTCCTGCACGAGCACCGAAGCGCCCCCGACCATCGAGTGCGCGCCGATGCGCACAAACTGATGCACACCGGTCATGCCACCAATGATTGCCCAGTCTTCGACATTCACGTGGCCCGCCAACTGCGCATTGCTCGAGAACACCGTGTGGTTGCCCACGTGGCAATCATGTGCGATGTGCACGTAAGCCATGATCCAGTTGTCGTTGCCGACGCCGGTCAGGCCACCATCCTGCACCGTACCGGTGTGGATGGTCGTGAACTCGCGGATCGTATTGCGGTCGCCAATGACGAGCTTTGTCGGCTCGCCGGCGTACTTCATATCCTGTGGACTGCCGCCAATCGACGCGAACGGGCCAATCTTGTTGCCCTCGCCCAGCGTCGTGTGGCCGTCGATGATCGTATGCGAAAGAATCTGCGTACCGGCGCCGATCGTCACATTCGGCCCGATGATTGCATAGGGACCGACGACGACGTCGTCAGCCAATTGCGCCTTCGAATCGACAACTGCGGTGGGATGAATGTTGGTCATGAGCGTCTCAATTCCGGTTATTCGCCGTTCTTCTTGACCATGCACATGAACTCGGCTTCCGCCGCGATCTTGCCGTCTACCAGCGCCTTGCCCTTGAACTTGTAGAAGCCACGGCGCTCGCTCAGGAAATCGACGTCGAGCACGAGCTGGTCGCCCGGCTCGACCGGACGCTTGAAGCGAACGCTGTCGATACCCACGAAGTAGTAGAGCGTGTTCTCGTCGTGCACCGCCTCTTCCGAGAACGTGAGCAGCGCAGCGGCTTGTGCCAGCGCCTCTACGATCAGCACGCCCGGCATCACGGGACGCTGCGGATAATGCCCCGTGAAGTACGGTTCATTGATCGTGACGTTCTTGATGACCTTGATGTTCTTGTGCGGCTCCAGGCCGATCACGCGGTCTACCATCAGCATCGGATACCGATGCGGCAGCAGCTTCATGATCTTGTGGATGTCGATATTAATAGTGGTCTCGCTCATTTATCTTGCAGGTCTTTGACCTTCGCTTCAAGTTGACGCACGCGGTCGCGCATCTTGTCCAGATTGCGCATGATGGCCGCGTTTTTATTCCATTCGGCGTTCGGGATAGCGGGAAATGCGCTGGTATAGGTGCCCGGGCCGGGAATCGACTTCGACACGCCCGACTTGGCCGTGACGATGACGCGGTCGCCAATCGTCACATGTCCGGCAACGCCCACGGCACCGCCCAACATACAGAACTTCCCGATGGTACTGCTGCCGGCGATGCCCGTACACGCCGCAATGACCGTGTAAGCGCCAACGCGCACGTTATGTGCGATCTGCACCTGATTATCGATCTTGCAACCACGCTCGATGACCGTATCGGCCATCGCGCCGCGATCGATCGAGGTCGATGCGCCGATTTCGACGTCGTCTTCGATCACCGCACGCCCCACCTGCGGAATCTTCACCCACTCGCCGCCCGTGGCGGAGAAGTCCGGCGCGAATCCAAAACCGTCCGAGCCGATCACCGCACCCGCGTGAATCACGCAACGCGCGCCAATGACGCTCGTGTGGTACAGCGTGACGTTCGGGTAGACGAGCACGTCATCACCCAAGGTCGTGCCGCGTCCCACGAACACATTTGCCATCAGACGAACCCGCTCGCCCAGACGGACACCCGCCTCGATCACGACATTCGGACCGATGACGCACGATGCCGGCACGACAGCCGTCGGATCGACAAAAGCGCTCGGATGAACGCCCGCAGGCGTGACGGGAGCTGCGGCTTGTGCGAACAGCTGCGCGACACGCGCGAAATACGCATAGGGATTCGGCGCGATGATCCACGCACGCCCTTCATGCGACGGCAGTTTGTCGAAGTCGGCTTTGGAGAGAATCACGGCCGCCGCGCCCGAGTTGGGCACTTCGGCGAGATAGAGCGGATTGGACAGGAACGCGAGCTGCTTTGCGCCCGCACGATCGAGCGGCGCCAGGCCATCAACCGTGACTTCACCGTCGCCCACGAGGTCGCCGCCGAAGCGAGCGACCAATTGGGCGAGCGAAACCGACAGCGATCCCGGCATGGAAGACGCGCCCGTCACTTGCCGCCGGTGCCGCTGCCCGAACTTGCGTTCAGCGTCTTGAGCACCTTGTCGGTAATGTCGATACGCGGACTCACATAGACCGCTTCCTGCACGATCAGATCGTACTTCTCTGTCTCGGCAATCTGCTTGATGACACGGTTGGCGCGATCGAGCACTGCGGCGAGCTCTTCGTTACGACGCTGATTCAGGTCTTCACGAAACTCGCGTTGCTTGCGCTGAAACTCGGTGTCGGCGGCAGCCAGATCCCGCTGACGCTTGGCACGCTCGGCGTCGGACAACGTCGGGTTGTCCTTGTCGAGCTTGTCCGACATCGCCTTCAGACGTTGCGCCATCGCCTGCAAATCCGAGTCCCGCTTGGAGAACTCGGCTTCGAGCTTGGCTTGTGCGGCCTTGGCCGGTGCCGAATCGCGCAGAATGCGATCGGAATTGACAGCGGCGATGCGCGCATCCTGAGCCATGGCGGCAAAAGCCGCACCAGCCAGCAACGCCGCGGCGACGCCGCGAAGGCAATGCTTACGGATACCGTTCAATGTATTACCCCTTTACAACGATGAAACGTTCGGAACCGGTCGTTTGCGCGCCGTTAGAACGACGTACCGACCTGGAACTGGAATTTCTGGTACTGATCGCCCGTCTTCTTGACGAGCGGGAAGCCCATCGAGAGCTTGAGCGGGCCAATCGGTGAAATCCACGACAGGCCGAAACCGTAAGAATAGCGCAGGTTATTGAAGGTAATCGCCTGGCCGTTATCGAACACGTTACCGCCGTCCATGAACGTGAAGATACGCAGCGTGCGGTCATAACCGGTGCCCGGCAGCGGGAACGTCAGTTCCACGTTACCGATCAGCTTCGAAGCACCCCCCAACGGTTCACCGTTGGTGTCCTTCGGACCCAGCGAACTCGGTTCAAAGCCACGCACCGAACCGATACCACCGGCGAAGTAGTTCTTGAAAATCGGGAACGGCTGACCGCCCATCCCGTGGCCGTAGCCGACTTCGCCGTTAAGTGCGAGCGTGAAGCCGCGGCTCACCGGGTAGTAGTACTGATGCTGATAGTAGGCGCGGAAGTACTTGGTCGTTCCGATCGGCGTACCGACTTCAATGTTCGCCTGCTGATAGTGACCGCGGTTCGGGATCAGAGCGCTGTCACGCGAATCGCGCGACCAGCCCACGGTCAGCGGATAGTTGTTGCTGACGTAGCCGAACTGGTTGGCATAGTCGATATAGCGTTGCGGCGTCGTGCCATCGCTCGTCAGGTGCAGACGCGTCTGTTCAAAGCCGATGCCGAAGAACACCGTATCGACTTCAGAGAACGGCACACCGAACTTCAGGTTACCGCCCAGCGTGTTGATACGGAAATCCGAATCGCTCGTCAGCAACAGCGGCTGATACGTGCGGTAGTAGACGTCCGTGATGCGGCTCACGCCATCGACCGTGAAGTACGGGTCGACCTGCGTGACGGCCAACGTACGATAGGTCTTACCGGTGTTCACGTTCACCGAGAGCGACGTGCCCGAACCGAACACGTTGTCCTGGCTGATACCGGCTTGCAGCACCACCTTATCGGTCGACGAGAAACCCGCACCGACGTTGATCGTACCGGTCGGCTTTTCTTCGACCTTCACCTGAAGGTCGACCTGGTCGTTCGAACCGGCCACCGGCTCGGTCGTCACGTTCACGTCGGTGAAGTAGCCCAGACGGTTGATACGATCCTGCGACAGTTTCAAGCGGTCGGCGTCATACCACGAGCTTTCGAGCTGACGCAGTTCGCGACGGATCACCTCGTCACGCGTACGCGAGTTGCCCACGATGTTGATCTTGCGAACGTACACGCGACGGCCCGGATCGATCGTCAGCGTAAGCGCCACCGTGTGGTTGTTGCGGTCGATCGTCGGCTGGGCGTTCACGTTGGCGAACGCGAAGCCATAGTTACCGAGCAGATCGGAAATCGCCTTCGTGCTGGCTTGCAGCTTGGCCGCCGAGAACGTATCGCCGGCCTTCAGTTGAATGAGCTTCTGAACGTCGTCCTGCTTGCCCAGCATCTCGCCGGTGAGCTTGACGTCCGAGACCTTGTACGGCTCGCCTTCATGCAGATTGATCGTCAGGAACATCTCGTCCTTGTCCGGCGTGATCGAGACGTCGGTGGAGTCGATGTTGAATTCCAGATAACCGCGGTTCAGATAGAACGAACGCAGCTTTTCCAGATCGCCCGTGAGCTTGTCCTTCGAATAGAGGTCGTTCTTCGAATACCACGACAGCCAGTTCGGCGTACCGAGCTCCATTTCCGCCATCAGATCCGACGACGAGAACGCCTTGTTGCCGACGAAGTTGATCTGCTGGATCGTGGCCTTCGGGCCTTCGGTCACCGCAAACTGGATACCCACGCGATTACGCTCGAGCGGCGTGATCGTCGTCTTCACCTCGGCAGCGTAGTAACCGCGCGTGAGGTATTGACGCTTGAGTTCCTGCTCCGACTTGTCGAGCAGGTTGCGGTCGAAGGTGCGGCCTTCGGTCAGGCCGACCGAGCGCAATGCTTTCTTCAGACCGTCTTTGTCGAATTCCTTGATGCCGAGGAAGTCGATGGAAGCAATCGCGGGACGCTCGTTGACATGCACCACCAGCACGCTGCCTTGCGCTTCAACGCTAACGTCCGAGAACAGGCCCGTTGCATAAAGGGCACGAATTGCTTCGGTGCCCTTATCGTCGTTGAACTTGTCGCCCGGTTTGACCGGCAAGTACGAGAACACCGTACCGGGTTCAATGCGCTGCAAGCCCTCCACTCGGATATCCTTGACCACAAACGGCTCGACGGCGCGTGCCAGGAAACTGTGTGCCGCCAGAACCGCAATCACCAGGGTCTTCGGAACAAGGTGGTATTTATTCGACAACTTGCTTCCCCAAGAAACAATTGAATCGTAAAAACTCGGATTTGCCTGCGACGGCAGGCTCGTGACGCTGTCTAGTGCAGCAACTTCGACAGGTCATTGAAAAGTGCTACGGCAGAGAGCGCAAGGATGCAAACGATGCCCACTCGTTGCAGCGCGCCCTGCCACCGCTCGGAAACAGCCCGACCGGTAATCGCTTCGACCGCATAATATAACAGATAGCCACCGTCCAAAACTGGAATTGGTAACAGATTCAATACGCCCAGGCTGATGCTGACAAGGGCGAGAAAGGCCACGAAATAATCCAGCCCCAATCTGGCAGACCGACCCGCATAGTCCGCAATCGTCACCGGCCCGCTCAGATTCTTCAGCGATGCCTGCCCGGTGATCATCTTCCCAAACATCCTCACACTGAACGCGGTGACGTCCCACGTACGCTGCGCCCCACGGCCGATCGCATCCAGCAATCCGTACCGCACGGTCACCGTATCGACCTGACTGGCCAGTGCGGCACCGATCTTGCCCACGCGCGCGCCGCCCGCGTCAGCCGGATCGACCTCCGCACTCGGCGTCAGTGTCAGGTTGCTCAGCGCGCCGTCGCGCCGTACCGTCAGAGTGATCGGCTTGCCTGGGTGCGCACGCACGGCGTCTACGAGCGCTTTCGCCGAACCGATCGGACTACCGTCGATCGCGGTGATCTCGTCACCTACGCGCAGTCCGGCAATGCCTGCCGCGCCGCCCGCCATCAACTGGCCTACCTTGACCCGTGCCGATGGCACGAGCCCCAGCCGCTGCATGAAGTCTTGCTCGCCGTCGGCATCGAAATGCTGACCGGCCGCGTCCAGCATGTATTCGGCACGTCCCTCGCGGGTGCGCGCCACGAGCGTGACGCGCTGGCCGTCGATCATCGGATCGACCAGACGCCAACGAAGGTCTTCCCAGGAACGCACGGGCACCTCGTCGCCGACCGCTTCATCGGGACTGCTGCCGTTCTCGCGCACGCCGGTAATCACCTCTCCACCTGACATGCCCGCACGTGCGGCCAGGGTACCGGCCGCCGGGGGTGCGATACGCGCGATGGGCTCGGTCACGCCGGCCAGATTCAGGCCAGCATAGAGCGCGATAGCAAGAAGGAAGTTCGCGACCGGACCGGCCGCAACGATGGCGAAGCGCTTGTAGACGGACTGGCGATTGAACGCGCGCGCCCGATCCTCCGGGGCAACGACCTGTGTCTCGTCACGCTCGTCGAGCATCCGGACGTAGCCGCCAAGCGGCAACGCGCAAACGGTCCACTCCGTGCGATCGCGACCCATCGTCCACTTGAGCAGCGGCAGTCCGAAGCCGACCGAGAAACGCAGAACCTTGACGCCGCACAGTCGCGCAACCGTGTAATGGCCCAACTCATGGAACACCACCAGCACGCCAATGGCGACGGCAAACGCAAGCAACGTGGTCAGCAGAGTCATGAGCGAATTCGAGCCCCGGGGACGTTACAACATGGACGTCGGCGTCAGGACGACGCCGGCGCCGGCAGCTTGGCGACGATACCCGTGGCCAATTCGCGAGCACGACGATCGGCCTCGAGCACGACGTCGAGCGAGGTCGCTTCGCCAACGGCGACCGTATCGAGCACTTGCTCGACGACCTGAGCAATGGCGGTAAAGCGAATGCGCCGTTCCAGGAACGCCGCCACCGCAATCTCATTGGCCGCATTGAGCAGCGCACCGGCCGTGCCCCCGCTACGCAGCGAGTCGAATGCCAGTCGCAGGCACGGGAAGCGGCGCAGATCCGGCGCCTCGAAAGTCAGTTTTCCAATGTCGGCGAGGTTCAATCCTGCGACACCCGACGCCACACGATCCGGGAACGCCAGCGCATGGGCGATCGGCGTGCGCATATCGGGGTTGCCGAGTTGGGCGAGCGTCGAGCCGTCCGTGTAGGTCACCATCGAGTGGATCACACTTTGCGGATGGATCAGCACTTCGATTTTCTCGGGCGGCATGTTGAACAGCCAACGGGCTTCGATGACTTCGAGTCCCTTGTTCATCATGCTGGCGGAATCGACCGAAATCTTCCGGCCCATGACCCAGTTCGGATGCGCACACGCTTCGTCCGGCGTCACATTCTCGAGCGACGCCAACTCTCGCTCGCGGAACGGGCCACCCGATGCGGTCAGCACCAGCTTTTCCACGCCGCGCGTCGAAATCCGGTTCTCACCGGCCACTTGCGGCAGGCATTGGAAGATGGCGTTGTGCTCGCTGTCGAGCGGCAGCAGCGTAGCGCCTGAACGCTCAGCCGTCGCCATGAACAGCGCGCCGGAGAGCACCAGCGACTCTTTGTTCGCGAGCAGAATGCGCTTGCCCGCACGCGCTGCGGCGAGCGTCGACTGGAGCCCGGCGGCACCGACGATGGCCGCAACGACCATCGTGACGTCAGGGGCTTCCGAAATCTCGACCAGGGCCTGCGGACCGTAGATCACATCGATCTTCAGCCCCGCGTCGGCCAGACGCGTCGAAAGCGAACGAGCGCCCTCGGCGTCGGCCACCACCGCCACCTTCGGGCGATGCGCCACGCATTGCTCAAACAGGCGATCCAGATTGCGGTGCGCCGACAACGCGTAGACAGAGAATCGGTCGGGATGACGTCCCACAACATCGAGCGTGCTAACGCCGATGGAGCCGGTGGAGCCAAGAATGGAGAGTTGTTGCGACATGATCAGACGAAGAGCAGAGCCAACGGGAGCACCGGGAGCAACGCGTCGATTCTGTCGAGCACGCCCCCATGGCCTGGCAGCAGCGCGCTGGAATCTTTCACGCCGGCTTGCCGCTTGAGTTGAGATTCGAACAGATCGCCCACGACCGAGAAAGCTACCAGCACCGTAAGCGCCACTGCGCCGAGTGCTAGACCCAGCGTGCCGGCGAGATGGGAAACGAGGGTCGGGGCCTGCAAGCCGCTCACGAGAACTGCCGCGGCGACTACGAGCACCAACAGCCATCCTCCGACGGCCCCTTCCCATGACTTTCCGGGACTGATGGACGGCGCGAGCTTGCGACGGCCGAAAGCACGACCGGCAAAATAGGCGCCCGTATCAGCGAGCCAGACGATCACAAGCACCGACAGCAGGAATGCCACACCACGCTCACGCGCCAGACACAGTGCCTGCCACGCCGCGATCAGCACCACCGGACCGGCAACGAGCAGCAAACCGCGCCATGCCCCCCTGGTTGCGGGCTTGCGTGCCAGCGTATAGGGTCCGGCCAGCAGCCAGAATACGGCGGCAGGCTTGAGCCAGATCGACGAGAGTGTCCAGCCGCCCGCCCACGTGAAGCCCACCCCCATAAGTGCGAGCGCGCCGTAGAAGATGGCGCCCGTCCCGTTCAGACCAACGAGACGCCCCCACTCCCAGCCGGCGGCAGCCACGATCACTGCGGCCAGCAAAGCGAACTGCGCCGGCGTACCGACGAAGATCACGGGCAAAAGAATGGCAAGAAGTACGACAGCGGTAATGACGCGTGTCTTGAGCATCAGGCGGATTGTCCCGAGGGGTTCTGAACTTGAGCACTGGTTCGGCCGAAACGGCGTTCGCGCTGCTGAAACTCGGCGACGGCACGCTTGAGCGTATTGGCGTTGAAGTCCGGCCAGAATTCTTCGGTGAAATAAAGTTCAGTGTACGCCAGTTGCCAAAGCAGAAAATTACTGACGCGCTGATCGCCACCGGTGCGGATGAACAGATCCGGCTCCGGCGCGTAAGCCATACTCAGGTAAGGCGCGAGATCTTCCTCGCTGAACGACGTCTCCAGCGCACTTGCGCCGCCCTGTGCGACACGCGCGGCGGCGAGCTTCTGCGCGGCTTGCAGAATGTCCCACCGGCCGCCGTAGTTGGCGGCGATGGTCAGCGTGAGACCCTCGTTGTGCTGCGTACGCTCTTCTGCACGCTTGACCAGTTCCTGAATGCGCGGCTCGAACGCCTCGAGCGCACCGATGACACGCAGACGGATACCGTTACTGTGCAGCTTCCCGACCTCACGCTCGAGCGCGAGGATGAAAAGCTGCATCAGCGTCGTGACTTCATCCTGCGGCCGACGCCAGTTCTCGGAACTGAACGCGAACAGTGTCAAGTACTCGACGCCGAGCTCGGCGCACGCCCTTACCGCTTCACGCACGGCATCGACGCCGCGCTTGTGCCCCGCGACGCGGGGCAATTTACGGCTGGTAGCCCAACGCCCGTTGCCATCCATGACGATGGCAACGTGGCGCGGAATGCTCACTGTTTCGGGAACGGAGAGCGAAGAGCTGAGAAAACCCATTGAGATACGGCGCGGGAGTCGAGCGCGAAAGTCGGCGGAGATCGTACGATGAGTGCCTGAGCACTCAGACCGTCATGATCTCGGCGTCTTTCTGCTTCACCAACTCGTCGATCTCGGCGACAAACTTGTCCGTGAGCTTTTGCACTTCGTCGCTGCCACGGCGCTCGTCGTCTTCCGACGCTTCCTTGTCCTTGACCAGCTTCTTGAGCTGTTCGTTGGCATCGCGACGCAGGTTACGCACAGCAACCTTGGCATTCTCGCCTTCCGACTTGACCAGCTTGGTCAGTTCGCGACGGCGCTCTTCGGTCAGCATGGGCATCGGCACACGAATCAGGTCACCTTGCGTGGCCGGGTTCAAGCCCAGATCCGATTCGCGGATGGCCTTCTCGACCACGGCAACCATCTTCTTTTCCCACGGTTGCACGCCGATCGTGCGGCTGTCGACGAGATTCACGTTAGCGACCTGGGAGATGGGCACCATCGAGCCGTAGTAATCCACCTGCACGTGATCGAGCAGGCCGGCATGCGCACGACCGGTACGAATCTTCGCCAGGTTGTTCTTGAACGATTCGATCGAGCTTTTCATCTTTTGCTCGACATTCTTCTTGATGTCAGCAACGCTCATGACAACCTCCAAACCTTGAATTGTTACGCAAAACGTAAATGATACGGCGTCGGCGCGCCAATGCACGCCGACGCCGCAATTTGAACTCAAACGTGGACGAGCGTTCCCTCGTCTTCGCCGAGGATAACGTGCTTGAGCGCGCCCGGCTTCACGATCGAGAAAACGCGCACCGGCATCTTCTGATCGCGGCACAGCGCGAAAGCAGTCGCGTCCATGACCTGCAAGTTCTTCGAAATGGCTTCATCGAAGCTGATGGTCGAATACTTTACCGCGTCGGGGACCTTCTTGGGGTCAGCCGAGTACACACCGTCGACCTTGGTCGCCTTGAGCACCACTTCGGCGCCGACTTCGGAGCCGCGCAGCGCAGCCGCCGTGTCGGTCGTGAAGAACGGGTTGCCCGTGCCAGCGGCGAAAATCACGACTTTGCCCTCTTCGAGCTGACGGATCGCGCGCGGGCGGATGTAGGGTTCAACGACCTGGTCCATGCGCAGCGCGGACTGCACACGCGCTTCGATACCGGCATGACGCATGGCATCCTGCAACGCCAGGGCGTTCATCATGGTAGCGAGCATGCCCATGTAGTCGGCCGTTGCACGGTCCATACCGGCGGCACCGCCTGCCACACCCCGGAAAATATTGCCACCGCCAATCACAATGGCCATTTGCGTGCCCAGGCGAACGACTTCGGCAATATCGCCAACCATGCGCTCGATCGTCGCACGATTGATGCCGAATGCATCGTCACCCATGAGGGCTTCACCAGAGAGCTTGAGAAGTACGCGTTTGTATGGAGTCGACATGGCGGTCCTTAAGAAGTCTGGTCGGGCACTGTTGGGTATTCTGGATGAAACAACGGGGACGGCACCGCCGCCCCCGGATACTGCGGTACTGCGCGAATTACGACTGCTTCGCAGCGGCTACCTGGGCGGCCACTTCAGCAGCGAAGTCGTCTTGCTTCTTCTCGATGCCTTCGCCGACCACGAACATGGTGAAGCCCTTGACCGACGTGTTGTTGGCCTTGAGCATCTGCTCGACGGTCGACTTGTCGTCCTTCACGTAAGCCTGGTTGAACAGCGAGACTTCCTTCAGGAACTTCTGCACGCTGCCTTCCACCATCTTGGCGACGATCTCTGCCGGCTTGCCCGATTCGGCAGCCTTCTCGGCAGCGACCTTGCGCTCCTTCTCGATCAGTTCCGGCGCGACCTGGTCGCCCGACACGGCCACCGGCTTCATGGCGGCGATGTGCATGGCAACGTTCTTGCCGACTTCGGCGTCAGCGCCTTCGTACTCGACGAGCACACCAATACGGGTGCCGTGCAGGTACGCCGCCAGCTTGTTCGACGTCGCGTAACGCTGGAAGCGACGGATCGTCATGTTTTCACCGATCTTGCCGATCAGGTCGGCACGCACCTGGTCAACGGTCTTGCCGTCGAGCGGCAGAGCCGACAGGGCCGCCACGTCCGCCGGGTTGTTCTCGGCGACCAGCTTGGCCACGTCGTTGGCGAACTTCAGGAAATCGTCGTTCTTCGAGAC
>NZ_JAELTP010000330.1 GCF_016428915.1 Pandoraea sp. ASV26
GTCTTGAAGTCCTCGGCGCGAATACGAGGCTCATAGTAACAAACCATATCAACGCGCAGCCTTCTGCTTCTTGAAAACTAAGCGCCATATCAACGCCGCTTCCTGGCTCTTGCCAGACAATAAGGGTTTCTGCACGCGAAAGGGTCAGTATACAGCTACCGGCACGATGTAAACGAGATGTGGGCGCATCTTGCCTTGCTGCTTCTGGAATCCATCTTCCTTTTGGATCTTCGTCTCTAACAACAGCCGATCAGGCTGATCTTCGGACTCAACAATGACTCGAGGGTCTTTACGGCCCTCGTCGGTCTATATTCGCGCACAGAACAGTTAGCATATCTCGTCAACATTCCTGAAACAAGAAACGAGGAACGGCAAGGCATACCGTTGCAAAAGTCGCAGTGCAAAAGCCGGTGCCGCGATCGAACCAATCGTTATTGCGCAGCTCATAGACTTTAACGCGCTTTTTGTCCGTCGC
>NZ_JAELTP010000331.1 GCF_016428915.1 Pandoraea sp. ASV26
GTGATAAGTATTCTGTAGCAGCCCTAGGATATCTGGCCGTTGCGCAATGGTGAATTTGTAACTTTATTTGGAATATTTTCACTAATCCGCAAACGGCGACGCGCGCTATACCGCGTCGCAAGAAATTGAACAAAATAAGAATTTCGCGTGTCGCAGTCTTTGCCGCGTCCTGTCTCACTTTGCAGCCTTGCCGCAGCATCCCCGAGTGAGGTCGGCCCGACTGGTTATTCAACCTGCCAAAAAAGGCTATAACCCCTGGGCTAGCGAATCAACAACGCGTCACTCCAACTTGGCACCAATCATCTTCACGATGACCATGTTATCGGTCATGACGAGCCTTCAGCCGGAAATTATCAGCCCTACTAGCACGAGTGTCGTGCCATCCGTCTACGAGTAGTCCATTCTCTTGGACGTTAATTGCGTTTTGCGTTGTAGTCGGATCGTACAGGTTATTGCAATTTTACGAGTGCATTCC
>NZ_JAELTP010000332.1 GCF_016428915.1 Pandoraea sp. ASV26
CGTCGGCAGCGTCAGATGTGTATAAGAGACAGGCGTATTGTCGTCTGGTTGAGCCTTCGAAGCGGCTGCCGCTTGATCATTTGGTGCAGCGGCCGGCTCCGTTGAAGTCTGGTTTGCGTCCGACGAGGAGCCCAATTTGCTTGAGTCCCTTTGTTTCTGCAACGCTTGGTCTTCAGCGGGCGGAGGCTGTTCCTGGGCACCTTGCTTGCTATGCGTAGACAGAGAGACAGACCCCGCAGTGCTATGTACACTGACCGAGTCGTCTGCGCTTCGCGATTCAGGGCGGCTAAACTCGGAAGGCCTTTGTGTTCGAAACTTATCGCCTAATATATTTTCTTTCGCAACCGACGTTGAGGCGGAAGCTTTTGGGGGCCTGGGCCAGGATCCGTACCAGCTTTGGGCTTTTCGAACCTAGTGGCAGCGAGGGTTGTGTTAGCTTCTGACCCTGGTCAAGAGTAGGATAAACAGCAGCCG
>NZ_JAELTP010000333.1 GCF_016428915.1 Pandoraea sp. ASV26
CACACGGTTCGTCGGCAGCGTCAGATGTGTATAAGAGACAGCATCCAAGCCGCTTCCATGAAAAAGGAAGCTCCCCGTCCAGAAGACGACAACGTCAGCCTGGATGAATACGTCAAGAGGCTTGGCGCAAACGACAAGACCCGCCGTATGGTCAACCTCTGGGTTCGCGTCATGCACGGCATCGAGTCCACCGAGGAATCTGCCGCTTGGTTCATTGACTACTGTCGCACCAACCACGGTCTATTAGCCATCCGCGCCGACGACCACACCGGCGGCCAGTATCTGCGTCTGACCGGCGGCGCGCAACAGATTCCTGACGGGTTGGCCAACCTAGTCGGCCGCAACAACATTCGCCTGTCCAGCCCTGTCCTTTCCATCAATGACTTCAAATCACACGTAGCCGTCACTACCACCACTGGGCAGACCTATATCGGCAAGAAGTGCATTGTCTCCGTCCCCAGCACTATGTATCAG
>NZ_JAELTP010000334.1 GCF_016428915.1 Pandoraea sp. ASV26
CTCTATTATAGCCTAAAAACTAGCTAAAGTTAAGTAAAAAGAGCTCTAAAACACTATTCTTAGTAAGTTTAGAGGTAACCTTAGCTTATAGATATCCACCTACGCGCGATTCCCGCCAATATGTTTTTAGTGGTAGCTAAACCGCCCCTGAAAGCTACAGGTCCATAAGACGGAACACACATGTCTTTACAGCCCGTTATATAAGTGTCCTAGCAACAGCGGCTACAACATAAAGAAACAAAAACTCCCCACTCAGCAATGATTCTCAGAAGCCTAGGACATTGTTCATTTTCTCCGGATTGACAAAGGATAGTCCCGGTAGCTTACTGGGCGATTCGTAACCTCAATCGAGATCTTGTTTTTATAGCCTCAGCTGCTATTGAACATGTCTTAGATATCGGCTGCTAAGCTTTATGCAAGAAGAATTCCAACGAGTATCTCGAGGTTTAACATCATCTATAAAAGAGACTTAAT
>NZ_JAELTP010000335.1 GCF_016428915.1 Pandoraea sp. ASV26
TTGTTTTGCTCTTTCGATGCGTGCGATGACTGGCTATTCTTTTGGTGCATTGCCAGCCTCGCCGCCAACTGCAGCCTTGCGCGAGAGGGTGGAATGTTCAGAGGAGGCGGAGGTGGTGGCGGCGGAGGTATCGAAGGCGGATCAAGCGACTTGCCTTGGTTGTTGAGTGAATCGGTGTAAGCACGGAACTAATATTCCCATGTCAGTCTGGTCAACAGTAGCCATTGAAAGCTCAAGAACAGCCGGCGCGCGAAACACTTCCTGGTCCAACCACTCTTGTTGTTTTCAAACATAATTTGGCCATTACCCGTGTTATACACTCTCCTTGATTTAACCCTCTTTAAAATACCCACATTCCTCCCTCGATAATATGTACACTTGCAGCCACTCTGAAACGCCTATTCTTTGCTTTCAAAGAATGATGCTAGCTATGATTTTTCGCCTTGAAATGTATCCTTGCCCAGTATGTATCC
>NZ_JAELTP010000336.1 GCF_016428915.1 Pandoraea sp. ASV26
GGCTTGTACAGATTGGGGTCGGACAGGGGGTGTTGCCTTGCCGCGGCTTTACGTGCACGTTAGACTGTGTAACTTCCTTGTCAAAACTTGTAGCACTTACTGCCATCCGATGAGAATCTCATGCCGGCAAAATCGTCGCTGAGGACTTGCGGGTCGGCATCATACCGGTCGTAGTCACCACTGCGACGACTAGTTTCGCCTGAGCGTCGAAACGGCTGTCCTTGTCTTTGGGTTGACTCTTCGGTCTCGTCAAAGCTTTCCTCTAGCCTCTTCCTCAGCCCAGTGATCCAACCGTTTACCGTGGTCTGAGTGTCCTTGAAGCCTTATCGCAAATTCTCACGAATAACTGGGAGCTCGTCGTCGATAAAATTGCGCTCCCGCTCATCATCGGGGTCTTGACTTCTTTGGCGTCCATCCCGGTTTAGGCCGGATGTACGAGCTTCGTAGGATCCGACATTGGCATAGTGTTCAGC
>NZ_JAELTP010000337.1 GCF_016428915.1 Pandoraea sp. ASV26
TTTTTTAACCACTGACCCCCACCAGGTGCTTGGAGTCGTGAGCTCGGCTTTGTCATTAACCTCCGACCCGACGCAATAGGTGATGGGTCGAAACATTCCAGGCAAAAATCGAAAGCTCGGGAAGATAAACTTGCCGTCCTTTCAATTACCTCGTTATTGGATTATTGACAACGATTACCTTAAGTCAAAGTCCAAGCACTTGCGTAGCATAGCTAGTAGAAAGTAGTCAGTAATAACAAAGATCTATTGAGTCATGTACTATATCAGCTACATACACAGTTTTAGTCCAGTTTTTTTCGTAGAGCGCAAATTTCCGCAAGATCCCACAAGCTTTGCGTCCATGTTGAGTCACATAAGCAATCAAGTCAAGCCAATCATGTCAAGTCAATCACCCCATCACCGTTTCTCGCAACAAGTCCATTACCACCACCAGCCATTACCACATCTTCCTCCACGTCAATCACAATCACCT
>NZ_JAELTP010000338.1 GCF_016428915.1 Pandoraea sp. ASV26
CAATTTCCTCTATTTCGTTCCACTCACGCTTAGCTACGAGCGCACGCAGCCTGCATAAATGTTACTAAATCAAAATGCTCCGGACAACAAGTGTTGGTAGAAGTGACTTACCTGATCCACCATGACACCTTGTCCGGTACACCAAACTCGCTCTGAATTTTCTTGGCCCGCCCGTGGTATCCGAGCTGGATCAATTTCGACATGGTTTCGTTGACGCTGAGGCCCAAAAATTTATCTGTCAAGTCGCGGTCCAGCGCCACCTGCATGCGAAATAATGCCGTAGCTTCCTTGATGGCACGCCTCTCTACCGCTGCCTCCTTGGAGTCCGAAAGTAGCTTCTCGGCCAGGGCAAGCTTGTCTGACGTAGTGCGCACATCAGACTGGCGTAGCGACTCGCGAATAAACACGTTGGCACCGTCAATGCGGCGGTCGTCTTGGTAGTACAAGTCTTTGAGCGTCGAATTGTCACCT
>NZ_JAELTP010000339.1 GCF_016428915.1 Pandoraea sp. ASV26
CACACAGGGAGCACATAGCCCGAACTTGGCCGCTGATAACCAGAGCACCAGTTGACTAAAAGGAACCAAAGCCAAACAACTCTATTATGCAAGATGCTTACCCAATCTCATCCATCTCCGGCCGCCCTCTTCCTTTTCCTAAGCCGCCGCCACAATATGCATTGGACACATGCCCTGTAACCCCATGGGCAGCTGGGTCCTGCGCCACAGATTCTGGACTGGCGGGTTCCATAGCGTTGGCATCTTGCGACATTCAATGTCAAAGGTGGGTTGTGCCGGATGCCGATGCTTCTCCTAGGTGTGCATAGGTAGCCAGTCTGTTATCAGCCATTTTTCAGTCTTGCCACTGTTTCCGTATATTGAACGCAAGGAGCGCAGAGTCGATTTCCGTTTATCATTACAGGCAACGTACGGGATGACCTGCCTGGATGAATGCCCAGTGTATAATAATAGTTCGACTGTAACTACTAT
>NZ_JAELTP010000034.1 GCF_016428915.1 Pandoraea sp. ASV26
GTAGGCGACGGTGTAGCCCATCGTCAGGCCAAAGCCCGGCAAGGCACTCGGCTTGCGCCAGAGGGGAAACAGTGCGGTACTCATGCGATGGTCCCTTTGCTCGTCAAGTTACTTCTTGGTGTAGATCTGGTCGAAGATGCCGCCATCGGCGAAGTGCTTGGCCTGCGTCTTCGTCCAGCCACCCAGATCGGCGTCGACCGTGTAGAGCTTGAGCTTCGGATATTGGGACTCGTACTTCTTCGCGATTTCCGGCAAGCGCGGACGGTAGAAGTGCTTCGCGGCGATTTCCTGACCTTGCGGCGAGTACAGCCATTGCAGATACGCTTCGGCGGCCTTGCGGGTACCGTGCTTGTCGACGTTCTTGTCGACCAAGGCCACCGGCGGCTCCGTCAGAATCGACGACGACGGCACCACGATGTCGAACTTGTCCGGACCGAGATCCTTCACCGACAGCAGCGCCTCGTTCTCCCAGGCGATCAGCACGTCGCCGATGCCGCGCTCCACGAAGGTCGTGGTGGCACCGCGCGCGCCGGAGTCGAGCACGCCAACGTTCTTGTAGAGCGCCCTGACGAAGTCCTGCGCCTTTTGCTCATTGCCGCCCGGTTGCTTGAGCGCATAAAGCCATGCCGCAAGGTAGTTCCAGCGCGCGCCGGCCGACGTCTTCGGGTTCGGCGTCACAACGCTGATGCCCGGCTTGACGAGATCGCCCCAGTCCTTGATGCCCTTGGGATTGCCCTTGCGCACCAGCAGCACGATCGTGGACGTGTACGGCGTGGCGTTGTCCGGCAAACGCTTCTGCCAGTCCTTGTTCACGAGACCGGCCTGTGCCAGTTCGTCGATGTCGGCCGAGATGCCGAGCGTGACGACGTCGGCGGGCGCGCCATCGAGCACGGTACGGGCTTGCTTGCCCGAGCCGCCGTGCGAGGCCTTCACCGTCACCGTGTCGCCGGTGGTCTGCTTGTAGTGGGCTTCGAAGGCCTTGTTGTAGTCCGAGTACAGCTCACGCGTCGGGTCATACGACACGTTGAGCAGCGACAGGCTCGCCGCCTGCGCCTGAATCGTCATGCCGGCGGCCAGTGCCAGGCCACCCAGTGCCACCACCAGCTTTTTAGCTTTCCATCCCCGTGCTGCTTTGCTCATGACTTGCACTCCTTGTTTGCTTCTCGTGTGTAGGAGGCCAGTCTATGAGGGCGGCTAAATAATTAAAAATAATATTTTTTCTTTTGTTTATGCCGGAATAAGGATTAGAGAAATCGTGCTGAGGGCGCGAACCGGGCCCCGCAAACGTGCGCAAAGCCCGTCCCAGCGGCCTGCCGAGAGCGCCGGGGCGACCACGCTGTGGCAAGAACTTCATGCACTACTTGAAGTTTTCCCTTGCGTTTTTGCAAACACTGTACAAAAATACAGCCACCTGTGCTTCCATACAGTGATGCCATGATCAAACTTACCGCCCGACAACAGCAGGTCTACGAACTGGTCCGACAAGCGATCGAGCGCACCGGCTTTCCGCCGACGCGCGCGGAAATCGCCGCCGAACTCGGCTTCTCTTCCGCCAATGCCGCGGAGGAGCACCTGCGGGCGCTGGCGCGCAAAGGGGTGATCGAATTGGCGCCGGGGCAGTCCCGCGGCATCCGCCTCAAGCGTCTGGACGAAGCCGGTGGCGTGCACCAGTTCACGTTGCCGCATATGGGCCTGATGCAACTGTCGCTGCCGCTCGTCGGACGCGTCGCTGCCGGCAGCCCGATCCTCGCGCAGGAACATATTGAACGCAACTTCCAGTGCGACCCGAACATGTTCGCGCGCCAACCCGATTACCTGCTGAAGGTGCGCGGGATGTCGATGCGCGACGCCGGCATTCTCGACGGCGATCTGCTGGCCGTCCAAAAGGCTGCCGACGCACGCGAGGGCCAGATCGTCGTAGCGCGCCTTGGCGATGACGTGACCGTCAAACGCTTTCACCGTGTGCCGGGCGGCGTCGAGCTGATTGCCGAGAATCCCGACTTCGAGAATATCAACGTCGATGAAGGTAGCGGCGACTTTGCGCTGGAAGGGATTGCGGTCGGCCTGATCCGCAACAACGATCTCTAAGCGCGAATCCGGGGACTGCGCTGCGTAGCGCAGCACCCCACTCCCTGAAGATTTGCATTTCCGACTGCGCCGGGCTGGGTCCGGCGCCCGTGCCCTGCTGCGCCCGCGATTTGGAAATACGTGGCAGGACGCGTCCCTCAGACCCACATTGGAACAAGGATCGCATCATGGCTCGACTCTTTGGTTTGCTGCGTACGTCTTTCGGTCAACCGCACGTGCGCGTGTCGTCTCAGGCTCGGCTGTCGGCCGTGTATGGGCTCTCGGCCCTGTCCGGCCCGTTTGCCTGCGCGCCTGCCATCGCCCGCTCGTACACAGTGCCCGCTCGTGCACGCACCACGGCCCTGCCCCGCACGCTTGCGGCCGCTGTAGCGTCGGCAACGCGTCGCGCATGCCCGTCCGGAAAAGCCGTCAAGGCGTCGCGTACCGTGCGCGAACGCCAACGTAGCGACGTGCAAGACACCCCCGCAGGTCATGACGTGCGCGTGTATCGCGACGTGTCGCATATCGTGATGGTGGGCAGCATCGCCGATATCTGCCGCAAACTCGATCAGGCGGTCGGCGAGCAGTTCTGCCTGGCCGCGGTTTAAGCATCCAATCTAAGCGTCCAGTCGCTTCAGGCTCCCCGCTGCCACATCACGCCATGGGATTACTGTCCTAGCTGACGCAGCGGGTTGTCCGCACCGAGACGATCCCCTTCGAAGAAGCGCGCGACGTCTGCCGCTTTGACGGCTTCAATGTCGGCGTGCTGCCAACGCGGCGCGTGATCCTTATCGACGACCAATGCGCGAATGCCTTCGACACTCTCGGCCCCCGTACGACCGTCGAGATTGAAAACGCTGCGCATCATCAACCACTCCTCGCGCAGCTCTTCGGCTAACGACAACTTGCGTGCGCGGCGCACCTGCTCGAGCGTGACGCACACCATCAACGGCGAGCGTTTGGTGCGCAGCAGATGTTCCGTCTCTTCCGCCCAACCCGAGTATTCGCAACGCGCTTCGTGCTTGAGCGCCTTCAGGATGGCCGGCATGTCCGAGAGGCCGAAGTGACTGTCGATCACGTCGCGCAGCGGTGCGAGCTTGCCCGGCGCCAGACCCGCAGGCGGCAGACCTTCACGGGCGAATGTGCGTGCGGCATCGAGCACCGCGTCGCTGTCCTGCCATTCGCCGTTCGCCAGCAACTCGCACAGTGCGGGCAATGAGGCGCGCGGGATGACCACGTCGGCAAGACCGATTTCACACGCGTCGACCGCGCCGAATACGATGCCGGTCGTGCCGAGATACTCGCCGAGATGGCCCGCCAGATTCGCGAGGAAGTAGCCACCGCCCACGTCAGGGAACAGACCGATGGCAGTCTCCGGCATCGCCATGCGCGTGGCTTCGGTCACGATACGCAGCGCCGCGCCCTGCGAGATCCCCATGCCACCGCCCATCACCACACCGTCCATCAGCGCAATGTAGGGCTTCGGGTACGTGGCGATCGTGTAGTTCAGTGTGTACTCGTCCGTGAAGAAATCCATGATGTCGGTGCGCCCGGCGCTCACGGCTTCGTGGAAATAGCGAATATCGCCTCCGGCACACAGCCCCTTCTCGCCCTCGCCCTGCAAGACGACACCCAGCACCCTGGGATCGTCGCGCCAGGCGCCGAGCGCCAACGCCATCGCACGAATCATGTCGTGAGAGAGCGCGTTGAGCGCCTTCGGACGAGCGAGGGTAATGAAGCCGATGCGGCCGCGGATTTCGGTTCGAACAAATTCGGTCATGTCTGGCGAGTGCTTCGGAAATGTCAACGGAACGGACGCGCGCAACACGGTCCTCTCTCAGGGGCTATCGACAGCGTGCGGACACCACTGCGCCGCACTTCGGAAACCACCACAGAAACAAAAAAGCCGGTGCAAGGCACCGGCTTTCTTTCCAACAGACTAGTGTCGATGCGCAGCCGACTCTCATCCGCTACGCCGCGATACCAACGCCGGCTTACTTCTCTTCACGCGAAGCGCGCTTACGCTCATGTTCCTTGAGGTAGCGCTTGCGCAGACGAATCGTCTGCGGCGTGACTTCGACCAGTTCGTCGTCGTCGATGAATTCGACCGCGTATTCGAGGCTCATCGCGATCGGCGGCACCAGACGCACGGCTTCGTCGGTACCCGACGCACGCACGTTCGTGAGTTGCTTGCCCTTGATCGGGTTGACCACGAGGTCGTTATCACGGCTATGGATACCGATGATCATGCCTTCGTACAGGGCGTCGCCCGGCGACACGAACATACGGCCGCGATCTTGCAGCTTCCACAGCGCGTAGGCCACGGCGGCACCGTCGTCCTGCGAGATCAGCACGCCATTGCGACGTTCACCCAGCGTACCGTCCTTGAGCGGTGCGTAGGCGTCGAAAATGTGGCTCATCAGGCCCGTGCCACGGGTCATCGACAGGAAGTCGCCCTGGAAGCCGATCAGGCCGCGAGCCGGAATGCGGTATTCGAGGCGCGTACGACCGCGGCCGTCCGACACCATGTCCAGCATTTCGCCCTTGCGGCGGCCAATTTCTTCCATGACCGCGCCCTGGTGATCGTCTTCCACGTCGATGGTCAGCATTTCGTACGGCTCATGCTTCACGCCGTCGATTTCCTTGAGCACCACGCGCGGACGCGACACGGCCAGTTCATAGCCTTCGCGACGCATGTTCTCGATAAGAATCGTCAGGTGCAGTTCGCCACGGCCCGACACTTCGAAGACAGAGTCTTCCGCAGTATCCTTCACGCGCAGCGCAACGTTGTGATTCAGTTCCTTGTGCAGACGGTCGCGGATCTGACGGCTCGTCACGAACTTGCCTTCACGGCCGGCCAGCGGCGACGTGTTCACGCAGAAGTTCATGGTGAGCGTCGGCTCGTCCACGGTCAGCAGCGGCAGGGCTTCCGGCGTGTCCACGTCGCAAATCGTTGCGCCGATACCCACGTCTTCAATCCCGTTGATCAGCACGATATCGCCGGCTTGCGCGCCTTCGGGCGACATCACGCGCTCCAGGCCTTCGAACGTCAGCACCTGATTGATCTTGCGCTTGAGCACTTCGCCTTCCGGACCGAAGCGCATCACCACTTGCTGACCCGGCTTGATACGGCCTCGCGTGATACGGCCAATACCGATCCGGCCAACGAACGTCGAGTAGTCGAGCGAGCTGATCTGCAATTGCAGCGGGCCATCGACGTCGGCTTCGCGGACCGGCACATGTTCGAGAATCGCTTCGAACAGCGGGCGCATGGTGCCTTCGCGGGCTTCCGAGTCGAGGCTGGCGTAGCCGTTCAGGGCCGACGCGTACACGACCGGGAAGTCGAGCTGCTCGTCGGTCGCGCCCAGCTTGTCCATCAGATCGAACGTCTGGTTGATTACCCAATCCGGACGTGCGCCCGGACGGTCGATCTTGTTGACCACAACGATCGGCTTCAGACCGAGGCCGAGGGCCTTGCGGGTCACGAAGCGGGTTTGCGGCATCGGGCCTTCGACAGCGTCGACCAGCAACAACACACTGTCGACCATCGAAAGCACACGCTCCACCTCACCGCCGAAGTCCGCGTGTCCCGGGGTATCGACGATGTTGATGTGGGTGCCTTCGTACTCGACGGCGCAGTTTTTGGCGAGGATCGTGATGCCGCGCTCTTTTTCAATGTCGTTCGAGTCCATCACGCGTTCAGCGACTTGCTGGTTTTCGCGGAAAGTGCCCGACTGGCGCAGCAATTGGTCGACGAGCGTGGTTTTGCCGTGGTCGACGTGCGCGATGATGGCGATGTTACGGAGAGCGCGGGTCATGAAGAAGGTGCTCGAAAAAGCCTTTGGAGAATCGGCGATTCTACCACTTGCACATGTCTCACGTCATGGCATTTCTGCAATGCAACAAGGGGGTACGGCTTTGACTCACCTTCGTCACGAAATTTTCCGCGTCCTCCGTCCCCGCTTTCTTGCCGTCTTGCACCAATTTAGAGCAAACAATCTAATTTTTACTCCAATATTTGCCTAGTCAACTATTGCATGACCTTGAATTTTATTAAGTGGACGCTATAATCGTGACTAGTCAACCATTGCAGCAACACGAAAATGAGCGAACCGCCCGTCACCCTCTCCGCTACGACGCCCACGTCGCAGCCGGACGCGCCCCACAGCGATCCGCCTCGCAACGCTTACGACATCGATGATTCCCTCGGGTATCTCGTCGCGCGAGTGCGTCAGTTGATCATGGCCGAGTTGACGAAGGAAACGTCGCAGTACGGTTTGACGAGCACGCAGGCGACCATGCTCTATAAGGTGGCCACGGGCAAGAGCAAGACGGCCGCCGATCTGGCGCGTGATTACTGCATCGACGCGAGCGCGGTCACCCGCCTGCTCGACCGGCTCGAAGCGCACGGTTTGCTGGTGCGTGAGCGCAGCAAGATGGATCGCCGCACGGTGAACCTGAGCGCGACCGAAGCCGGATATGCGATGGCCGACCGGATGCCCGACATTTTCGTGCGTGCCGCCGACCATCTGATGCGCGGTTTTACCTTGGAGGAAGTGGGTTTTCTGAAGAGCCTGTTGCGGCGAGTCATCGCCAACGGCGAGTCGGGGTGACGGTGAAAACGTTCCGATCTGCCCCAGAAAAGTATGACGAGTCCACTATTTCATGCCCTCGTCAGTGCCCGATTCCCGATTATTGTCAGTACAAGACGTCACCCGTAAAGGTTTTGCGATGAAAGCCGCCTCACCATTCCTCCCGCGTGTGCGGGCCCGCTCAGCGATTTCCGCCCTCTGTCTGGCGGCTGTGACGCTGGGCTTTGCCGGTTGTGCGAACTTCGCCGGCATCCACAGCGACAAGCAGATCAGCTCGCCCGATCAGTATCAGACCCAGCGCAGCCTGCCCGCCGAGGGCGGCCAATGGCCGGGCACCGACTGGGCGAAGCGCTTTGGCGATCCGCAACTCGTCGCGCTGATCGACGAAGCCCTCGCCGGCAATCCCGATCTGGCCATGGCGGCCGCCCGGTTGAAGGCGGCACAGGCACAAACCGAAGGCGCGGCGGCTGCCCTGCTGCCGTCGGTCGGCTTCTCGGGCGATGTCTATCGCACCCAGTTCACGCAAAACACCATCTACCCGCCGGGCTACGGCGGTACGTGGTTCACGCAGGGCGACCTGACGGCCTCGCTGTCGTGGGAACTCGACCTGTGGGGCAAGAACCGGTCGGCACGCGCCCAAGCGATCTCGGCCGAGCGCGCCGAAGAGGCGGAAGATCAGGAAGTGCGGCTCTCACTGGCCACTGCCGTAGCACGTGCGTACAACCAGCTCGCCCAGCAATATGCGCTGCATGACGTGCTCGAGCGCATCAGCAAGCAGCGCCAGGACCTGGGCAAGCTCACCGCCGATCGCGTGCGTGCCGGTCTCGATACGCAAGTCGAGCAGAAGCAGGCCGACAGCAACAGCGCCGACATTCAGACGCAACTCGCACAACTCGACGGTCAGATCCTGCTCACGCGCCATCAACTCGGCGTGTTGCTCGGCAAGGGCCCGGACCGTGGTCTGGACATTGCGCCGCCGAAGCTCGCGCAATTGGCCACCCCCGCCCTGCCCGATAACCTGCCGCTCACCCTGCTCGGCCGTCGCCCCGACATTGTGTCGGCACGGTGGGCCGTGGAAGCGCAGCTCAAGGGCGTGGATGTCGCGAAGGCACGTTTCTACCCGGACGTGAACCTCAACGCCGCGTTCGGCTTCTCCACCTTCGGGCTGGGCAAGCTGATCGATCCGACCAGCCAGAACATTCAGGCCGGCCCTGCGATTTCGCTGCCGATCTTCGACGGCGGCCGTCTGCGCGCCAACCTCAAGGGCCAGTACGCCGCGTATGAAAACGCGGTGGCGAACTACGACTCGACGCTCAACCAGGCGCTCGGCGACATCGCCGATCGCATGTCGTCGATTCGCTCGGCCGACAAGCAGATGGTGTCGCAACGCGTCGCGCAGGACGCCGCACAGCGTGCCTACGATCTGGCCGTCGAGCGCTACAAGGCCGGCCTCACGCCGCAGTTGACCGTGCTCACCGCCGAATCGTCGCTGCTCGCGCAGGAACAGGCGCGCGTGAATATCGACAGCGCACGACGCGACCAGCAGATCGGCCTGATCAAGGCATTGGGCGGCGGCTTCGATGCGCAAGCGTCGGGCCTCGTCGTGGGTCAGGAGCGCCCGGCAACGACCGAAGGCGACGCCACACAGACGCACTGACCGACAGCGGCACGTCACACATACAAGACGAACAACGTCAAAGCACATTGAGAGATTAGTACGGAGCAAATGATGAGCGAGAACCAACAACAAGCGCCTGCCCAGCCGGCACCGAACAATGGCAAGCGCCGTCGCATGATGCTGACGCTGACGGCCGTGATTGCCATTGCGGCCATCGGCTACGGCGCCTACTACGCGCTGTATGCGCGCTATTACGAAGACACCGACGACGCGTATGTCGCGGGCAACGTGGTGCAGATCACCCCGCAGGTCGCGGGCACCGTCACCGGCGTGAAGGTCGACGACACGCAGATGGTCAAGGCTGGCCAGCCGCTGGTCACGCTCGACGAGACCGACTCGCGCGTGGCGCTGCTGAAGTCCGAAGCGAATCTTGCGCAGACGGTGCGCCAGGTGCGCACGTATTTCGTGAACAACGACGCCTATGCCGCCACCGTGGCAATGCGCGAATCGGAACTTGCGAAGGCACAGGCCGACGTGAAGCGCCGCGAAATGGCCATTGCGTCGGGCGCCGTGTCGCGCGAAGAACTGGCCCATGCTCAGGACGCCGTGAAGACGGCACAAGCCAGCCTCGAACAGGCACGCGCGCAGTTGGTGTCGAACAAGGCGCTGACCGACAAGACCACGGTGACCACGCACCCGAACGTGCAGCAAGCCGCCGCACAGGTACGCGCGGCGTATCTGGACTACGCCCGCACGACGATTCCGGCGCCGGTCGATGGCTACGTGGCCAAGCGCTCGGTGCAGGTCGGCCAGCGCGTGGCCACGGGTGCCCCGCTCATGGCCCTGGTGCCGCTCAACCAGGTCTGGGTCGACGCCAACTTCAAGGAAGTGCAGATCGCGCACATGCGTGTGGGTCAGCCTGTGACGCTCACCGCCGACGTGTACGGTTCGGCCGTCGAATACAAGGGCACGGTCGCAGGCTTCTCCGCAGGCACGGGCAGCGCCTTCTCGCTGCTGCCGGCGCAGAACGCCACGGGTAACTGGATCAAGGTCGTGCAACGTCTGCCGGTACGTATCGCGCTCGACGCCAAGCAGTTGCAAGAGCATCCGCTGCGTGTCGGTCTGTCGATGCAGGTCAAGGTCAATGTGCGCAACACGGACGGCAAGGAGCTGGGCAATGCGCCGACGCTGCCGGCGTACTCGACCGACGTGTACGACAAGGTCGGCCACGACGCCGACGCCATCGTCGCCAAGATCATCACCGAAAACGCGGGTGCCGGCGCCTCTGGCGCAGGTGGCGCCAGCGACACGCGCAATCAGCCGGCTCGCGCACGTCCCCTGTAAAGCGGAGGGGGGTGCCCTCCACCCCCTTTGACATCTCATGGCAACTCAAAACGCTCCTGCCCCCCTGAAGGGGGGGCAGTTGGTACTCGGCACCATCGCGTTGTCGCTCGCCACGTTCATGAACGTGCTCGACACCTCGATTGCCAACGTATCGATTCCCGCCATTTCCGGCGACCTTGGTGTCTCGTCGAGTCAGGGGACCTGGGTGATCACGTCGTTCGCGGTCGCCAACGCCATTTCGGTGCCGCTCACGGGCTGGCTCACCGAACGCTTCGGCGCAGTGCGACTGTTCATCACGTCGATCCTGCTGTTCGTGCTGGCCTCGTGGCTGTGCGGCATGGCGCCGACGCTCGAGATCCTGCTCGCGGCACGGGTGCTGCAAGGCGCCGTGGCCGGACCGATGATCCCGCTCTCGCAATCGCTGCTGCTCTCGAGCTATCCCCCCGCGAAGAGTTCGATGGCCCTGGCGCTATGGGGTATGACAACACTCGTCGCGCCGGTGATGGGCCCGATTCTCGGCGGCTATATCTCGGATAACTACCGCTGGCCGTGGATTTTCTACATCAACATTCCGGTCGGTATTGCCGCCGCGTATGTCACGTGGCTGATCTACGCCAAGCGTGAAACCCCGACACAGCGAAAACCGATCGATACCGTCGGGCTGGCGTTGCTCGTGCTGTGGGTAGGCTCGTTGCAGGTGATGCTCGACAAGGGCAAGGAACTCGACTGGTTCAATTCGTCGACGATTGTCGTGCTCGCACTCGTGGCGCTGGTGTCGTTCTGCTTCTTCGTCATCTGGGAAATTACCGAGAAGCATCCGGTGGTCGACCTCACGCTATTCAAGCGGGTCAACTTCACCGGCGGCGTGGTAGCCATTTCGGTGGGCTACGGGCTGTTCTTCGGGAACCTCGTGATTTTGCCGCAGTGGTTGCAGATCTACCTCGGCTACACAGCCACGGAGGCGGGTCTGGTGATGGCACCGGTGGGTCTGTTCGCCATCATTCTGTCGCCGATCATCGGCAAGACGCTGCCAAAGCTCGATGCACGATGGGTCGTGACCGTCTCGTTCCTGCTGTTCGCGCTGGTGTTCGTGATGCGCTCGCACTTCAACACGCTCGTTGATACGCGCACGCTGATGATCCCGACGTTCCTGCAAGGCGTGCCGATGTCGATGTTCTTCATCCCGCTCACGGCCATCATTCTGTCGGGGCTGCCACCGAGCCGTATTCCGGCAGCGGCTGGCCTGTCCAACTTCGTGCGGATTACGTGCGGTGCCGTGGGCACGTCGATTGCGACGACCGTGTGGGACAACCGGATCACGCTGCACCACGCGCAGTTGACGGAGCATCTGACGCCCTACGACTCGACGTTCAATGCCTCGGTAGAGAGCCTCAACCAGCTCGGCATGACGACGCCACAGGCGCACGGTTACATCGACCGGCTGGTGACACAGCAGTCGGCAATGCTCGGTGCCAACGACATTTTCTGGGTCTCGGCGCTGCTGTTCGTGCTGATGATCGTGATGGTGTGGATCACGCGTCCAATGAAGGGCGGCGGCGGCGCAGACGCCGCAGCGGGCGCCCACTGAAGTCAGGTCTTCCCCCCGAGTGTCCGGACCTGCTCTGTACTACCGGGCACTTCTTGAACCCCGCTGAGGTTAGCGGGGTTTTTTTGCATTTGGAGGGACGCCGCAGCTCAATGCGGCCCATGCAGCTCAACCGACGAGATAACGCAATGCCCCGGTGACGGCAATGCTGAGGATCACCGTCGGCAGCAGCGAAAACCGCATCGCGACGAGCAGCGTGAGCGCCAGTGCGATCAAATCGGCCGGCCGGTCGGCGACGAACGACGGCGCGATCACCGAGATGAGCACGCAGCCCGGCAGGCTCTCCATCACCGCGCGCATGCGCGGGCTGAGCGTGCGGTCGCGCAGCACCAGAAAGCCGACGATACGCGTGGCGTAGGTCGTCAGCGCCATCAGCGCGACGGTCGCCAACGGCAGGAAGAGAGTGGCATCAGGCATCGCGCGGTTCCATCAGAATGGCAGCCAGCAGCCCGGTGCACGCGCCCGCTGCGACATACCACGCGCCCGGCACGTAGAGATAGGTCAACGCCGCGGCCACGAGACTGACGAGCCACGGCAGACTCTTGCGCCAGCCGCGCCACATGCCCTTGAGCAGCACGAGGAAAACCGCAGTGAAGGCCATGTCGAAGCCGTATTGCTCGATGTCGCCAAGCACCGGCCCGAGCACCGCGCCCAACGCCGTAAAGGCAATCCAGGTGAGCCAGAGATTCACGGCAACGCCGAGGTAGTACGGCAGACTGATTCGGTCCACGCCGCGCGACTTCACGTCGGCCAGTGCCATCGCCCAGCTCTCATCGCACATCAGAAACAGTGAGGCGAGCGCGCGACGCAACGGAACATGCCGCATGAGCGGCGCCAATGCCGCGCCCATCAGGATGTGACGCGCATTGACCAGACACGACATCGCAACGATCAGCGCGAGATGCGGCGGCGAGGTCCACAGACGCACCGCCGTGAACTCTGACCCGCCGGCGAAATTGAGCCCGGTCATGAGCGGGACGAGAAACGCGGGCATACCTTTTTGAGCGGCTTGCGCACCCAGCACCATCGCGAACGGCACGAAGCCCAGCATGACAGGCAACGAGGCACGCATACCGCGCGCCACTTCGAGTTTTACGTACGACTGCGGTGACGATGCCGTCGAAGATGACATTCCGGACACAAAGACTCCTGCTTGATTCTGCTTGATCCATCGGCTTGGCAGCATAGCGAAAACCGACCGTCCGACGCTTGTACATTCTTGCGCTGCACGCGTCGGCGAGCGGCGGTTATACCCATTAAAACGCTACGAATGGAGGGGAACGCACAGCGCTGCCGGGTCGCGGCACACCTCACGCAATCGCAGTATCATTGCGGTTTCCCCGACCGACGGCCCACAGGCCGTGCGGCTGGCGGGAAAGCACCATTAGCCCCCAAAAACAAACATCATGAATACCCCGCAGAATCAGAGCGAACGCTCCGAAGTCACTTTCCGCTTTCTGGCCGAGCCGGCCGCTGTCAATTTCGGCGGCAAGGTGCACGGGGGCTCGCTGATGAAATGGATCGACGAAGTCGCGTACGCCTGCGCGGCCACGTGGTCGGGCCGCTATTGCGTGACGGTCAGCGTGGGCAACATTCGCTTTCGCCGTCCGATTCTGGTGGGCAATCTGGTGGAACTGCGCGCCCGTATCGTGGCGACGGGTCGTACCAGCATGCACATCCATGTGTCGGTACACGCGGGCGATCCCAAGTGGGGTGAGCTGCGTCAGACAACCGACTGCCTGATGGTGTTCGTCGCCGTCGACGAAAGCAATCACCCGGTCAGCGTGCCGTCCTTCGAGCCGAAGACGGAAGAGCAAAAAGCGTTGGCGAAGTACGCGATGGACGTCAAGGCAGCACTGGACGCGATCGTCGAACTCAAGCCCGATAACGTCGCCCACTGACGACCCAGGCCCCCGACCGGCAAGCGGTGACGGTGATGGCGAAACGCGGCTCGGGAAGCCCCGTGACCGCATCCGCCGCGCACCGCCAGCCCCCGCGCTTACTGCGTCCTTACTGCGTCCTTACTGCGTCTTCAAAAGGCGCTGCGGCGTGAGCAGCGCCGCTTCATCGAGCCGTGCGACGCCCAGCAATCGAGCGGCAACGTCACCGACGGCTTCTGCGTAGACCTTCACTTCGATGTCCTCATGAGCCGCGGCGCATGCGCGCAGCGGCAGAGGGCAGCGCGTCTCGTCCAGTCGCAGGCGTTGCCCATGAGAGAAACGCTTCGCGAGCGTGTCGTCGAGCCAAACCGTCGGGAGTGTCTTCAGAAGTGCATCGACCGGTGCCAGCTTCTCCACGCGTTGCGCGTGATCGATCGCACCGAGGCCTTCAAGTGTGACCGCGCCTTCCAGCGTGAGAGGGCCGACTGCCGTGCGGCGCAGCGCACGCAAATGCGCACCGCAGCCCAGCGCTTCGCCAATGTCCTCTGCCAGCGTGCGCACATACGTGCCTTTGCTGCACGTCACGCGGAAGGTGAATTCGGCCACGTCGGGCAACGAGCAGGCCGTCATCTCCAGCAGATGGATCGTGATCTCGCGCGCTTCGCGCTCGAGCGTCTGCCCCGCGCGCGCATATTCGTACAACGGCTTGCCGTCGCGCTTTAACGCCGAATACATCGGCGGCACCTGCGAGATGGCGCCCGTGAAGCGCGGCAGCACGGCACGAATCGCCGCTTCGTCCACCGTCACGGGACGCGTCACCAGCACCTCCCCTTCCGCGTCGCCCGTCGTGGTCGTCTCGCCCAGACGCACACGCGCCTCGTACGTCTTGTCGGCTTCGAGCAAGTCCTGCGAGAACTTCGTCGCTTCGCCGAAGCACAGCGGCAACAAGCCGGTCGCCAACGGATCGAGCGTGCCCGTATGCCCTGCCTTGAGTGCCTGCAACAGACGCTTGGCTTTGATCAGCGCGTCGTTGGACGACAGGCCCAGCGGCTTGTCCAGCAACAGCACGCCATCGAGGGCGAAACGGGGGAGTTTTTGGCGGGGTGCCTGCGAGCGCGGGTCCGTCATGATGCGAGGAGGGCTTGAGAGATTCTTGTGGGCGGCGCGCCGTTGCACTCATCACGAGCGCTCGGGCATCGCCATACTACCGGGCTCGCCATCGGGCCAGCCCGGCAGGCTGCATCGTCGATCGACGTCGATCGACATCGATCGATGGCTTACTTGCCGTCGTCTTCCTTGTCGCTGTCTTGCGCATCGCCCTCGCCCGCTTCTTCTTTCGCGCGCGTGGCGTTGGCCGTGTCGATCAGTCGCGACATTTCGATCGCACGTTCGATCGACTGATCGAAGTGGAAGTGCAATGTCGGCACCGTGTGGATGTGCAACCGCTTGAACAGCAGGTTGCGCAGATAGCCGGCCGCTTCGTTGAGCGCCTCACCGGTAGCCTTCGGGTCGCCGGTCAGCGTCGTGTAATACACCTTCGCATGCGCATAATCAGGTGTCACTTCCACGCTTTGCAGCGTCACCAGACCAATGCGCGGGTCTTTCACTTCACGTTGAATCAACTCCGACAGATCGCGCTGGATCTGGTCGTTGATACGAAGATTCCGACCCGGAACGCCACGTTTCTTTGCCATAACAAACTCGCTAATAATGCAATGGCCCACGCCACCGGTTTCCCGGCTTGGTGGGCCATTCCACATCCGTTGTACAAATCGCGTTACAGCGAGCGCGCAACTTCCGTGATTTCGAACGCTTCCAGTTGGTCGCCTTCCGTGATGTCGTTGAAGTTCTTCACCGACAGACCACACTCGAAACCGGACTTGACTTCCTTCACGTCATCCTTGAAGCGCTTGAGCGAATCCAGTTCGCCCGTGAAGATGACGACGTTGTTGCGCAACACACGCACATGCGACGAACGCTTGACGAAGCCGTCGAGGACCATACAGCCCGCCACCTTGCCAATCTTCGGCACGCTGAACGTCTGGCGAACGTCGATGAGACCCGTGATCTCTTCCTTCTTCTCCGGCGCCAGCATGCCCGACATCGCTGCCTTCACCTCATCCACTGCGTCATAGATGATGTTGTAGTAACGAATGTCGATACCGTTCGACTCGGCCAGCTTGCGGGCCAGCGCATCGGCACGCGTGTTGAAGCCGATGATGACCGCCTTCGAAGCCGTTGCCAGGTTGACGTCGCTTTCGCTGATGCCGCCCACCGCAGCGTGCACGATCTGCACGCGCACTTCCGGCGTCGAGAGCTTGTTGAGCGATTGCGCCAGCGCTTCCTGCGAACCCTGCACGTCTGCCTTGATGATCAACGGCAGCGTCTTGACTTCGCCTTCGGTCATCTGCTCCAGCAGGTTCTCGAGCTTCGCGGCCTGTTGCTTGGCCAGCTTCACGTCGCGGAACTTGCCTTGACGGAACAGGGCGATTTCACGCGCCTTGCGCTCGTCCTGAACCACCAGCACTTCTTCACCGGCACCCGGCACTTCCGACAGACCCTGAATTTCCACAGGGATCGACGGACCGGCTTCCTTCGCGTTCTTGCCGGTTTCGTCCAGCATGGCACGCACACGGCCGTAAGCCTGACCGGCCAGCACCATGTCGCCACGCTTGAGCGTACCCGACTGCACCAGAATCGTTGCCACCGGACCCTTACCCTTGTCCAGCTTCGCTTCAATCACGATGCCCTTGGCCGGCGCGTCGACCGGTGCCTTCAGCTCCAGCACTTCGGCTTGCAACAGCACGTTCTCGAGCAGATCGTCGATGCCCGTACCCGCCTTCGCAGACACCGGCACGAACGGCGAATCGCCACCGTACTCTTCCGGCACCACGCCCTCGGCCACGAGTTCCTGCTTCACGCGGTCCGGGTTGGCTTCCGGCTTGTCGATCTTGTTGATCGCCACCACGATCGGCACACCGGCCGCCTTCGCGTGAGCAATCGCTTCCTTCGTCTGCGGCATCACGCCATCGTCCGCCGCGACCACCAGAATCACGATGTCCGTTGCCTGTGCACCGCGAGCCCGCATGGCCGTGAAGGCCTCGTGACCCGGCGTGTCGAGGAATGTCACCGTGCCACGCGGCGTTTCCACGTGATAGGCACCGATGTGCTGCGTAATGCCACCGGCTTCGCCCGACGCCACCTTGGCGCGACGGATGTAATCCAGCAGCGAGGTCTTGCCGTGGTCGACGTGACCCATCACGGTCACGACCGGGGGACGCGGCAGCGCTTCGACTTCCTTCGCTTCGTTGCCCAGGTCCAGCAGCGTTTCAGGATCGTCCAGCTTCGCGGCGATCGCACGGTGGCCAAGTTCTTCCACCACGATCATTGCCGTTTCCTGATCCAGCACCTGATTGATGGTCACCATCTGGCCCATCTTCATCATCAGCTTGATGACTTCGGCGGCCTTGACCGACATCTTGTGCGCGAGATCGGCAACGCTGACGGTCTCCGGCACATGGACGTCACGCACGACCGGCTCGGTCGGCGCCTGGAAGGCCTGGCCATCCTGCGAATGACGGTCGCCACGACGGCCGCCACGGCCACCGCCACGCCAACCATCCGAACCGCCGTTCGCATCACCGCGCGTCTTCATGCCGCCACGCTTGTTGCGGTTATCGGCATCTTTCTGCCAGGCACCGGCCTTCTTGTCCTTCTTGTCCGCTGCACCGGCCGTCGTCGACGCCGGCGCTGCCGTTGCCGGCTTCCTGTCTGCCGGCTTGGCCGCCGTGGCACCTTCCGGCTTGGCCGGCTTGTGCAACGTGCCCTTCGCTTCGGGCTTGGGCGCGACGGCGGCAGCAGGTGCCGGCTCCGGCGCCTTCAGCACGCGACGCGGTGCATTCAACATTTCGCGAATCGCACGCGCCTCGGCTTCTGCCACAGCACGACGCTTGCGAATCGCTTCTTCCTCGGCACGCGCCTTGTCAGCGGCAGCGCTCGCCTTTTCGGCGGCGGCACGCGCTTCCTCGCTCGCCTTGCGGGCTTGCTCGCGCTCGGCATCCGCCTTGGCTGCGGCAGCCTTCTCGGCTTGCTGGGCCTTTTCCGCCTTTTCCGCGTTTTCGGCATCCGCCTTGGAAGCCGCTTCGGCGTCCACAGCCGAAGCCTTTTCGACTTCGGCGTCAGCCTTGGCTTCGACCTTGGCCTTCTGCTCTTCGGCGGCCTTGGCCGCTGCGGCTGCGCGCTCCGCTTCCTCACGCACCCGGCGCTCGGCAGCTTCCTTCTCTTCGCGCTCGCGACGCTCGGCTTCTTCGCGTTCCAGCTGTTCCTGGCGACGCTTGAGCTCAGCAGCTTCCGCCGCCAGACGCTCCGCTTCGCGGCGTGCGTCTTCCTCACGCTGACGAAGGGCTTCGTCTTCCGCGGCGGCGGCTGCGGCGTTATCCGTGCCTTCCGCGACGTCGTCACGCTTGACGAAGGTGCGCTTCTTGCGCACTTCGACTTGAATCGTGCGCGCCTTTCCGGTCGCGTCGGCTTGCTTGATTTCCGAGGTCTGGCGACGCGTCAGAGTGATCTTCTTTTTGTCGCCGTCGCCAGCACCGTGCGACCGGCGCAGGTGCTCCAGCAGACGGGCCTTGTCGGCTTCCGTCAGCGAATCGTCGGCGCTGAGTTTGTCCACGCCGGCGGCTTTGAGTTGCTCCAGCAACACGCCGGCCGGCATTTTCAGTTCTGCAGCAAATTGGGCTACGTTGATGCTCGCCATTCAAACCTCTTCAAGCAAGGCCAGGCGCCTTGCGGTTAACTTCAAAGTTCACTGTTCCATATACATGCCGGGGCAGGTCATCATTGGAACCAGTGCTCTCGCGCTTTCATGATCAGGGCTTTCGCAGCTTCTTCGTCGACGCCGGTCATCTCGGTCAGTTCGTCGACAGCCAGCTCGGCCAGATCATCGCGCGTCTGAATTTCATGCTCGGCCAGCTTGGCCAGCAACTCGGGCGTCATGCCGTCGAGGCTTCGAAGATCGAGCGCAACACCCTCGACCTTTTCCTCGGTGGCAATCGCCTGCGTCAGCAGAGCGTCGCGTGAACGATTGCGCAGCTCGTGCACCGTGTCCTCGTCGAATGCTTCGATCTCGAGCATTTCGTTCAGGGGCACGTAGGCGATCTCTTCCAGGCTCGTGAAACCTTCCTCGATAAGAATATCCGCCACTTCTTCATCCACATCGAGACGCTGCATGAACAAGGTACGCAGCGTGCCGCGCTCTTCATTCTGCTTCTCGGCCGATTCATCCGGCGTCATGATGTTGATTTGCCAGCCAGTCAGTTCCGACGCGAGACGCACGTTCTGACCGCTGCGACCGATCGCCACCGCCAGCTCGTTTTCGTCGACAACGACGTCCATGACATGCTTTTCTTCATCCACGACGATCGACTGCACCGCCGCAGGCGCCAGCGCGCCAATCACGAATTGCGCGGGGTCTTCCGACCACAACACGATATCGACGTTCTCACCGCCCAGCTCGTTACGCACTGCCTGCACACGCGTGCCGCGAATGCCCACGCAAGTACCGATCGGATCGATGCGCTTGTCGTAGGCCACCACGGCGATCTTGGCGCGTACGCCCGGATCGCGGGCGGCCGACTTGATCTCCAGCAGACCTTGCTCGATTTCCGGCACTTCCATGCCGAAGAGTTCGATCAGGAATTCCGGCGCCGTGCGCGAGAGTTCGATTTGCGGGCCGCGTGCCGTGCGGTCGACCTTCACGATGTACGCGCGAACGCGGTCACCGATACGCAGGTTTTCTTTCGGGATCAGTTGATCGCGACGCAGCAGCGCTTCGACACGGCCCGACTCGACAATCATGTTGCCCTTGTCGAGACGCTTGACCGTACCGGTCATGATCTTTTCGCCGCGCTCGAGGAAGTCCGACAGGATCTGCTCGCGCTCGGCATCGCGGATGCGCTGCAAAATGACCTGCTTGGCTGCCTGCGCACCGATACGGCCGAATTCCAGCGATTCCACCGGCTCTTCGATGAAGCCGCCGATGTCGATCGACGGGTCTTCTTCCTTGGCTTCGAACAGGAGAATCTCTTTGTCCGGCTCTTGCAGACCCGCTTCGTCCGGCACCACCTGCCAGCGACGGAAGCTCTCGTGCTCGCCCGACTCACGGTCGATGTGCACGCGAATGTCGACATCCTCGGTGTAGCGCTTCTTGGTGGCCGAAGCCAATGCTGCTTCAAGCGCGCTGAACACGACATCCTTGTCGACGTTCTTTTCGCGCGCGAGCGCATCGACCAACAGCAATACTTCGCGACTCATCGTTTGCGACTCCTAAAATCAATCTGCGGCACAAGGCGCGCACGGTCAATATCCGCGAGGGTGAAATCGAGCAGCGCCGGGCCGCCCTTGCCTTCGAACTCGAGGCTCAAGTTTTCGCCTTGTGGTGCCTGCAGGATGCCGCGGAACTGCTTGCGTCCTTCAAGCGGTACACGCAACGTAAGACTCACTTCCGCACCGGCAAAACGCTCGAAGTCACGCAGCTTGCGCAGCGGACGATCCAGCCCCGGCGACGATATTTCGAGTCGGTCGTAATTGACGTTCTCGACCATCAGGACATGCGAGAGCTGACGGCTCACCGTCTCGCAGTCATCGATCGTGATGCCCTCCGGCTTGTCGATGTAGACGCGCAGCAAACCGCCGCCGGCGCGCTCAAGATCGACCAGCTCGTAACCCAGGCCTTCGACCGTGGTCTCGATCAGTTCTGGCAATTGCAACTTTGCTCACCCTAGAAAAACTCGCGCGCATTAGCAGCGCCCGACATGTCTGCGCGCCCCGCATGGAGCGTCACACGATACCTGCCTCGACTGTCCGGGCCGGCGTACCTGTGTCGGCACACCCACTCCCCGACGCGGCGGCATCGGCCGCGCGTTAAACGCTCGCGGCAAAAAAAAATGGGCGAAACGCCCATTTCTTACAGCCTCATTGCGCATGAGGTGCGCGCCGCAACAGATCGCGTGGCACGCAAACAGCTTATTCGTTGATTTTATATGGTTTTGGGCCGATTTGCAACGCTTGGCGCCCCAAATACCTGCCTGGCAGGTATCAATGCGACGTTGCTGCACTGCCAGATGGGCGGGCCGCGATCGCTGACCACCGCCCATCCGCCTCAGCCGCCCCATCGGGACGCTCAGACAAGCTCAACGCGAGCGGTTGCCGCCGCGATTGCCACGGTTGCCGTAGTTACCACCACCGGCATTACCGCCGCCGCTGTTCCCGCCGCCGCCACCACCCGTCCGGTTGCCGCCACGGCTGCGATTGCCATTGGCGTTACCGTTGCCATTACCATTGCCGCTGCGCGACTGGCCGCCGAAACCACCGCCGCCCGTCGCGTTGCCGCCGCCGAAGCGTCGCCCTTCACCGCGCGGCGAAGGCGTCTGCCCCGGATAACCGCCGCTCGGGCCGACAAACGCCGTCAGCGGATTGGCACGCGGACGACGCGACTGCCCCGGCTCACGACTGAACACGCCCAGAGCGGTCTGCATCGGATCCGGCTGACGACGCACCTCTTTCGGCGCGCCAGCCTTGCCACCACGAGCACCCTTGGGCTTGTCGTCTGTACTCGCGCCAGGCAGCTTCATGCCGACGGACGCAAACAGCGAGCGAACCTGTGCGTCGTCCAGCTCTTCGTAACGACCGCGCTTGAGACCGCGCGGCAGCGCCAACGAACCGTAACGCGTGCGGATCAGACGACTCACCATCAGCCCCGCAGCCTCGAACATGCGACGCACTTCGCGGTTGCGGCCTTCGGCCAGCGCCACGTGATACCAGTGATTCGAGCCCTCGCCGCCGCCATCTTTGAGGCGCAGGAAGTTGGCCTCGCCGTCATCGAGCTTGATGCCATGCAGCAGTTGCTGGCGCGATGCCTCGCTCAGTTGCCCCACGGTACGCACGGCGTATTCACGCTCGATTTCATAACGCGGATGCATGAACCGGTTCGCCAGATCGCCGGACGTCGTCAGAATCAACAGGCCTTCCGTGTTGTAGTCCAGACGACCGACGGCGAGCCACTTGGCGGTCTTCATCGGCGGCAGGCGGTCGAACACCGACGAGCGGCCTTCCGGATCGGCGTGGCTGACAATTTCACCCGCCGGCTTGTGATACAGCAGCACGCGAGGCGGCTTGCTGGTGATACGGCGCTTGACGAGCTTGCCGTTGATACGCACCTGATCGGTCGGCAGAATGCGCTGGCCGATGTGGGCAGGCTCGGCGTTGACCGACACGCGTCCGGCGAGAATCAGTTCTTCCATCTCGCGACGCGACCCCATGCCGGCTTCGGCGAGCACCTTGTGCAGCTTCGGCGCTTCGTCGTCCGGCGACAGCACTCGGCGGTCTGCCGGACGGCGGCCGCGCTTGGCGGCAGCCTTGGCATCGACTTCGGACTCTTCACCGTCGAAGCCGCCCGACGTCACGAACGAGAACAGATCGTCGTCGCCACCCTTGCTGGCGTTACCACTGCCCTTGCCACCCGCATTACCTCGGGCACCGCCAGCGCCTGGCGCGCCCTTGCGGCCACGCCCCTTGGCACCTTGCTGCGACTTGCCGGCCGGTGCCGCGCCGTTGGCAGCACCGCTACCGGGCTGTGCCGGTTGCGCCGTCTGCGCCCCCTGCGAGGCACCGTCACGCTTGGCGCCACGAGGCTTGCGGGCGGCACCACTGCGGGTGCGCCCCTGAGCGGCTGACGGCGCGCCGTCAGCGCCCGACACCGGCGCTTGTGGCGCGTCGTCAGACTGGGCGCCTTGAGCGGCGTCGGACGCAGCGAATTCGCCTGCGCCGCCATCTTCGCCTTCGCGTTTGGCTTGCTGAGCCGCACGACGGCGGGCAATCAGACTGCGCGGACCACGGCGCAAACCGCGACGCGACGCTTTCTCGTCGCCACCCTCGCCTTCCGGCGCACGTGCTTCGGCACCGGCATCGCGTGCGTGCAGGTCCTGGGATTCTTCGTTTTGTTTCAACACAACCTCATTGGAAAACGGGTTGGAAAACGGGATCGTCGTGGGCAGGCGTAAATTGCTGTCCTGATCCGTGTTCGCACCATGAATGCGCGGCAAACCGTTGCCGCGACTTCGTTCTTATCGCTAACGGCCCTGTGGGTGTTCCCGGCGCTAATGCCCCGGTGCCTCAGGTACCAGTGACGAGATTCTTGTCATCCCCGTCGTTCTCGTCGCCATCCGTCGCACCGGGCGTGGGCTGCCCGGCGGCGGCTTCGTTCGCTGCCGAGTCGACAGCGTGCGGGGAAACCTCCTGCGTAACCGACGCCGCGGGATCTGCCGCCTGCATCGCTACTTCCTGCGTATCTTGCGGCGGATCTTCACCGATCGATACCGCAGACTCTGATTCTTCGGAATATTCCTCATTCAGCGTCACATCGCCCGACAGGCCGGCCATATCGCCCTCCGGCAGTTCGGCATCAGGCGAGGCCGCGTTGTCTTGCGTGTCATCACCGGACAATGCGGGCCCTGCACCAGACGCTTCGCCATGCAACGCACCGGCATCGACTTGCTCACTGACGTGTGCGATGTCCGCGAGTTCAGCGGCGGCCGGCATCATTTCGTTCGACGGCTGCGCTGGCACCTCTGCCAACACCTCGCCCGGCGCTTGCGGAACCTGCGGCGCGTCCTCGCCCTCCGCCATCAAGGCATCGAGCAAGGCGTCTTCAGCCACCTCCGCTTCGGCCGACGGCAACGGGCGCTGATCTTCCGGCAGCCCCTGGGCAAGCGGCAGTGCGTCGGCGCGGGCTTGCGCCAGACGTGCCAGCGCATCGGCATCGGCCACCGGCGCGTCGTCGGACGTCGCCTCGTCGCCTGCCTCGCCCTCGGCACGCTCGCCGAATTCGATGTTTTGCTGCGCGAGCAGATCGATCTGCGCCTGCGCGGCCGGATCTTCCAGCGGCGGCAACTCATCGAGTGCACGCAGCCCCAGATCATCGAGGAAGGCCTTGGTCGTAGCATACAGGCCGGGGCGTCCCGGCACGTCGCGATGACCGATCACCTCAATCCAGCCACGATCTTCGAGCTGCTTGACGATCTGCGTATTGACCGTGACACCGCGAATCTCTTCGATGTCGCCTCGTGTCACGGGCTGACGGTATGCAATGATCGCCAGCGTCTCCATCACGGCGCGCGAATACTTCGGCGGCTTCTCCGGATTGAGGCGATCAAGGTATTCACGCATGCGCGGACGGCTCTGGAAACGCCAGCCGGTGGCCAATGCCACCAGTTCCACACCTCGGCCATCCCATTGCACGCGGATTTCCTCGAGCAGCGCGCGCACCGTGTCACCAGACACGGCGTCATTGAAGAGCTTGCGCAGATCGCCGACCTTGAGCGGCTCCTGCGCGCAAATCAACGCGGTCTCGAGGACGAGTTTCGCCTCTTGGGTATTCATGTGCGACTAAGCAAACCGGGGGCTTGGCGACCCGGTATCAGGAATAAATGGATGCTTGGAGCAAGAGAAGCGGTCATAGAACGAAAAAACAACCGCTTCGCTTAAGTGCGCGCCCGTTTGTGTTCGGTCGTAGTGACGGCGGCGCAACCTGAATGCTTCGAACGACCTGCCGGGAAAACGCCCAGGCCGATAGTGCGGCGAGACGGACGTCCGGTATGTGCGCAATTATTACTGAAACACCGGCGCCCGTAAAGCGCCGTCGAAACCCTGACGTCTTGGCAGGGAAAACGATGGGTCGACGCCCCATGGTAAACTCGTTAAATAACTTCAAGGGCTTCCATGACCACCGACATCGGTCGCATTCCCATTGCTCAGCCCCGTTGTTCCACGTGTTCGCTGGGGCAGTTCTGCCTGCCCGTCGGCATTCCGGAACCCGAGCTGGAACGACTGGACGCGCTCGTGAGCGAGCGCCGTCGCCTCAAAAAGGGCGAAGTGCTTTATCACGCCAACGATGATCTGAATGCTGTTTACGGCATCCGTTTTGGTTCGCTGAAAAGCTGCGTTACGGCCCCGGACGGCCGCGAGCAGGTCGTCGGCTTTCACCTCCAGGGCGAGTTGATCGGCCTGGACGCCGTGGCCGACAACCATCATCCGACCACCGCCGTCGCGCTCGAAGACAGCGAGTTGTGCATCGCCCGTTTCGGTGAGTTGGAGACGCTGTCGCGTCAGTTGCCATCGCTGCAACGCCAGCTCCATCGCCTGATGAGTCAGGAAATCCGCAACGAGCACCAGCAACTGCTCGCACTCGGCACGATGCGCGCCGAGGAGCGTCTGGCGGTCTTCCTGATCAACCTTTCCGAGCGGCTCGCCGCTCGCGGCTATGCCGCCAACGAGTTCGTGCTGCGCATGAGCCGTGAGGAAATCGGCAGTTTCCTAGGCCTCAAGCTCGAGACCGTCAGCCGTCTGTTCTCGCGCTTCGCCCAGAGCGGCATGATCGAAATCCGCCAGCGTCACGTCAAGATCGTCGACGCCGTCGCCCTGCGCGAACTCGCCGGCGCACCCTGCTAAGACCAGCAACCGGGGACGCCTGAGCGTCCCCGCCCCCGCCGCTATTTCCGGTTCACGGACCGCTCACGGGGCCCTTATGTCCCGCTGAGGCCCGCTGAGGCCCGCTGAGGCCCGCTGAGGCCGGCTGATAGCCCGCTGCCAGCCCTCTCGCTGGCTCACACTTGCCAGCGCGCTACCCACATAAGCTACCGGCTCCGCACCGGCGTTGCCTTGCGCCAGATCAAGAGTCTCTCACCGTTGCCGGAGCGCTCCGCGCGCGTTCGACAAGCCCGGGCAAACCCTCCATAATCTGCGCGTTCGCCGGACGGCACACCCGCTGCCCGGCGCATCACCCCGACGGAGGCTGCCGATATGCCCGCTGCCATTTTCCTGAGTCCGGAAGACGCCGAGCACGCTTACTACGAAGCGCTGCGCGCCGGCGACACCGATACGCTGATGGATGTCTGGTCGGAAGACGAGGAGATCGTCTGCATTCACCCCTCGGGGCCACGGCACGTCGGCCCGGCGGCCGTTCGCACGAGTTGGCGCCAGATCCTCGCCAAAGGGGGACTACAGTTGACGGTCAGCCATCTTCAGGTCGCGCACAATCCGCTATGCGCCGTGCATAACGTGCTTGAGCAGATTCAGGTCGAAGCGCATCCCGAAGCCCGTTACGCCTTCGTGCTCGCCACGAACGTCTACCTGAAGGAAGCCGACGGCTGGCGGCTCGTGCTGCATCACGCCAGTCCGGCCATCGGTCACGAAGAACGCAGCGCACAGCAGTCCCGCGCCCATCGGCTGCACTGACTCGCGGTCGCCTCACGGCGTCATTGCGATGCACCGGGTGCTGGCTGGCTATGCGTCGCGTCCCAATACGGCGTCGGCCCGTAGCGGTTCTGTAGAAACTCGATGAACGCGTGGGTCTTCGGCGGCACGAACGCCCGGCTAGGGTAGACAGCCCAGATCGCCACCTCCTCCGCCAGCGGATATGCCGGCAACACCGGCACCAGTTCCCCGCGCTGCAAGTGCGCGCCAATGTCCCAGGTGGACTTGAGGGCAATGCCCAGACCCGCGAGGACGGCATCGCGCAGCACCTCGCCGTTATCCGAGGCAAGACGCCCGCCCACACGCACATTGAGCGTGCCGCCCGGCGTCACGAACCGCCAATCGCGTTGCTCACCGAGAATCAGGCAATCGTGTGCCGCCAGATCGCCGGGGTGCTTGGGCGCGCCGTGCGCCGCGAGATACGCCGGCGACGCGCACAACGTACGCCGATTCGTTGCGAGCTTGCGGGCCACGAGCGTCGAATCGCGCAGTGCCCCGACACGAATCGCCAGATCCACGCCCTCCTCGATCAGGTCGACGATGCGGTCCGTGAGCCGGAAGTCGAGCGAGATGCCCGGATAGCGCGCCAGGAACTCGGGCAGCGCGGGCGAGACATGCTGACGGCCGAACGACGACGAGCACGACACCCGCAAACGCCCCTGAGGCGCCGCCCGCCCCTGCCCCACACTCGCCAGCGCCTGCGCCTCGGCGGCGAGCAGCGCCTGCGCCTGCGCGAGGAAGACCTCCCCCTCCTGCGTCAGCGCGACACGGCGTGTTGTCCTGTGCAGCAGCCGCGTGCCGAGCGCTCCTTCCAACTGCACCAGACGCGTACTCGCAGTGGCCGGCGACAGCCCGCGCTCGCGCCCTGCCGCAGAGACATTGCCGAGCGCCGCCACGCGCACGAACAACGCGACCGTATCGAGGTCCAATGCCATTTGATGGATTTTCCAAAAAATCTTTTCCGCATTATCCGAATTATCAAAGCAATCGACTAGCCTTAATCTTTCGTCACCTCTCGCAACCGCTCGTTAACGCATGGCGTGCGTCGTCGAATCCCTAAAGTCGGCGCACGGCCACCTCAGGAGAAAACAGATGAAAGCCATCGGATTGACCCGTTATTTGCCCATTGACGATCCCAAGTCGCTCGAAGACATCGAACTGCCCACGCCGACACCGGCCGGACGCGACCTGCTGGTCAAAGTCGAAGCGATTTCCGTGAATCCCGTCGACACCAAGGTGCGCGCCCCGAAAGACAAGGTCGAAGCCACGCCGCGCGTACTCGGCTGGGATGCGGCCGGCACCGTCGCCGCCGTCGGCCCGGACGTCACCCTTTTCAAGGTCGGCGATCCGGTCTACTACGCGGGCAGCATCACCCGCCCCGGAGCGAACAGCGAATTCCATCTGGTCGATGAACGCATCGTCGGCCACATGCCCGCGTCGCTCGACTACGTGAACGCCGCCGCCCTGCCGCTCACGACGATCACCGCCTGGGAAGCCCTGTTCGACCGGCTGGGTATTGCCCCGGATGGCAGCGACGAAGGCAAATCGATCCTGATCGTCGGCGGTGCGGGGGGCGTAGGCTCCATTGCCATTCAGCTCGCGCGCCGTCTGGCTCGCCTTAACATCGTGGCGAGCGCGTCGCGTCCGGAGTCTGCCGACTGGTGCCGTCAGTTGGGCGCACAACACGTGATCGACCACTACCAGGACATTCCCGCGCAGTTGCAGGCCGTGGGCCTGCCGCAGGTGGATTTCGTGCTGTGCCTGAATGACACGGATGCACACTTCCCCGCGATGGCGGCGGCCGTCGCTCCGCAAGGCAAGATCTGCTCGATCGTGGAGAACCTGGGGCCGCTCGATATCGGCCTGCTCAAGAGCAAGAGCGCCACGTTCGTCTGGGAATTCATGTTCACGCGCGCGATGTACGAGACGCCGGACATGATTGCGCAGCACAAGCTGCTGACCGAGGTCGCACGGCTCGTCGACGCAGGCACGCTGCGCACGACGCTCGGCGAGTTCATCGGCCCCATCAACGCCGTGAATCTGCGTCGCGCGCACGCGCAGCTCGAAGGCGGACGCACCATCGGCAAGCTCGTGCTCGCCGGGTTCTGAGCGGCACGCGGCGCCCCCATCGTCAGCATAGACCAACGAAAAACGGCGCTTGCCCCCGAGAGGCAAGCGCCGTTTTTTCATCGGATACCGCCGCTCACTTCGCCGCCGGCGCCGTCCCGTCCGTTTGCACACCGGCCTCGGCCGGATGAATGATCTCGCCACCCAGCGCGGCCACCCCGGCAATCAGGCGGTCGAACGCCGCGCCAACGCGCGACGGATCGCCCTTCACGCCCAGATCGATGTGACGGCGCGCGTAGATCTCCCCGCGCTGCGCGTCGCCCACGCTGGGCAGGCTGAACACCTTCACGCCGTCGTACTCGGCCTCGATGGCCTCCATGAGCGGCGTCAGCGTCGACTCGGCGAGTCCGAACACCAGCACCGATCGCTCGGCGTGCTTCGTCAGGTGATGCAGCGCCGCGTAGTCCGTATCGAGCACCCACGCCATCATCGGCCACGCCATGACCGGGAAACCGGGCATGAAGTGATGCTTGCCGATCGAGAAACCGGGAATCTTGTTGTATGGGTTCGGCAGCACGCGCGAACCGACCGGAAACTCGCCCATCTTGAGACGATGCCGGTTGTCCGGCTGACTCATGTCGGCGCGTCCGTCCGGGCTTGTGTCGGCGATGCGCTCCATGATGAGGGCTTCGGCTTGCGGCGTGAGTTCGAGTGGCACGCCCAGCGCCGCCGCCGCGCACTGACGCGTGTGATCGTCAGGCGTAGCGCCAATGCCACCGGTCACGAAAACGATGTCGTCGCTGGCGAACGTGCGGCGCAGGGTCGCCGTGATGCGCGCCGGATCGTCGCCCACGTACTCGGCCCAATCCAGTTGCATGCCACGCTCGGTGAGCAACTCGATGAACTTGGGCAGATGCTTGTCCTGACGGCGTCCCGAGAGGATTTCGTCGCCAATGATGATGATGCCTACCGCCATGATGCTTCCTTTGTCTTGTCGTCAACGCCAGGGGGAAACGCGCGGCACCGCCCGGCGGCAGCGCGCAGTGAAGCGATTGTGCCACTTTCACGGCGAATCGTTACTGCGAACCGTTAGAGCGAACCGTTGGGGTGAACCGTTCGATGACCCCGGCCCGGATCCGGGGGCCGGCAACGCGGGCGGCAGGTCTTCGCTCTCGGGCGAGAGCGTGTCCGCCGCAGGCGGCTCCGAGACGCCCAGCGTCGGCTCGTGCTGCGTGGCGTCGTGCGCGCGCAATCGCGACAGCGCGCGCAGGCAGTAGTGGGCGAACCACAGCGCCGAGAACACGAAGATCACGACATAAAGCCAGATGGCCAGCAGCGCGATGACCGGGAACAGCACGATCATGATGACCGACGAGACCCACAGCAGCGTCGGCAGCGAGCCGAGCAGCCCCGTCGCCACGCCGATCACGAGCAGCGGCAAGCGGTGCTCTCGTATGATCCGGCGTCGCTCTTCGGCCGTGGCATGAAACGCCAGAGCGTCGTAGGTCATCACGCGATACGTCAGCCAGCCCCACAGCAGCGGCGGCACGATTGCGAAGAACGGCGGCACGAGCCACAGCGGCAGCGTAACGAGGGCCGCGATGAGAAAGACCACCGTCGCCCCCAGCGACTGCGCGAGACTGCCCCAGAACGACCCGCCCTGCCGCGCTTCCAGATGAATGAAGTGGCGGCGCGAGAGATGACGCAGCACCGCAGGCATCGACCATCCTGCGATCAGCAGCAGCGCCGTCACAACGATCAGCGGGATGAGCAGCGCCACGAGAATGAACGGGGCGAGCGCCATGCGCACGCTGTCCACGCCGAAAAAGCCGAAGAAGCGGTAGATCCACTGCGTGAACTGCCACTGTTCGAGCCAGACGCGCAGGAAGTCGGTGAACGGTTCCCAGCCAAACCAGATCACCGCCCCCCAGATCAGGCCGGAGACGATGAAGGGCATTGCGGTGAGCCACAACATGCGCGGATGCAACAGGCTCACGAGCGCGCGGCCAAGCGCGCGAAGAATATCGTTCATGCAGATTCGGTACGGTCGGTGCCGTCAGTACGAGAAGCGGAATCAGAAGCGTTGGGGCGACGCGGCAGCACGCTCGCCCACAGACGCCGCAAGCCGAGCCATTGCTGGGCCCAGAAGCCCTCGCCATAGTCGGTCAGGCGGCCCGCCGGCGGCGGGAGTTGATCGCGAATGCCGGTGGCGACACCGGCGTGCGAAAAGTCGGCGGTGCCAAACAGCATGTCCCACCATGGGAACAGCACGCCGAAGTTGCAGCCGCGATGGCGTCCTTCATGGCCGACACCGATCGCGTGGTGGCGCCGGTGAAACGCCGGGCTCACGAGCAAGCGCTCGCCGAGCCAGCCGAAGCGCAAGCGCGTGTTGGCATGCTGAAGGCTTTGCAGCCATTCCGAGACCGCCACGAGCAGCACGAACTGCACCGGGCTCACGCCGATCAGGATGGCGATCGTGGCGAAAAAGGCTGCCTTGATGAGGTCGTCGAGCAAATGGTTGCGGTTATCCGTCCAGAGCGACATCTGTCGTTGGCTGTGATGCACCGCATGCAGCGCCCACCACCAACGGAAACTGTGCCCCCAGCGGTGATACCAGTACCCCGCGAAGTCGAGCACCAGCAGATAGATCACGAAGCTCGCGAGCGCATGATCCGTCACCGACGGCCACAGATCTTCGACGTTCAGATTCACGAAGCCGACCAGACGCAGCCAAGATTGCAAACTGTCGAAGCACGGGCGCAACGCCAGGAAGAACACCAGATTGAAGAGCCCGAGCCGGTGCACGAGCGTGTAGATCACGTCCACGCGCACGGCGCGGCGTTCCTGCCAGCGTTCTGCGGGCGCGAGCGCCTCGAGCGGACGCAGCAGCACGAGCATGAGCACGATCTGGAGCACGCCGATCAGGAAGAACTGGACACCATCGAAGGCGTCGTCGGCAAGCGACATCAGTCCGGTGGCATACAGCACCGGCTGCACGATGCGGGTGTAGATCTCGGTCTGCACCGCCGAGAAGGCGGTAGAGAAACCGTCGACCAGCGAATCGAACATGTTACGGGGCCGGGCGTCGTCACGACGCCCGGTCATCAGTAAGGCCTTGGCGGCAATGCCCCGATGTTACAGCACCGGTGCGCGGTCGTAGAAATAGATCCCGTGCGGCGAGCGTCCGACCGGAATCGTATTGATCAGCTTGCGCTGCGCCATATCGATAATGCCCACCTTGCGCGCCCAGCGGAACGTCACCCACAGCGTCTTCCGGTCGGCGGAGAGCTCCATGTCATCCGGCCCCGGCGGCAGCCCGGTGATGTTGCCCACGTTGGTCAGGGCGTCCTGATCGATGATGCTGATCGTGCTCGACACCCGGTTCGAAATCAGCACGTGCTTGCCATCAGCCAACGAGCGGAAGTTGTGCGCGCCCTTGCCCGTCGGAATGGTCTTGATGACCTTCTGGTGACGCCAGTCGACCACTGCGGCGTAATCCGCGCCCGTCATGCCCACGAGCAGGTACTTGTCACCCGGCGTGAGCCACACACCTGCCGGGCTGTCGCCCACCTTCAGCTTCCAGAGCACTTTCTGGGTCGCCAGATCGATCGCGGCGATCTCGTTCGATTCCTGCAACGAGATGAACACGAGCTTGCTATCCTGCGTGAAGACCAGATGGCTTGGCATCTTCTTGATCGGAATGCGCTGCGCCACGCTCAGGTTCTTGCCGTCGAAGCGGTAGACGTCCACACGATCCAGACGCAGCGCGTTGGCCACGAACCACTTCTTGTCGGGCGAGAAGCCGATCTGGTACGGGTCTTCGATGTTATCGATCTTGCGCTGGATCTGGCCCGTCTTCGGATCGAGGAAGACGAGGTTGTTGCCCACCGAGTTCGCCACGATGAGCGACTGATTGTCGGGCGTGGCCATCAAGTGGTGCGGTTCTTTGCCGACCGGGAACGTCTGGATGACCTTCTGCGTCGCCTTGTCGATCAGGCTGACACTGGCGTCGGCCGAGTTGAGCACGACCACGACATTGTCGGGCACCGGCGCGGCCGCTCTGGCCGGCCCGGCGAGCGCAGCCAGGCCCAGGGAGGCAGCCAGACTGGCAGCGATCAGAAGTTTGCGCATTACAGAGTCTCTCGGGAGAAAAATGGGCAGAAAAAGTGGCGGGAACACTGGCTGAACGAGGTCGCTGAGACGGTCCGCAAGCCTGCGGCGGCGACGCCTCGAAAAAGTCTCGCTATTGTAGGCCGGGAACGCCCCGCCAGCGCGCCCCCGACGCAGCTTTTTTGATCTGGCGAAACACAATTCCGGCACTTCCTGATGTAGCGCAAACCGGCACGGGGAGCGCCGATAAAAATGGCGTCCGGAAGAGGCTCAGGACGCCATGTTCTCGCAACCACCACGCGCGCCTCGATCGCTCAGCGAGACGCCAGTTCAGCCGGTTCAGCCGGTTCAGCCGGTTCCGGCCTTGTCAGCGCTGCAACGCTTCCCAGACCTTGTGCAGACGCTTGACCGACACCGGCATGGGCGTCCGCAACTCCTGCGCAAACAGCGAGACGCGCAACTCCTCGAGCAACCAGCGAAACTCTTCGAGCCTTGCGTCGCCCTGATCGCGGCGTTGCGAGGTCGCTCGCTGCCAGTTCTGCAACAGCGGCCCGAGTTCGCTCATGGCACGCGCATCACGCGTCGGGTCGGCCTTGAGTTTGTCGATGCGTGCGGTCATCGCCTTCAGATAGCGCGGGAAATGCGCCAGTTGCGCGTAAGGCGTGTCGATCAGGAAGCGCTTGCCGACCAGCCGCTGCAATTGCGCCGTCAGATCGGCATGGGCCTGCGCAAACGGCTTGGCTTGCGCCAGCTTCTTCTGCAACGCGGCGTACTCGGCGAGAATCTGCCCGGCCAGTCGCGCGATCTCCTGCGCGAGCAGCGTGAGGCGCCCTCGCCCCTCGTCCTTGCGCGCGACGAACGACGCGTTGTCGCTCGGCCAAGGCAACTGGAGACAAGCGCGCTCGAGCGCCAGATCGACGATCTGGTCCCGCAACGCCTCCTGCGTGCCCAGACTCATGTACTGCATCGCCATCTGCTGCAAGCCGGGGATGTTCTTCTCCAGATACTTCACCTGCTCGCGCAACTGGATCGCGAAGAGCCGTCGCAGACCGGCGCGATGCTGACGTTGCGCCTCGTCCGGGTCGTCGAACACTTCGAGATCGCAGTGATCGCCCCGGTCGACGAGCGCCGGGTAGCCGAACAGTGTCTGGCCGCTGCGACGGATTTCGAGCATCTCCGGCAGTTCGCCGAAGCTCCACGTCGTCAGGTTGTCGTAGCGGCCGGGTTCAACGGCGGCGGCCGAAGGGGTTGACTGCGAGGCTTGCGAGGCGGGCGTCGCTGCCTTGCCACCGCCCTTGCCCACCCCCTTGCTGTCACCGCGCCCCGCCGCCGACGCCACCGACGCCGTGCCCGACGCACCGCGTGCGTGTGCATCTGCCGCATGACCGCCGGTCGGCGTCGCACCGCTCTTCGCCGCGAGTTGCTGGAACGTGCGCTGTGCCTGCTGGCCGAGTTCTGCGCGCAGTTGCGCGAGATTGCGGCCCATGCCGAGTTGCCGCCCGTGCTCGTCGATCACCTTGAAGTTCATCGACAAGTGCGCCGGGAGCATTTCGAGCTTGAAGTCGCTCGACTTGAGCATGACGCCGGTCAGTTCGCGCGCGTCGGCCATCAAGGCATCGAGCAGCGCGCCCTGCCCGAACGTCACCCGATCGAGAAAGCCCGCCGCGTACTCGGGCAACGGCACGAAGTGACGCCGCAACTTCTGCGGCAGCGACTTCATCAACAGATGCGCCTTTTCCTTGAGCATGCCCGGCACGAGCCACTCGCAGCGGCGCGCATCCACCTGATTGAGGGCGTAGAGCGGCACGGCGAGCGTCACGCCATCACGCGGCGAGCCCGGCTCGAAGTGGTACGTGAGCGCCATCTCAATGCCCGCGATGACGGTCTTCTTCGGGAACAGGTCCGTCGTGACACCGGCCGCCTCGTGACGCATCAGATCGTCGCGCACGAGGTAGAGCAACTTCGGCGTGCCCTTGGCCGTCTCGCGATACCAATGCTCGAAGCTCGCGCCGTCGTAGAGGTCTTCGGGCACATGGGCGTCGTAGAACGCGTAGATCAGTTCGTCATCGACGAGCACGTCCTGACGGCGCGACTTGTGTTCGAGCTGCTCGATATCGGCAATCAGCTTGCGGTTGTGCGCGAAGAACGGCAGCTTCGTTTCCCACTCGCCTTCCACGAGCGCACTGCGCAGGAAGATTTCACGGGCGCGGCGCGGATCGCGCGGGCCGAAGTTCATGCGGCGGCGCGCGTAGATCGTCAGGCCGTAGAGCGTGCCGCGCTCGTACGCGGTCACTTGCGCGGCCTTCTTCTCCCAATGCGCGTCGGAGAGCGATGTCTTCACGAGGTGCTTGCCCACGCGCTCGATCCATTCCGGTTCGATGCGGGCGATGCAGCGCGCGTAGAGGCGGCTCGTCTCGACGAGTTCGCCGGCCATGACCCAGCGCCCGGCCTTTTTCACGAGCGACGAGCCCGGCCAGATATGGAACTTGATGCCGTGTGCGCCGAGGAAATGCGGGTCGTCGTCGGCCTTGCAGCCGATGTTGCCGAGCAGCCCCGCGAGCAATGCCAGATGCAACTGCTCGTAGGTGGCCTCCGATTCGTTGATGCGCCAGCCCTGCTCTCGCACCACCGTGAGCAACTGGCTGTGAACGTCGCGCCATTCGCGCAGGCGCAACTGCGACAGGAAGTTGTCGCGGCACGCCTGTGCGAGCAGACGGTTCGACTTCTTGTGCGCAATCGCCTCTTCGAACCACTGCCAGATCTTCAGCCACGAGAGGAATTCGGACTTCTCGTCGGCGAACTTGCGATGGGCGTTGTCGGCCGCATCCTGCGCCTCGATGGGTCGGTCGCGCGGGTCCTGCACCGCCAGCGCGCTCGCAATGATGAGGACTTCGCGCAGCGACTGGTGGTCGCGCGCCGCCAGAATCATGCGCCCGACGCGGGGGTCGAGCGGCAGACGCGCCAGTTCGCGCCCGAGCGGCGTGAGCTGGTTGGTGTCGTCGACGGCGCCCAGTTCGTTGAGCAGTTGGTAGCCGTCGGCAATCGCGCGCCCGGGCGGCGGTTCGATGAACGGGAATTCCTCGACCTTCGCGAGCCGCAGCGATTGCATGCGCAGAATGACGGCAGCGAGCGACGAGCGCAGGATTTCGGGGTCGGTAAATCTCGCCCGCGACTGGAAGTCCGTCTCGTCATATAGACGAATGCAGATGCCATCGGCCACACGACCGCAGCGCCCAGCACGCTGATTGGCAGCGGCCTGCGAGATCGACTCGATCTGCAATTGCTCGACTTTGTTGCGGTACGAATAGCGTTTCACACGCGCCGTGCCCGCATCGACCACATAACGGATGCCCGGCACGGTGAGCGACGTTTCCGCCACGTTCGTTGCCAGCACGATGCGGCGCGCGTTCGACGGCTTGAACACGCGCTCCTGGTCGGTCGCCGAGAGCCGCGCGAAGAGCGGCAGGATTTCGGTATGCGGCGGATGATGCTTGCGCAGCGCCTCGGCCGCTTCGCGGATTTCGCGCTCGCCGGGCAGGAACACGAGCACGTCGCCCGAGCCTTCGCGGCAGAGTTCGTCGACAGCATCGACGATGCCGTCCATCAGATCGCGTTCGCGATCGCGCGCGCTGGCGCGGCTGCCCTCACGTCCTTCGGCGTTGGCGATGCGCGCGTCGTCCTGAATGGGCCGATAGCGTATCTCCACCGGGTACAGACGGCCGCTCACCTCGATGACGGGTGCCGGGCGCAAGTCGTCGCCCTCGCCCGTGCCGAAATGGCGGGCGAAGCGATCGGCGTCGATGGTGGCCGAGGTGATGATGACCTTCAGGTCCGGGCGACGCGGCAGCAGTTGCTTGAGGTAGCCCAGCAGAAAGTCGATGTTCAGGCTGCGCTCGTGCGCCTCGTCGATGATGATGGTGTCGTAGGCACGCAACAGCGGATCGGTCTGCGTCTCGGCAAGCAAAATGCCGTCCGTCATCAGTTTGACGGACGCGCCATTCGACAACGTGTCGTTGAACCGCACTTTGAAGCCGACGATCTCGCCAAGCGGAGTATTGAGTTCATCGGCGATGCGGCGCGCGGTGGCCGACGCGGCAATCCGGCGCGGTTGGGTGTGGCCGATGAGGCCGGTGCCGCCGGCGCCGAGTCCGCGCCCGAGCGCCAGACAGATTTTGGGAAGCTGCGTGGTCTTGCCCGAGCCGGTCTCGCCGCTCACGATCACGACCTGGTGCGCGGCGATGGCGCGTGCGATCTCTTCGCGACGGCCGGACACCGGCAGCGCTTCGGGGAAGTTGATGTCGGGCACGCGATTGGCCGCCGCTTGCCGGGCGGCCAGGCGTTCGGCGTCGCGCGCATCGCGCTCGGCGGGCGTCAGACGGCGTCCGCCCGCAGGGTTATCGGGGTTCGGGCCTCGCGTGTGGCCTGCGGCCGGGGGTTTCGGGGCGCCTTTGGCGGCCCTCTGGGTTGACGCAGTGGCCGTGGATTGGGCACGCGTGTGCCCCGGCGCCGTTATTTTCGGCTTCGGGGGCTTAGATTGTCGATTTCGTTCATCACTTGCCATGGGCGCGCATTATATAATCTGCGCATGTTTGCGCACGTACACCCATGCTGACCGAACCCGACCCCGCCGTACAAGACGAAGAGACCGCCCACCAAGCCCAGTTCGTGGACTGGCTGCGATCGGTCGCCCCCTATATCCATGCGTTTCGCGACAAGACCTTCGTGGTCGCCTTCGGTGGCGAGCTTGTCGCTGCCGGCGGGCTCGACTCGCTGATTCAGGACGTTGCGCTGCTGTGTGCCATGGGCATGCACATCGTGTTGGTACATGGCTCACGACCCCAGGTCGAAGAGCAGATGCGTCTGCGACATATCGAATCGCACTTCGCCCAGCAGTTGCGTATTACCGACGCCGCCGCGCTCGAAGCCGTGAAGGAAGCGGCCGGTGAGTTGCGTCTGGACATCGAGGCATCGATCAGCCAGGGCCTGCCGAACACGCCGATGGGCAACGCGCGCATCAGCGTGGTGTCGGGCAACTTCGTCACCGGCCGTCCGGTCGGCATTGTCGACGGCGTGGATTTCCAGCACACCGGCGTGGTGCGCAAGGTCGATGCCGAATCGATCCGCCTCTCGCTCGCCAACGGCAAAATCGTACTGCTCTCTCCATTGGGCTTCTCGCCGACGGGCCAGTCGTTCAACCTGACGATGGAAGACGTGGCGTCGTCGGCCGCCATTGCACTGCGTGCCGACAAGCTGATCTTCATCACCGAGACGCCCGGCGTTCTCAATGAATACAACGAGTTGCAGCGCGAACTGACGCTTGAAGACGCCCAGCGCCTTCAGTCGCAAGGCACGCTCGACCGGGACTCGGCCTTCTATCTGAAGTACGCCACGCGCGCCTGCCGCGCAGGCGTGGGCCGTGCGCACATCGTGCCCTTCTCACTCGACGGCAGCATGCTGCTCGAACTGTTCTCGCACGATGGCGTGGGCACCATGATCTCGTACGAGAACCTGGAAAGCCTGCGCGAAGCCACGATCGACGACGTCGGCGGTATCCTGCAACTCATCGAACCGCTAGAGTCTGACGGCACGCTGGTACGACGCGGCCGCCACCAACTGGAACGCGACATCGATCATTTCTCGGTCATCGAGCACGATGGACGCCTCTTCGGCTGCGCCGCGCTCTACCCCTATCCGAGCGAACGCATCGGCGAAATGGCCTGCCTGACCGTCGATCCGGAAGCCCAAGGCTCAGGCGACGGCGAACGCTTGCTCAAACACATCGAGCAACGCGCCCGCGCCCGCGGCCTGGAACGCCTGTTCGTACTCACCACCCGCACCGAACACTGGTTCCTCAAGCGCGGCTTCGTCAAGGCAGGTGTCGACGATCTGCCCGCCGACCGCCGCCGACTCTATAACTGGCAACGCCGCTCGCTGGTGCTTATCAAGAAACTGTAGTCGGGGACCCGCAGGCGGCAACGACGCTCAAGACTTTCTTCCCTTGAGTCTCACGCCCCTGCCCCCACATCCGAACATCAACCGCCGCGCTCTGCCCCGATTCGCCCGTCAACCCCTCCCGGTAGACGACCGCCAGCGCCCGGCAACCTTTCACGCCACACCACGATTACGAGGAGTTCACCCATGGCCCGCATGGTTCAATGCATCAAACTCGGCAAAGAAGCCGAAGGTCTCGATTTCCCCCCGATGCCCGGCGAACTCGGCAAACGCCTCTGGGAAAGCGTCTCGAAAGAAGCCTGGGCCGGTTGGCTCAAGCAACAAACCATGCTGATCAACGAAAACCGCCTCAACATGGCCGATCCGCGCGCCCGTCAATACCTCGTCAAGCAAACCGAAAAGTACTTCTTCGGAGACGGAGCCGACGTGGCTCAAGGGTATGTGCCGCCTCCCTCCGAATAAACACCGCCCTCCAGACGGATCAGGGCCCCTTTCCGCCTCTCAGACATCAACCCAACTCGCTGCAGAAAGGGGCCCCGATCCGTCTTTGCATACGCCCTATGGCGGTCCGGACGTGACCGAAAAAAAAGCACACGAAGCGCTTCGTGTGCTTTTTTACTTTTCCTTCCCGTCTTTCCCTTCCTTTTCTTCTTTTCTCTCTCGGCCACTTCAGATGGCCTGCGCCGAGACACCTTCCGTACCGGTGCCCGCCGAACGCGCACCACAGTGATGGCAGAAATGCGCAAACGCATTCTTTCGCGTCGTGCACGTGCCGCACCGATCAAACAAGCAAATACCGCAATGCACACAGAAGTCCCGGTCAACGTCATCGAGCTTTACCGGACGTTCACACCCCGGACACACCGACTTCGCCAAGCGCGCCTGCGCCAGATCGTATGACAACGTCTTGCGCCGCTGCTCGTCCGGCAACTGCTCTTCCGCCCTCTGCCGCGCCAGGTATCTCTGCAACGAAACGATGGCGTAGCGCCCGATCAGCACCGTCAACACAATGCCCACCAGATAGCGCACATAACCACCGTAGTCCGGCAGATACGGCACCAACTCCACGAAGAACGCGAACAACGCAAAGAAGACGAAGCCCCACACGAACGGCCACCACGTACTCTTGCGATGACGCACGAAAAGCCATCCGGCTATCGCAAGCAACGGCAGCGTCAACGCCAGCCGAATACCGAAGACCTTCAATTCCTGCGAACGCTGAATCGCCGCCAACTGCTCGCCCGCTGCCGTGTTCAGCGCATACCGTGTCGCTGTGGCCGACTGGACCGCACGCTGCGCGTCGAGCTGCTTCGCTTCCAGGCCGTCGACCTCTGTCTGCGCCTCTCGCTCGGCCGCTTTCAGCGCGTCGAGCGCTCGCGTGCGTGAGACAAGCTCTGCATCCTGACTGGCCTGCGCCGTCGCCGTTCGCGTAGCAACCCAATCGTTGAACGACTCGCGGGCATTGCGATACGCCGTGCTGCGCGCCCTCAGTTGCAAACGTGCCGTCTCCAACTGGCTCTGCACGTCTTCCAACTGCGTCTGCGCCTGCTTGATACCCGCGTCAGCGCGCTCCGCCTGCGCACGATCGACGAACGAATCGAGTGTCGGTGCGGGGGCCACCCCCGGCAGTTTGTCAACGACGAGCCCGCCGAGGCCGATCAGAAACGCCGCAAACAGCACGGCAATCAGCCACAGACCACGACGGAACCAGGTTTCGGGAAGACGACGCGATCCAGCCATCCGGCCCTCCGGAGATCAGTTTTTGTAGTCGATGGTACGCACCCCTTCCGGCGTGCCCATCAGGGTGATATCCGCGCCACGCTGCGCGAAAAGGCCGACCGTCACCACACCCGGGATCTGGTTGACCTGCGTCTCGAATGCCACCGGGTCCAGAATTTGCAGTCCGTGCACGTCGAGGATCGCGCAACCGTTGTCGGTCACATACGGGCTACCGTCGGCACGCACGCGCGCCTGCGGCTTTCCGCCGAGCGCAGCCAAGGCACGGGCAACGCTCGCCTGCGCCATCGGAATCACTTCGACCGGCAGCGGGAACACGCCGAGCACCGCAACTTCTTTCGATGCATCGACGACGCACACGAATTCTTTTGCCACCGAGGCGACGATCTTTTCACGCGTCAGCGCACCGCCGCCGCCCTTGATCATGTGGCCGAGCGCGTTGATCTCGTCAGCACCGTCGACGTAGACGGGCAGGCTTTCGATCTGGTTGAGGTCGAACACTTCGATGCCATGCTTGCGCAGACGCTCGGTACTGGCTTCGGAACTGGAGACCGCGCCGCGATAGCGGCCCTTGTGCGCGGCAAGCGCGTCGATGAAGCAATTCGCCGTGGACCCCGTGCCCACGCCGATCACGCTGCCCTCGGGCACGTGCTTGTTCACATAGTCGGCGGCTGCCTGGCCGACCAGGCGCTTGAGTTCGTCTTGGGTCATGGGGATTTCCGGCAAAGTTTGGTAAAGTCGGAAGTTTACCGGAGTCAGGCGTGCCGCGCCGTTTTTCGTCGCCCGGGCGCATCCCGGACTTCATGTCACGCAGGGCATTTCTCGCAAGGGCGCTCTCATGAATCAGCTCGATCAACTCAAACGCCATACCATGGTCGTGGCCGACACCGGCGACTTCCAGGCAATGGACGCCTACAAACCGCAAGACGCCACCACGAATCCGTCGCTGATTCTCGGCGCCGTCCAGAAAGACGCCTACCGTCCGATGCTCACGCGCGTGGTCAGCGAGCACCGCTCCGAATCCACCGGCGAAATCATCGACCGCCTGCTGATCGCTTTCGGCCGAGCCATTCTCGACATCGTGCCCGGGCGCGTATCGACGGAAGTCGACGCGCGTCTGTCGTTCGACACGGCAGGCACCGTGGCCCGTGCCCGCAAGCTCATCGCCATGTATGAAGCGCAAGGCATCGAGCGCGATCGCGTGCTCATCAAGATTGCATCGACGTGGGAAGGGATTCGCGCGGCCGAGATTCTCGAGCGCGACAAGATTCGCTGCAACATGACGCTGCTCTTCTCGCTGGTGCAAGCCGCCGCCTGCGCCGAAGCGGGCGCGCGACTGATTTCACCGTTCGTCGGCCGTATCTACGACTGGTACAAGAAGTCGGCAGGCGCGAACTGGGTGGAAGCGGACAATGCCGGCGCAAACGACCCGGGCGTGCGTTCGGTCGCGGCGATCTACCGCTACTACAAGCACTTTGGCTACGACACGGAAGTCATGGGTGCGAGCTTCCGCTCGACCGGCCAGATTCTGGCACTCGCAGGCTGCGATCTGCTGACCATCAGCCCCGCGCTGCTCGAGCAGTTGCGCACGACCGAAGGCGATGTGCCCCGGCAACTCGATGCGAAAGACGCCCGCGACGCGAAAATAGACCGCGTGAGAACGGATGAACCGTCGTTCCGCTTCGCCCTCAATGACGACGCGATGGCCACCGAAAAGCTCGCAGAAGGCATCCGCGCCTTCGCCGCCGATGCCGTCAAGCTCGAAGGACTGATCGAAGCCGCGCGGTAAGCGGGGTCTGCGAAGCACGCGATAAGACGGATAGCGCGGAAGTCAGGATATGCCCGGCGAGCGTTCGCCGGGCATTCGTGCCCGTTCGAGCACATTCGTGCCTTTCCTTTACTTGGCGCTCTTGGCGGCCACGGTGCGTTGGCGCACCGCTTCGTACAGGCAGACGGCACTCGCAACCGAGACGTTCAGGCTTTCGCAGCCGCCGGCCATCGGAATGCTCATCAACTCGTCGCAGGTCTCGCGCACCAGACGGCGCATGCCCTCGCCTTCGGCCCCCATGACGATCGCCATCGGCCCGGCAAGCTTGGTGCCGTAGATGTCGGCGGGCGCGTCGTCGGAGGTACCGACGACCCAGATGCCGCGCTCCTGCAACTCGCGCAGCGTGCGCGACAGATTGGTCACCATGATGTACGGCACGGTCTCGGCGGCGCCGCTGGCGACCTTGGCAGCGGTTGCATTCAGACCGACGGCGCGGTCCTTAGGTGCGATCACCGCATGGGCCCCTGCTCCGTCGGCCACGCGCAGGCACGCGCCGAGGTTGTGCGGATCGGTCACGCCATCGAGCACCAGCAGCAGCGGCGGGCCGGAAATGCTGTCGAGCAGTTCGTGGAGATTGAGCGCCAGCGAGACTTCCTGCGCATGCGCCACAACCCCTTGGTGACGCGACGACCCGGCCATGCCGTCGAGGCGTTTGCCGTCGGCCTGAATGACCTTGATCTTGACGCCCGGGCCGCTCTTGACCGACTCCACGTGCTTCAGGAAGTCCGTCATGCGGCGGTCGCGCCGGCTCGGGTCGTAATAAATTTCTTCGACGCTGCTCGCATCGTGACGCAGGCGCGCGGTCACCGCGTGAAAGCCGAACAGCAGTTTCAATTGACTCATTTCACATCCTCAAAATAGCGTGTGCCCGCACGGCCGTTCGCAACTGTCGCCGCACAAAGCACGACGGCGGCGGAGCCCGCATGGGCCACCGCCGCCGCAATCCATCGCGGGCATCAGATGCCGGTCATTACCGACACAAGGCGCCCATCTTACTGCAAACCGCCCAACACGCCGCGCGCCGATGCCGGAGGCACCGGGCGCAGCGCAGTGCGCGCATCAACGACGCTGCTTCTTCGCCGGACCTCCCGGACGCTTCGCAGGTGCCTTGCCGCCACCGCCCGTGCGCTTGGTCGGCGGGCTCGCACCACGATCGGCGCGCGCGTCTTTCACTTTCGCCGACTTCGGCTTGGCGGGATGCTTGCCTGCCGAGGCCAGTTGCACGCCGTTGAGCAATGCGCCGCCCTTGGGCAACTGGCGGATGGCCGGCCCGGCGCTTGCCGGCCCGGTCTGGCTGGGCGTAGCCGCGGCAGGTGCAGGCACCGCAGCGCCACCACGTTCGGTACGGCCCGGGGCCTTGGCGAGCGTGCGGGCGTTCGGCTCGCGCACGAGGCGGAAGTCGATCTTGCGGGCGTCCAGATCCACGCGGCTCACTTGCACGCGAACGCGGTCCGTGAGGCGGTAGCGGATGCCGGTACGCTCGCCGCGCAGTTCGTGGCGCGCCTCATCGAACTGGAAGTAATCGCTGCCCAGTTCCGTGACGTGCACGAGCCCTTCGATGAAGAGATCGTCGAGTTGCACGAAGATGCCGAACGACGTCACGGCGCTGACCGTGCCGCCGTACTCTTCGCCCAGCTTGTCGCGCATGAAATAGCACTTGAGCCAGGCTTCCACATCGCGGGAGGCTTCGTCGGCACGGCGCTCGTTCGCGGAGCAATGCAGGCCGAGTTCGTCCCAGATCGCATCGCGCTTCTTGGCGTTGGCGGCCTTCTTCGCCTTGGTGGCTTCGTCGTCCTTTTGCAGCTTGCGGGCGTGCGGCGACAGGCCGGTCGTCAGTTCGACACCTGGGGGAATTTCCGGCTCGTACTTCTTGCCGGCGAGAATCGCCTTGATGGCACGGTGCGTGAGCAGGTCCGGGTAGCGGCGAATCGGGCTGGTGAAGTGCGCATACGCCGGATAGGCCAGCCCGAAGTGACCGATGTTATCCGGGCTGTAGACCGCCTGCTGCATCGAGCGCAGGAGCATGGTCTGGAGCATGGGGGCATCGGGACGCGATTCGATCTGCGTCATCAGTTCCGAGTAATCGGACGTAGCGGGTTCATCGCCGCCCCCGAGCGAGAGCCCGAGGGTTTTGAGGAACGTGCGCAGTACCTGGAGACGTTCGCCCGACGGTCCCGCGTGAATGCGATAGAGGCCGGGTTGTTTGTGACGCTTGAGGAAATCCGCGGCGCACACGTTGGCCGTGAGCATGCATTCCTCGATGAGACGGTGGGCATCGTTACGCGTGCGGGGCAGGATCTGTTCGATCTTGCCTTGCGCGTTGCAGACGATGTAGGTCTCGGTCGAATCGAACTCGATGGCGCCGCGCGACTTGCGGGCTTTGGCCAGCACCTTGTACAGGTCGTACAGATTCTGGAGGTGCGGCAGCAATGCGGCGCGGCGTTGGGCTTCGGCGCCCTTGGTGTTGCCGAGGACGGCGGCGACTTCCGTGTAGGTCAGGCGTGCGGCCGAATGGATGACGGCCGGGTAGAACTGATAGGCCTTCACTTCGCCGTTCGGGGCGACAAGCGCGTCGCACACGAGGACACAGCGATCCACCTCGGGGTTGAGCGAGCACAGGCCGTTCGAGAGTTTTTCCGGGAGCATCGGAATGACGCGTCGCGGGAAGTAGACCGAGGTGCTGCGTGTGAGCGCGTCGGCGTCGAGCGGGCCACCGGGGGTGACATAGTGCGAGACGTCAGCGATGGCGACGATCAGGCGGAAGCCGTTGGTGCGGCCGATCTTGGCGGGTTCGCAGTAGACGGCGTCGTCGAAGTCGCGGGCGTCTTCGCCATCGATGGTGACGAGCGGGACATCACGCAGGTCGATGCGGTGGCGCAGATCGGGGGCACGAACGTCGTCGGGGAGTGCACCGGCGGCGGCAAGGGCTTCGGCGGAAAACTGATGGGGGACGCCGTACTTGCGCACGGCGATTTCAATTTCCATGCCGGGGTCATCGATATCGCCGAGGACTTCCGAGACGCGGCCGATGGGTTGGCTGTAGCGGCTGGGGTAATCGGTGAGTTCGACGGAGACGACTTGTCCGACCTTGGCTTTGCCTTGGGCGCGGGGCGGGATGAGGATGTCGTGGCCGATGCGTTTGTCTTCGGGGGCGACGACCATCACGCCGTTCTCGTTGAGGAGGCGACCGATGACGTGCGTATTGGCGCGGTTGACCACCTCGACGATGTGACCTTCCGGGCGACCGCGGCGATCGTAGCCGGCGATGCGCAGGAGGACGCGGTCGTTGTGCATGACCTTCTTCATTTCCTCGGTGGGGAGGAAGAGGTCGTCGCCGTCGTCTTCGCGCACGGCGAAGCCGTAGCCGTCGCGGTGGCCGATGACGCGACCGGCGATGAAGTTCGAGGGGTGGGTCAGTTGATAGTAGCCGCGGCGGTCGAGGCGGATCTGGTCATCGCGTTCCATCGCGGCGAGGCGCTTGAAGAAACCTTCGCGTTCCTGCTTTTTGATGGCCAGGGCTTCGGCGATATCGTTGGCGGACAGCGCGGAGTCTGCGGTGCGCAGGACACCGAGGATTTCTTCGCGGCTCGGGATCGGATAGGGATATTTGCTCAAAGGTCGGTAGCGTTGCTGTGCCGGTTGAGTCCGGCCGAGGGGCGCACCATGCGCCCGACGGTCCGTGGTGGTTGTGCGTAGCGCGGATAGCGGCGTCGCACAGTCAGGGACAATCATACGGCAAACCTCGCGAAAACTGCCACCTGTGCGGAATTTGAGCGTGGGGTTGGGTGTGTGCGAGGGAAAAGAAAATTTTTTCGCCAGAAGTGTTGACAGTGCCGCACGCCATACGCATAATCTCACTTCTTCGCAGCGAGCAAGCAGTAAGCGAGCTGACGGGGCCCAGATGGCGGAATTGGTAGACGCACTAGTTTCAGGTACTAGCGGGTAACACCGTGGAGGTTCGAGTCCTCTTCTGGGCACCAAAAAAATACAAAAAAAGCCGATGATCGAAAGATCATCGGCTTTTTTCATGCTTGCCCAGAAAGCAATGTGCCTGCGCACATTGCGTGGGGACTCGAAAGGCATCGCTTGCAAGCGATGCCGGGGTCGCGGAACGTGACCGAGTCCTCTCGGCGCCGCAGGCGTCGTATGGGAATAAGCATTGCCGCTGATGCCGGCCCTATCGAAGGTTCGGTTTTAGGCAACCAAGCGCCGCGCCCCTCCCCTCACCCCAAACACTCCGCCGCCAGTCCCCGAAGCCACACGCCGAGCGGTTTCCCGGACGTGCGTCGATGCCAAGCGACGACGACGGAGAAAGGGTCTGGCTTCGCATCGAATTCGATTCTTTTGAGTTGACAGGCGGTGGCGATGGCGGAGGGCACGAAGGCGACGACATCGTTGTACTCAAGAAAGGGGCGCAGCGAGGTATAACAGGCGAGCGTGGCGATGGGTGTATGCAATGGCATCTCGTTCGCGGCGAGAAACCTCGCAACGGCGTCTCCTGAATAGCTGGCGCTATCAGCGAAATCCACATAAGCGACCCCGGCAAGATCCAGCGGACTCCGAACTGCCTGCGCAATCTCCGACGTCTCCCTTGCGACGCAGCAATAGTGCTCATCGATCAGCGGCACGCGCGAGAGCGAATCATCGACAAACGCTGAGAATCCGATAGCAAGTTCAGCGTCCCCGTCGGCGAGCCGTTCTGCGTGCGAGCGCCGGTCGAAATCCATAATCCGCACTTTCAAATCCGGTGCCGATTGTCGAATTTTCGCGAGGAACTTCGGCATGATCGAGAGTTGGGCGTACTCATTGGCGATAACCGTCACCCACCCGTTGAGCGAACGCGGATCGAACACCTCTGCCCGGAAGACATCATCCACATCTGCGACGATCTGCTCGAACTTGCGCGCGATGCCAAGGGCAAAATCCGTCGGCTCGAGCCCGCTGCTGTGCCGAAGAAAAATCTCATGAGGAAAAGCATCGCGAAGCCGTTTCAGATAGCCGCTGACGGCCTGTTGGGAAATTCCGGCTTCGTGCGCCACTCTCGACGCACTTTTCTCGCGCACCAATTGCAGAAAGATACGCATGTGCTTTAAATCGATTTTATCCACAACAGATCCTTGTAACGCATACAACCGGCTGATGATTTACAGCGTGCCGCTCGATTTCTAAGATGACGTTTCTTAATCAGAAACAGAGGAAAACGCAATGAAAACCGTCATCGTCATCGGCGCCAGCGGCAATATCGGCAAGGCTGCAATGAAGGGCTTGGGCAAACATAAAGTGATTACGGCGAGCCGCTCCGGCAACGGGTGCGATTATCAAGTCGATATCACTGACAAAGCATCGATCGCGGCACTTTACAAAGCCGTAGGAAAATTCGACGCTGTCATCAGCGCAGCGGGCCATTGTGAATACGCGCCTTTCGAATCCATGAGTGACGATCAATGGCAAGCTACGATTCAGAGCAAGCTGGTCGGTCAGATGAACGTGGTGAAAGTCGGTCTCGACTACATCGAGAACGGCGGCTCATTCACACTGATCTCCGGCATTCTCAATGTCAAGCCCATGCCGCAGGGCATTGCGGATGCCACCACGAGTGGCGCGATCGATACGTTCGTGAAATGCGTTGCGTATGAATTGCCGCGTGGCATCCGGATCAATGCGGTCAATCCGACGGTGATCGAAGAAGCGTGGGATGCTTATAGCGAGATGATGCCGGGCTACCAACCGGTGCCGGGCGCATTGGTTGGCAAGGCATTCGAGCGATCGGTCGACAGCTTCATTACCGGGCAGGTGATTTTCGTGGACGCCTGATTGGCCGTCCACTGAATAATAAAAACATAGGGCGATTCCCACGGAATCGCCCTAAATAAATCACCCGTAGGGTGTTGCAAAACACACCATCAACAATCGCCTTTTCAAGCCCTCCTCGGCTCTTTTCAGTCTTTTTTCAGCTTTTTTCCGGCATCCCCCCTTCACATCACGCATCGGCAGCGCCACGAATTCGGGGCCGATGGATGGCGTCCCCCATTTCGCCAGAATCGCGTCGATATCGGCGAGGTTCTGCGTCGAGCGTTTCCAGCCGAGGGCATCATGCCCCGCTCCAATTGCGCCGGACGGCGCGCACCCTGGAGCGCCACGGCGGTTTCATCGAACGATACGAGCGTGTCTGTCGATGTAGTCGGTGTGCAGGCGTCGCAGCGAACTTCCCGCTTTTTCATACCCGGCATGCGTCGAATTCCGGCGGATGCCGTTCTCAGCGCATTCGAGCGCGACCTGGGTTGCGATCACGGCCTTGTGGGGCGGCCCTTCCAGTGCGTGGCCAACCGCCCGCTTCCGAGTGGCAGAAACCGTGCATCGGCGCGGCATCAATGAGCAGGACGCCGCGCTCGATGGCGTTACGAATCATGGCGATCGATCCGGCATCGTCCGTGCCGCCCGACATTGGGCCGCCGATGCCCAGGTGCCGGGTCCGATAAGGCTCATTGGCTTAACGGTAGTGAGAATGTGTAGCGTTTCCGTCACTGCGCTCATGGCGCCTGTCCAGAATCAAAAGGAAATCGGTAGAATTTACCTCATAAAAAATTGAATATTGCTCAACGGACGCTTAATAAGTTGGGCTTGTCGGGTGTTTTTGGTTTTTGTTGCTTGATACTTGTTGGGAATTACATGCCTGCCTTCACTCGCGGCGAGCTTGCCGATTTGAACGTTTTTGTCACTATCTGCCGGCGGCAGAGTTTCCGGGAGGCCGCGACCGAGTTGGGCGTGACGACCTCGGCCTTGAGTCACGCGATGCGTAATCTGGAGGCGCGTCTGGGCGTGAAGTTGCTCAATCGCACGAGTCGTTCCGTATCGCCGACGGCGGCGGGTTCGGCCTTGGCGAAGGAATTGGAGCAGGGCCTTGAGCAGATTGCATCGGCGATTGGCGCGCTGGATCGTTATCGCGCGTCGCCTGCGGGCCGATTGCGTCTGAATGTGCCGCGCGATGCGGCGCGTTTGCTGCTGGACCCGATCTTGCCGCGCTTTGTGGCGTCGTATCCGGACATCGAGTTGGATGTGACGGTGGATGACCGGATGCTGGACATTGTGGCGGAGGGTTTTGACGCGGGGATGCGTTATGGCGATACGGTGCCGGGCGACATGATCGCCACGCCGTTGACGCCTGCGCTGAAGTGGATTGTGGTGGGTTCGCCTGCGTACTTTGCGCGGCATGGTCGACCGAAGGTGCCACAGGATTTGATGTCTCACAATTGCATTCGGATGCGGTTGGGTGACAACACGTTGTACAAGTGGGAGTTGGGCAATGGGCCGACGGCGGTGGCGCTGGATGTGCCGGGGGCGTTGAGCATCAACGAGAGCGATGGGGTGATTGCGGCGGCGACGGGCGGTTTGGGGTTGGGATATGTGTTGGAGCGCAACGTCGCGGACGAATTGTCGAAGGGCACGTTGGAGGCGGTGTTGATGGATTGGGCGGTGGATGGTCCGCCGTTGTCGATGTACTACCCGAGTCGGCGTCAGACGTTGCCGGGGTTGCGCCATCTGATCGATATGATTCGGGCGGAGCACATGGGGCGTGCGGCGTAGGGGTTGGCGTTGAGGTGAATGGTGGTGGGGGGTTGGATGGGTTATTGAGAGGCGCCTGAAAGTTTTTTGAATTTCCGGTGCAAATCTGTTGACAGCCCAATTCCCCATCGGCATAATCTTGTTTCTTCGCAGCGAGCAAGCAGTAAGTGAGCTGACGGGGCCCAGATGGCGGAATTGGTAGACGCACTAGTTTCAGGTACTAGCGGGTAACACCGTGGAGGTTCGAGTCCTCTTCTGGGCACCAAAAAAATACTAAAAAAGCCGATGATCGAGAGATCATCGGCTTTTTTCATGCTTGCCCAGAAAGCAATGTGCCTGCGCACATTGCGTGGGGACTCGAAAGGCATCGCTTGCAAGCGATGCCGGGGTCGCGGAACGTGACCGAGTCCTCTCGGCGCCGCAGGCGTCGTATGGGGGATATGCGCGGCTGCTGATGTTGGGCTTATCGAGGGTTCGGTTTCAGGGGGTAAAGCGCGGCGATGCGAGCGTCCTTGCCCTGCCCTGCCGTCTGCCGTCTGCCGTCTGCCGTCTGCCGTCTGCCTTCTGCCTTCTGCCTTCTGCCTTCTGCCTTCTGCCTCCCCCGTCCGTAATAAGCATTCCACAAAAAAATAGTTGCCCAACGTTATGTGCGTGGGGACGATGATTGCTTTGCTGGGGGTATGGCATATACGGGTGGGCGGTCATGCAGGATGAGACGCGGGGCGCGCGAAACATGGGTGAGTGGCGAGAGGGTCAAGAGGATAAACAGAGATTTTCGGTGGAGAATCCTGGCCATCCTGATCGGGTTGCGGATTGGTTGTTGGCTGGGCTTGAGTTGAAGAGCACGCTCTTTCACGTGGGTGAGTACTGCGGCGTTTATCAGGCGTCGACGGCGGGGCATCAGCGTGCGAGTTTCCATGTGGTGTTGGCGGGTGGGTGTTATTTGCACATGGGAGCGGTCGGCGGCCAATTGGCGCGGACCCTCCGGTTGGCTGAGGGCGATGCGGTCTTCTTGCTTTGCGACGTGCCTCACTGCCTGTCGCCGAACGAGCGACCGCCTGCCGACCTGAGCGCGCGTGCCGGCGAGATGACGCCGCTACCGGCAACCCCACGCGTCAACGCGCCGTCCGTCGCGCTGGCTTGCGGCTTCTTCGAATTCCGCACCGACCTCGACGCATTGGTATTGGGCATGTTGCCGAATCCGATCGTGGCGCGTCGCGCCAATGGTCGGCTAGAGGGCATGACGCAGATCTTCTCGCTGATCCAGGCGGAGGCGCGTCGCCCGGGCGATGCCCCTTCGCCGTTGTTGGCTCGCCTGACCGATCTGCTTTTCTATTACGCGTTGCGCGAGGCGGTGCACGCTGAAGATGTCGCGCCGGGCATGTGGCGTCTGATGCGGCGCGACGCTTTCGGGCGGTTGGCGGCGGCGATCATCGAATCTCCGGGCGAGCGCTGGACCACGGACGCGATGGCAGCGTTCGTGCACATGTCGCGAGCGCGTTTTTGCAAGCAGTTCGCCGAGATCGGCGGTCAGCCGCCTGCGCAATTCGTCACCCTGGTGCGAATGAAGACTGCGGCGGCGTTGCTCCGCGCGGGCGTGTCCTTACCGGAAGCGGCAGAGCAAGTCGGCTATCAATCGGAATCTGCCTTTGCACAAGCCTTCAAACGGGTGACTGGCATTCAGCCGGGTGCGTGGCGGCGTCGGGCCAACAGCATCGGCTCGCCAGATGACGCCCCTCCCAACACCACACAGACCACCCACACCACGCCCGCACCCGCCGCGCCTTACCCGCTACACTGACCCGCCCGCCTCGTTTGTGCTTCGTCTGTGCCTAGTCTGTCGCGGCGTTGCCGTCCCTATGCGTCGACGATACGGCGCGCTTTAAGACATTTCCGCGACAGGCCGAGACAAATCCGCAGAATTTCCAGACGGGCGCGCATTGAGCCTTCGGCCGGGCTTGCGCACAATGGATGCTCGACTGTGAGGAGCCCGATATGAGCCGACTGCCATTGCATACCCTTGAGACCGCCCCGGAGGCGAGCCGTCCGTTCCTTGAGAAATCGCTTGCGGCGAACGGATTCCTGCCGAACCTGGTGGCGTCGCTCGCCAATGCCCCGACGGCGCTCGAAACTTACCTGAGCGTGGGCGCGATCAATGGCCGCGCCAGCCTGACGCTTGCCGAGCGCGAAGTCGTGCAGATCACGGCCGCCGGCATTCATGGTTGCGGTTTCTGTGTCGCGGGCCACACCGCAGTCGCCCTCAAGAAGGCGCAACTGCCCGAGGCGCTCGTCAATGAGATTCGTGACCAGCGTAAGCTCTCCGATGCCAGGCTCGACGCGGTGGCCGTATTCACGCGCGCCGTGATCGCCACGCGCGGCGCCGTGTCGGATGCCGAATTCGCCGCCTTCAAGTCAGCCGGGTTCGACGACGCTGCCGCGCTCGAGGTGGTACTTGGCGTATCGTTGGCCACGCTGTGCAACTTCGCGAACAATCTTTCGCAAAACGAACTGAATCCGCAACTGGCGGCATACCGCTGGGAGCCGAAGGAACAAGCCGCATGAGCACCCACGCCAGCCTGCACGGACTCGCCGCAAGCGCCCCGGCGCTCGCGGCGTGGCTCGACACCCACGCCGAGACGCTCGACACGGATGCCACGCTCAGTGGCGACGTCGTGCCGCAACTGGCCACCGCCGGCTTGCTGCGCATTGGCGTGCCGGCTGAGTTGGGCGGGGCTGGCGGCACGATTGGCGACGCGATCGACAGTGTCGCCGACGTTGCCGAACACTCGTTGGCGGCGGCCTTCGTTCTGTGGGGACAACGCACGTTCATCGAATACTTGCTGCAAAGCCCGAATCGGGGGCTGCGCGAGCGCCTTCTGCCTAAGCTGCTTTGCGGCGAACTCGCGGGCGCGACCGGATTGTCGAACGCCATGAAGTACCTCTGCGCCATCGAGCCGTTGCAAATTCGTGCGGCGGATGCGCCGGGCGAGCGTGGCCCGAACGGTAAGCCCGCATGGCGAGTGACTGGCGCGTTGCCGTGGATCACCAACTTGCGCAAGCAGGGATTCGTCGCAGCGGCGGCTGTCGATCACGATGCAGGCGGCCCGCCGTCGATCTTCGCCATTGCGCACGACGCGCCGGGTGTCACGCGCAGCGACGATCTCGATTTGATCGGCTTGCGCGGCACCAATACGGCGGCGTTGCAGATGGCAGACACGCGGCTCACCGATGACGAGCGCATCACCGACAACGCGCCGGCGTGGCTCGCACGTGTGCGTCCGGCATTCCTCGGGCTGCAATGCGGCATGTCGCTGGGGCTTGCCCGGCGCAGTCTCGCGGGCACCCATGAGGGTGGACCGGGCGCCCGCGCCGCCGTGGCGGATGAGGCGGGCGCGCTGACAGCGCAACTTGATACCCTCAAGGCTCGTCTGAAGGCAGGTGTCGCACAGGGTGATTTCGTCGAAACACCGGCTCGCCTGTTCGAACTGCGCATTGCCCTCGCGAACGTCGTTCATGACGCTGCGACGCTGGAAGTCCAGACCGGCGGCGGGCGCGGCTATCTGCGCGGATTGTCGGGCATCGCCAGACGTCAGCGCGAGACCGCCTTTGTTCCCATCATCACACCCAGCCTCGTGCAGTTGAAGAACCAACTCGCGGCACAACGC
>NZ_JAELTP010000340.1 GCF_016428915.1 Pandoraea sp. ASV26
CAGTAATATAGATTTGCTTTCGTTAAAAAAAAGGCAACGGCTTAGAAAAAGAATAAAAGTTTGCTCCGCAAGATTCGGTACTATTACAATTCGTCGTGGGCTGCGTCCTTGACGGCCTTTGCTGTCGTGCCGCTAAGGTTGTCCCAAAGTGCCTTGGCATCCTTGAATGTGTGGTCGAATCGTGCACCAAAGTACCACGCGGAGCCAATCTGTTACTTGTTAGCTTAGGTTCTTGGGTGAAGACGGTGCGGCGCATGTGCTGGAAACTCACCATGATACCACCCATGCATAGTAATACCATCATGACAACGGCCCACAGGACAAAGCCCTCGCCGGGATCAACTGTGGGTTCGTCTCTTTGCTTCTTTTGGTTATCCTGACGAAGCTTCTCTGGGTTTTGTCTAGGGTACAATGTCTCAATGAACTGCTCAATCTGGAGGCTTGTCAGTAACTCATGCACATTGTAGGAT
>NZ_JAELTP010000341.1 GCF_016428915.1 Pandoraea sp. ASV26
AGAGACAGTGTCAAAGTTATGTGACTCAAGAAAAGATTAACTGGGCATTCAACCGTGTCCTCTGTGACGACATTAGAGATCAACTTACAAAATTTAACTGGATACAGGATCATTTTATCCCTACATCAGTTTCAAGTGATGCGGTCGCAAAGGCTTTTCTCAAAGTTGGCCCCAAAATGATACTTGGTGCATTGACCGCACTTCCTTTTGATGTGAATTGGGTCGATGGCGAGGGTCGTGGTTTTCTGCACTTGATTGTCGTTAATCTTGCAAGTTGCGCCAAATACAAAGAAAAGGGCGCACTATGGGATACGAATAACTTGATTACGGCAGGTATCTCTGTCCTTCAGCGTGACAACGACGGGAGGACTGCTCTCGGCCGCCTAATGAATCTGCCCACGAAATATAACGAGTTGGAGAATCTTTTACATCGGCAGCGATTGGCAGAAATGGGAGAGGATCCGTAAGAT
>NZ_JAELTP010000342.1 GCF_016428915.1 Pandoraea sp. ASV26
CATCGGCATGCGGGGGCCTCTTGCGGGTCTCTTCCAGAATGCCATCTTTTGCGCAGTTCTGGTATCGGTCACAATATTCGCCTGCATATTTGTGCCCTACAATATAGGCCGAGTCGCTGTCTGGATCATGGCCAGCCCTATGCGATTAGTCCGCATGATTGTTGAAATATCCAAGCTAATCCAGGATTCTGTCGTCATGGTCATTGGCTTCGTCCCTTGGTGCGTCATCAACTTTGTCGATGTCTTTACAGTGCTCATGAGCGAAACCATGACGGAGAAAATAGTTGCTGCAAGGAAAGCATCATGGGCTTTTTGGACCCAGGCTGGCTCTAGGGTCATTGAATATTTATTTATGGACTTCCCAATGTCAGCCACCGAGATTCAGAACTTTTCTGCCATTAGCCACGACGCACTTCTCAGTGTGAAGGGGCAGGTATCACAGGCAGCTTGGGCCGTTTACAACATTACTG
>NZ_JAELTP010000343.1 GCF_016428915.1 Pandoraea sp. ASV26
TGTCCGTGCCGGGTGAGAAATGGGTGGGCGTGCCGGGTTGCCGGCTTGGATCGTGGAACCGGCATGGATGCAGGACTGGCTAAATTAGTACACTTGATAGCGTGTTAGCGCCCAGAAGGACCTTCAACAGGGGGGGGAGGACAATGGGTTGTCTCTTCTCCCGTGGGCAGACTCCGCCTTTCCCCATTCTTCTATAGGCCGAGACAGGCCATGTTGGGCGGATGTGGCCTTGGATTCACCAAGGCAGGGCAGGGCAGCCCACCAGGATGGGGGCTTTGCGAACCACCTCTTGTCCCCGTTTGGAGTTGCCTTTACGATGCAAGGCTCGGGATGGTTTTGTCGTGGTTGCAGTTTGATGAGGGAGATGTGATGGGGGGAATACGAGGCGATGACCATCTCTTACAAATCAAATCACAAGAATTACAAGAATCGCACGGCAGTTTTTCTGTTGAAGAGAGAGAGAGAGAGAG
>NZ_JAELTP010000344.1 GCF_016428915.1 Pandoraea sp. ASV26
CACTGTGTCAGTGTCGTTCAACCTCTACAGAAAGACGTGAGAGCACTTGCGCAATACCAAGGTAATTGTAGAAACCGAGAGTTAAAGACGTGGAAATAAACGAGTCAGTCCGATTTGGAGTAATTCACACTGCTCCTGCCTCACTGACAGCTGGCGCCGGCTGGCGAAGCTTCCAGATTTTGCTCACATTGACAATCAGGTGTCATTCTGTTTGCACCAGTATGGAGAAAGCGTCACTGAATTTTCCCACGTCACTTGAGATGCATCCAATTCTTGTTTGGAAAGTAAGAGCAGCTGCGGCAAGCTGCGATGAACTGGACAGAGGGATCGCGTGCTCGCCATGCCCGGCGTAAAGGCTGGGATCAAGATGCCTCGAGACAGAAGGAGTATTTTGCAAAAGCTCGATCGCGAAAACGGGACGATGCGCGAGCGGAAAACGAAAGAGCCGTCAATTTTGTGCCCAGCTATAT
>NZ_JAELTP010000345.1 GCF_016428915.1 Pandoraea sp. ASV26
GTATAAGAGACAGGCCTTCTCCTTCTCACGAGGCCTCTTGATGGTTGAACTGCTAGGAGAGGCTGCAGCGCTTCCGCGGTGACCATTGGACAAGCCCTGTTTCTTCATACGGTGGCTCTCAGTTGACTTCTGTCCACTTTGTTTGGCCATGAGAACGGAGAGCAAATATTCAGTGCGACGAACGAGGTGCACGGCGCCGGGTGCCTTCAACTTGTCGTTTGCCTTAGTTCTCTCTTCTTTCTTCCCAACACGGTGCTCTTCTAGGAATAGCTTGTCTTGCAACTCAAGTTCCTCATCGTCGCGAATTTGAACCCAAGCGCCAAACCCGTGTCTGTCGATGCCAACAAGGAGCATGGCATCTTCTTTAGCGCCCCAAGGACAGCTGTAATTCGCACCTTTGGTAGCATCTGGTAGACGAAAAGTCTTCCAATCTGTTTGGTTTTGAATGGCTTTGCGAAGAAGCTGCAGT
>NZ_JAELTP010000346.1 GCF_016428915.1 Pandoraea sp. ASV26
CCTAAATGCTCGGGCCTGCGATCGTCATCCCTTTTTTGCGGAACCAACACCTTGCCTGGCCTCTGCAATTCGACAGCATATCGACTTTTCGCTGCCGTTGACTAGTTTAATCATGGAAGCCGTGGTTCAGCCGTGACGAGACGGGTTCTTCGTTCTTCGTGCTTAGGCGTATGCGTGGCCCAGCTATGCTTCTAATCGTATCGCGTAGCTTGTCCACGTCTCTCATAACACTTCATCCGCAGCCATCTGTGTAGACGCTATCCAATTCTCCATCTTTGCTTGGCCACTCGTCGCAGCTGAGCCGCTCGTTGAGCCCTGCGACGCCTTAGATTCCCCCCTTCGCTTGACAACCAAGCAAAGAACGCGCCCGTAAATGGCAAAGCCCTCGTATGAAACATCCATAGCAAGTTTCTTCTTGTTATCCTCGCCGCCGCCACCGATGTCAAACTCTGCTTCTGGGCCTCTGCGG
>NZ_JAELTP010000347.1 GCF_016428915.1 Pandoraea sp. ASV26
GTACTCGTATATTTGATATTTGCCACACAACAGAGGGCCACAGAGAGAAAGGAGGCCGGCGACAGCGCAGCAGCCGCGACGAGTACTCATACGAATACATCCATCCCAATGGCTGCCGTGTGCCGCACAGCAACAAGGGGCGCGCGGGCGCTGCATTTCTGGACCCTTTTTTATCGGAACCTACGTGAGACGCCGCCCCTGGCGAAAAAGGCTTGTTGGGGGAGGTTGGCTGTCTCACTGCAGAATTGGTTACTTTTTCTTCTTGTTGTTGTTTTTCTACTGCAGGTTTTGTTTAAAAGTTTCTTTTTTTTTTCCTTCTTCACGCGTTCAGATTGCGCTTTATGCAGATCAGCCTGGGACTTAATTAACGTGTCCAAAAGTAATCAAATGGTCCCCGATTAGCTACAAACGACGTAGTAATAATTCCCCCCAGGCCGAACGCGGAATGCCTGAGGCCTGAGTGCCAGTG
>NZ_JAELTP010000348.1 GCF_016428915.1 Pandoraea sp. ASV26
TCGTAGGGGTACATCTTGAGGTTGTGGAAAGCAAACTCCTCCTTGATGCGCTCCTTGAAAGCCTGGCGCTCCTCGGCGGTAAGAGTATCGGCCTTGGCAATGACAGGAACGACATTGACAACATCAGACAGTTTCTTCAGGACAACAATGTCAATGGGCTTCAGAGAGTGTCCCGAAGGCTGAATGAAGAACAGGCAGCAGTGGATGCGAGTGTCCTGGATGTAGCGCTCACGCTGAGCGGTAAGCTCCTTGCGAAGGTAGGCGGAGTGCTGGTCCTTGATATACTTGACAATGGGGTCCCAGCAGCGGTCGTTGTTGACCAAATCTCCGTATCCGGGGGTATCGACGATGTTGAGGCGCAGGCGGACGCCGTTCTCCTCAATGATGTGAGAAGCAGCCTGGATCTCGGTCGTGGAGCGGATGGGCTCATCGGGCTGGAGACGGCCCTTGGAGTCGATAAGGTGGGAAG
>NZ_JAELTP010000349.1 GCF_016428915.1 Pandoraea sp. ASV26
GTGTAGCACTTTGACGGTTCTGGTTGGTTGGCTCGCCTCACACCATCAGCTTGGGAATGAATGGAGCAGCTTGGATCGTGCCAGGAGCTAGCTTCTTGGTAGGCCCAATGCAAAAGAGACGAGGTTGCCATGGTTTGTGGTACATCTGCGGACGCAATTGTTTCGTCAACGACGGCACAAGTGGGCGAGCTATCAGAGCTATCGTGTTTGGATCCCACATTATTGTTGGCCAGAGGATACGCTACGACGATAGCTCATTCAAAATTGACTTTTTTTTTACACCTTGATTGCTGTTTGCGTAGTAATGTTTGGTCCTATCAAAGCCGTTCAACGAGGTGGTCGTGGCACATCGTCACCTCAATCAAACGGGAGAGTTTGTCCGTTCTCTGGCCGAGATGTTGACGGTGACCTTGTCTTTGTGTACTTCAATAGTTTCCCGACAGCGGAGGACCTGTTTGTTGGTGTGGGC
>NZ_JAELTP010000035.1 GCF_016428915.1 Pandoraea sp. ASV26
TCCGTCGAGCCGACGAAGAGCGATGAACGCGGCGCAGAGGGCGTCGCGTCGCGGGAGGATTGGGCAGGCGCGTCTTCGGTGGGACGGGACGACCGGGCGGGCAAGCGCGGCATGGAGTATGCGAGGGTGTTCGAATTGTAATGATTGTGATTGTAATGCAATTGTTTGTGCCCAAGTCGCGAACTTCATCCGACAGCCGGGCGGGGTGACACCGATCAAGACCTCGCGGCGAGTCCCGCGAGGGGACATGAGGACAGGGGAGGGAGCAATGCACGCGTTTTCCTGCGTGGATGATTACCGCCGGGCTGCCCGGCGGCGTCTGACGAAGCTGGCGTTCGATTATCTGGAAGGCGGGGCGGAGGACGGCGATGCGCTGCGCCGCAATCGCGATGCGTTCGGGCAGTGGGGCTTTTCGCCGCGCGTACTGACCGATACGTCGCAGATGTCGAGCGCGACGACTTTCTGGGGGCGTGAGGCGGCCGCCCCGATGGCGGTAGGGCCGACCGGGCTCAATGGGCTGTTCTGGCCACGGGCGGACGAACTGCTTGCGCGGGCGGCGGCCGATGCAGGGTTGCCGTTCGTGCTCTCGACGGCGTCGACGTCGTTACTGGAGGACGTCCGCGCCGCCGTGCCCGACGGCGAACTGTGGCTCCAGCTTTATGTGCAGCAGGATCGGCGCATTGCCGAGAGCATGATGCGCCGTGCGCGCGAGGCCGGCTTTCGCACGTTGCTGCTCACGGTCGACACGCCCGTGCACGGCAAGCGCGATCACGACACGCGCAACGGCTTCAAGCTGCCGTTGCGCTTCACCCCGCGGCTGGTGGCGGACTGCATGCGGCATCCGCACTGGAGTTGGCAGATGCTGACCCACGGTGCGCCGCAACTGCGCAACATCGCCCAAAGCGTGGGCGAGCGTGCCGATCTGGCGCGTCATGCGGCGATGCTGAGCCGTCAGATGGATCTGTCGCTCGGTTGGGATGATCTGGCCTGGGTGCGACGCCACTGGCCGGGCGAAGTGCTCGTCAAAGGCATTCAGACGGTGGATGACGCGCGGCTGGCGCAGGCGCATGGCGCCGATGGCATCGTCGTCTCGAATCATGGCGGGCGGCAGTTGGGCAGCACGCTCGCGCCGCTCGAAGTGCTGCCGCCGATCGTCGAGGCGCTCAATGCCGGCGGCGCCGGGATGGCGGTGTTCGTCGATGGCGGCGTGCGGCGCGGTGCCGACGTGGCCAAGGCGGTCGCGTTGGGCGCCAGGGGCGTGCTGCTTGGCCGGGCGCCGTTGTACGGTGTGGCGGCGTGCGGCGGGGCGGGTGCGGCCGGGGTGCTCGCGCTGCTGCTCGGCGAGTTGCGCACGACGATGCAACTGCTGGGCTGCGCACAGGTGGGTCAGCTCACGCCGCAGCGGCTTGCGCGCCTGCCGGCCCTGTAAGAGGCGTGGGCAAACCCGCTATAATGTGGCGCGCCCGATTGCCGTCGGGCGGCGTGGCATCCGGCAGGTTCGCGGACGTGCACGCCGTGCGGCGGCATGCCCCTTTTCATACACAGGAATGCCATCATGAGCTTCAACCACGTGCCTGCCGGCAAGGACATCCCCAACGATTTCAACGTCATCATCGAGATCCCGGCGCAAAGCGATCCGGTGAAGTACGAAGCTGACAAGGATCTGGGTCTGCTGGTCGTTGACCGCTTCATCGGCACGGGCATGCGTTACCCGGCCAACTACGGCTTCATTCCGCAAACGCTGGCTGGCGACGGCGACCCCGTCGACGCGCTGGTCGTCACGCCGTACCCGCTGCTGGCCGGTTCGGTCGTTCGCTGCCGTGCACTGGGCATGCTCAACATGACCGACGAGTCGGGCGTGGACGCCAAGCTGGTGGTCGTGCCGGTCGACAAGATCTGCCCGATGACGGCACACATGAAGTCGCTCGACGACGTGCCGGGTTACCTGAAGGACCAGATCAAGCACTTCTTCGAGAACTACAAGGCGCTCGAGAAGGGCAAGTGGGTCAAGGTCGAAGGCTGGGAAGGCATCGAAGCCGCCCACAAGGAAATCGTCGACGGCGTGGCCAACGCCAAGAAGTAAGCGACACGAAGTCAGCGACTTCCGTCTTGCGGCGTCGCTCGGCGACGCCAGACAAACCCGGCCCGGTGCCGGGTTTTTCTTTTTGGGCGTCGCGCGCCCGGTGGGTTGATGCGTCTATGGCTTGTGACGTTTGACCATCGCCAGAATGGTCTGCAACAGTTCCGCGCGCGCGTCGTCGGGGGTGATGTCGCCTGCCACGGCGGCGTCGGAGAGCGAATCGGCGGCGCCCAGCATGGCCCACATCGCGGGCGCGGAGATGCCCTGCGGTCCGGCGAACGGCGCGAGTATGGCCGCACATTTCCCGAGAAAGGTCTGCTGGTACTGCCGCTTCACGGCGGCCAGTTCGGCCGAGCCGCTGAGCGCGGCCAGAACGCCCGGGATTTCACGACCTTGCGTCAGCACGCACGTCACATAACTCGACGCGATAACGCGTGCCTTGTCCTGCAAGGTCGGTTTCGCTGCCGCCACGGCACTGTCGAAAATCGCCGTCTGGCGCTCGTCGTAGTCTTGATAGAGCGCGGCCAGAAGTCCATTGCGTGTGCCGAAGTGGTCATACACCACCGGCTTCGTGACCCCCGCCGCCTCGGCCAGACGCCCTAGCGTCAGGGCATCGGTGCCTTCGTCGCCGATGAGTGTCCACGCCACATCGAGCAACTGTCGTGTGCGGGCTTCGCGGGGCATGCGGCGGCGTGGTGAGGCGTCGGCGGCTGGGCTCATGGGCAAGGCAGTACCTATAGGATCAGGATCGGGAGGCGCCGGCGAAGACCTTCTGACCGATGGCCCGCGCCGTTTCAAGATGCGCCTCAGGGTAGCCGGTGTCGGAGGCCAAGAGCAACTCGGATGTGACGACCTGCGCGCCGCAGTAGCCGAAAATCCCATGGTCGATCTGGGTTTTCATCGCGCCGAAGTAGCCGTGCCGGGCCATGGTGCGTTGGTCGGCGCCGCCGATGGCCACAAGATGCACGCGCAGACGTTGCAGCTTCTTCACCACCTTGCCGTCTTCCCCGTCGTCATAGGCCCAGCCCTGTGTGAATACGCGATCGATCCATCCCTTGAGCAACGCGGGGAACGACCACCAGTAGATCGGGTAGACGAGAACGAGGGCGTCGGCCCGGTCGATTCGGGCGTGCTCGGCAGCAACGTCGGCGCTCGCCGCTTGCGTCTTCTGGAAGAGCGCCAGATCGGCCGCAGCGAACCGCGGGTCGAAGCCTTCCGCCGCCAGATCGGCAATCTCCACGGAGTGCGGGGCGTGCCGATGTTGTGGCGGCGCAGCGGTAATCCCCTCGGCCACGTGCGCAGCAATAGCGTGGGTCAGCGAATGGGGATCGGGATGTGCGACGACGACGAGTGCATGCATGACGGACAACTCCTTGGAAATTAATATACCAATGGTAACTTACTTTTGGTAAGTTGCGTTTTGTCACATCGGCGGCCTGAAGACGACGGCGAGTTCGGCGACAATGTTGGCCAGTGGCAGGAGTTCCATGCTGGCGGGTGCTGTGGTGTAGCCGCCGGTTCGCAGACGAGGTGTGATGTGAGCAGCGACGCAGTCATCCGTGTAGTGCAATCGATTGAAGACGTACCGGCCGACGCATGGGATGCGCTCGCGGGCAGCAACCCCTTCTTGCAGCACGCGTTCCTGCATGCCATGCATACGAGCGGGTGTGCGTCCAGGCGCACCGGCTGGCAGCCGGCCTTTCTGCTCATGCATGCCGGCGACGTGTTGGTGGGCGCCATGCCGCTCTACGTCAAATCGCATTCGCGTGGCGAGTATGTCTTCGATCACGCATGGGCCGACGCGTTCGCGCGCCACGGTCTGAACTATTACCCGAAGCTGTTGTGCGCCGTGCCGTTCTCGCCGGTGACGGGCCCGCGCCTGCTGGCACGCACGCATGCCGACCGGGTCGCGCTTGCCCGTGGTGCGATTGCCTTCGCAAAGGAGCTTGAGTTGTCGTCGATCCATGTGCTGTTCACGCACGACGACGACCTGGCGGCGCTCACCGAAGCCGGCTATATGCTGCGCGAAGGCGTGCAGTTCCATTGGGAGAACGCGGGCTTCGCCACGTTCGACGACTTCCTCGCGCAAATGAATCAGGAAAAGCGCAAGAAGCTCAAGCAGGACCGTCGACGCGTACGGGACGCCGGGGTGACGTACCGCTGGCTGCGCGGCGCCGAGATCGACGACGCGGCACTCGACTTCTTCTATCAGTGCTACGACAACACCTATCGCGAGCACTGGAATGCCCCGTACCTGAGCCGCGCCTTTTTCGGGCAGGTGCATGCGGCGATGCCGGACGCATTGCTGCTCGTCATGGCCGAGCGCGACGCCGCGCCGTTGGCGTGTGCGCTCAATGTGGTGAGCGGCGACACGATGTACGGACGATATTGGGGCACGACGGATTTCGTCTCCGGCATGCACTTCGAGACGTGCTACGCGCAGGGCATCGAGTATTGCATCGCGCATGGGCTGCGCAGTTTCGAGGGGGGCGCACAGGGCGTGCACAAGATGTCGCGCGGTCTGCTGCCTACCCCCACGTGGTCAGCGCATTGGATTGCCGATCAGCGCTTTGCCGACGCCATTGCCGAGTTTCTCGATTCGGAGACGTCGGCGATGGACGAGCACATTGGCGAACTGGAAGCGCATACCCCGTTCAAACGCCCGACGTCCTGAGAGTTCGGCGGGCATCGCGCCATCGCGCCATGGCATCGGCGCCCGGCACGGCGGGGCCTTGCGTAATATACTGGCGAATCTAACGTCCGCCGCTCGCGCCGGGCGGGCCCCAGCCCACCGGCTGCCGCGCCTGCCGACGTCGCGGCACCAGGGCGATGCATGGTAGCCGCCGACATGACCAACCGATTTCTCAATCTCTACAATCACGATTTCGCGCGCGTAGCCGTCGGGGTGCCGCAATGCCGCGTGGCCGATCCCGTCTACAACGCCGCGCAGACCATCGCGCTTGCGAAGCAGGCCGATGCCGCGGGCGCTGTGCTCGTCGCCTTCCCCGAACTGGGCATTCCCGCCTATAGCTGCGAAGACCTGTTCCAGCAGCGCGCATTGCTCGACGCCTGCGACGCGGCGCTTGCCGACATCGTGGCAGCGAGCCGCGAGTTGGGCGCCGCGCTCATCGTCGGCATGCCGGTGCGCGTGCAACAGCGTCTGTTCAATTGCGCGGTGGTCGTCGCACGCGGACGCATTCACGGCGTCGTCCCCAAGACATATCTGCCGAACTACAGCGAGTTCTACGAAGCCCGTCAGTTCAACGCGGCCGATGATGCCGGCGTCGATACCGTGACGTTGCTCGGCAACGACGTGCCGTTCGGCGCACTCATCTTCGAAGCGATCGATCAGCCGTTGCTGCGCTTTCATTGCGAGATTTGCGAGGATGTCTGGGTGCCCGTGCCGCCGTCGTCGTTCGCGGCGCTCGCCGGTGCGACGGTGCTGGTCAATCTGTCGGCATCGAACGTGGTGGTGGGCAAGTCGGCCTATCGTCACCAACTGGTCGGACAGCAGTCGGCGCGATGCCTTGCCGCGTATCTGTACACCTCGGCCGGGCAGGGGGAGTCGACGACCGATCTCGCGTGGGACGGGCAGGCACTCATCTACGAGAACGGCGACATGCTGGCCGAGTCGGCACGCTTTGCCAGCGAGTCGCATCTGATTTATGCGGACGTCGATCTGGAACGGCTCGCGCGTGAGCGCATGCACCAGACGACGTTCGGCGTGTCGGTGCGTCGTCATGCCGACGAGGTCGCCCGATTCCGCACGATCAAGGTCGATGTCGCGATGCCGCGCGATGCCGAGCTGCCGCTCGATCGCGCCATCGAGCGCTTCCCGTACGTGCCGTCCGATCCGCGCCGGCGCGACGAGCGGTGCCACGAGGTCTACAACATTCAGGTGCAGGCGCTCATGCAGCGTCTGGCGTCGTCGAAGATTCAGAAGGTTGTGATCGGCGTGTCAGGCGGCCTCGATTCGACGCACGCGCTGCTCGTGTGCGCGAAGGTCATGGACCGGCTCGGCTTGCCGCGCACGAACATTCTGGCGTACACGATGCCGGGCTTCGCCACGAGCGAGCGCACGCTGCGTCAGGCACGCGAGTTGATGGACGCGGTCGGGTGCACGGCGCGTGAGATCGACATCCGCCCGAGCTGCATGCAGATGTTGAAGGATCTCGATCACCCGTTTGCGAAGGGCGAGGAAGTCTACGACGTCACGTTTGAAAACGTGCAGGCCGGCGAGCGCACCAATCATCTGTTCCGTCTGGCGAATCATCAGGGCGCGATCGTGATCGGCACGGGCGACCTGAGCGAGCTGGCGCTCGGATGGTGTACTTACGGTGTGGGCGACCATATGTCCCACTACAACGTGAACGCCAGCGTGCCCAAGACACTCATCATGCACCTCGTGCGATGGGTCGCCGAGACGGGGCAACTGGGCGGCGCGGCGGCGTCGAAGCCCGTGTCCGTCAAGGGGGGCAAGGAGACCGCGCCGAGTCGCAACGTCCTCATCGATATTCTCGAGACGGAAATCAGTCCCGAACTGGTGCCGGGCAAAGCGAACGGCGCGCCCGAGCAGCGCACCGAGCATTTCATCGGGCCGTACGAGTTGCAGGACTTCAACCTCTATTACACGCTGCGCTTCGGCTATGCCCCGCGCAAGGTGGCGTTCCTCTCGTGGAGTGCCTGGCACGACGCCTCGGCGGGACGCTGGCCCGACGAAGGGCACCTCGTCCGGAACGCGTACGATCTGGTCGCGATCAAGCGCAACCTGCGCATCTTCCTGGACCGGTTCTTCCGCACGAGCCAGTTCAAGCGGTCGTGTATTCCGAATGCGCCGAAGGTCGGCACGGGCGGCTCGCTGTCGCCGCGCGGCGACTGGCGTGCGCCGAGCGATTCGGAGTCGGTGGTGTGGCTCGCGGACCTGGACACGGTGCCCGACGATCCGCGCGCCTGAGGGCAGTAGAAGGGGCGGGACGGCGCAGCGCTGTCATCGGCGTGCCGCGTCCGGCCCGGTACAATAGTGCGGCGAATTTTCAGAACAAACCAACCAAGATATCGAGGCGACAATGAAACGCGTAACTGCCATCATCAAACCGTTCAAGCTGGACGAAGTCCGCGAAGCGCTGGCCGAAGTCGGCGTGACGGGCCTGACTGTCACGGAAGTGAAAGGCTTCGGCCGTCAGAAGGGGCACACCGAGCTGTATCGCGGCGCCGAGTACGTTGTCGACTTCCTGCCGAAGATCAAGATCGAAGTCGTGGTGAGCGCAGCGCAGGCCGAGCAGGTCATCGATGCCGTGCTGGGCGCAGCACGCACGGGCAAGATCGGCGACGGCAAGATCTTCGTGACCGACGTCGAGCGCGTGATCCGTATCCGCACGGGCGAAGAGGGCGAGCAAGCCGTCTGAGGCGGGGTCGGTCGTTGCTGGTGATGGCAGTGACGACAGGGACCACGGCGACGACGGCGGCAAAATCGAGAAGGGCGATGGCTGCGCAAGCGGCGTCGCCCTTTGGCGTTTACCGGGGCGTCAGGTGAGGCGTTAGGTGAGGCGTGAGGGGGATCGTCATGCCTTGAGCCTCACGTCGAACGCCACGGTAAGCAGGCGCACGAAAATCACGGAGAGCGCGCTGATCGACAGGGTATAGACCGGGTCGAGGTCCGCGTAGGTGAGGGCAATGTAGATCCATCCGCCGATGAAGGCGCACACCGCATAGGGGCGCGTGTCCCGCAATACCAGCGGCACTTCGTTACAGAGGATGTCGCGAAGCACGCCGCCGCCCACGCCGGTAATCACCCCCATCATGACTGACATGAACGCCGACATGTCGGTCTGCAACGCCAGCGAGGTGCCCGACGCGCTGAAGAACCCCAGACCGATCGCATCCGTAATGAGCAACACCCGCTCAGTGGCCACGCGTGAGACGAGCCGCAACACGCCGGACGTCGATAGCGAGAGAACCAGAATGATGACGGTGTACCACTGATGCTGAACCCAGTAGAAGGGGCGGTGGTCGAGCAGCACGTCGCGCAGCGTGCCGCCGCCGAAGGCGGTCGCAAAGGCCAGCACGAACGCACCGACCGGGTCGAGGTGCTGCTTGCGGGCTTCAGCGAAACCGGAGATGGCGCACGACAATACGGCGATGGCCTCCATGACGGCCAGTATCGTATGCAGTTGGGCGCTCATCTCGTGAATCATCGGCGAATCCTGTGAGTGAAACGTCGTGATCTGTGGCGGTATTGACGGTGCGAAGGCGCCCTCGTCGAAGCGGCGGTGCCCCGCAGGGAAGGGGTGACTACCTGCGCGGCGCCCTCGTCTGCGCCGCCTGGAGCAATACTACCAGTGCACCACTCCCGCCGTCGCGTCCCTGCGCCTGTGCCCACGCCAGCACTTCGTTCTTTTGCGCCAGCCAGCCCCGGACCTTGTCCTTGAGCACCGGTTCGCGATTCACCGAGCCGAGGCCCTTGCCATGAATCACGCGCACGCAGCGCAAGCCACGCTTCACGGCGTCGTGCAGGAAGGCAGAGAGGGCCTCGCGCGCTTCGTCGCGACGCATGCCATGCAGGTCGATCTGCGCTTGCACGACCCATTCCCCGCGTTGCAGCTTGAGCACGGCGTCATAACTGATGCCGGGGCGGCGATAGGACAGGCGATCGTCGGTGTCGAGCAGGGCCTCGGGGTCGAATTCGTCCGATAGCGACTCGAAGAGCACGGCCGCTTCGTCTTCCTGCGTCTGACGCGCGACCGGCTCAGGCAGCTGGCGCGGATGCTCGACGCGATGCTTCGCGACCTTGCTGGGCAGCGGGGCGATGTCGCCGACGCTGTCGCGGAACACGTTCGCATCGCGCCTGGCTTGCTCGGCGCGTTTGGCGGCGGCCGCACGTTCGGCTTCGCGCGCGGCGGTTTCCTTCGCGAGGGAATCGCGCAGACTGGCGAGATCACCGAGGCTGAGTTTGGGGAGCTTCTTGCTCATGATCGTGCGAACAAGGACGGTGGACGGGAGGGACAGACGACAACGGCGCCCTGAGCCTATGAAAGCTCACAAACGCGTGAGCTCTCACGGCGAGGGCGCCGCAGCAGGGCGTTCAGCGATTACTGATCGAGATTTTCGAGGTAGCGCTGGGCATCGAGTGCGGCCATGCAGCCCGTGCCGGCGCTGGTAATGGCCTGACGGTAGACGTGATCCTGCACGTCGCCCGCGGCGAACACGCCCGGCACGCTGGTGGCCGTGGCGTTGCCATTCAGGCCGCTGTGCGTGACGATGTAGCCGTTCTTCATCTCGAGCTGACCCTCGAAGATGTCGGTGTTCGGCTTGTGGCCGATGGCGATGAACACGCCATGCAGCGCGATGTCTTCGTGAGCGCCGGTCTTCACGTTCTTGATGCGCACGCCGGTCACGCCCGAGTCGTCGCCGGTCACTTCGTCGAGCACGGTGCCGTACTTGAGGTCGACCACGCCTTGCTTGGCCTTCTCCAGCAGGCGGTCGATCAGGATCGGCTCGGCGCGGAACTTGTCGCGACGGTGAATCACCGTGACCTTGCTGGCGATATTGGAGAGGTACAGCGCTTCTTCGACAGCGGTATTGCCGCCGCCGACCACGCAGACTTCCTTGCCCTTGTAGAAGAAGCCGTCGCAGGTGGCGCAGGCGGACACGCCACGGCCGGAGAACGCTTCTTCAGACGGCAGGCCGAGATACTGAGCCGAGGCGCCGGTGGCGATGATCAGGGCGTCGGCCGTGTATTCGCCGGAGTCACCGATCAGACGCAGCGGGCGCTCATTCAGATGCACCGTGTGAATGTGATCGAAAATCATCTCGGTGTTGAAATGCTCGGCGTGCGCCTGCATACGGGCCATCAGCTCGGGGCCTTGCACACCGGTCGGATCGCCGGGCCAGTTCTCGACGTCCGTGGTGGTCATCAACTGACCGCCCTGGGCGATACCCGTGATCAGCACGGGCTTGAGGTTGGCGCGCGCGGCGTAGACGGCGGCGCTGTAACCGGCGGGGCCGGAACCGAGAATCAGGACTTTGGCGTGCTTGGCAACGGACATGGACGGACTCACCGAAAGGGGATGGGGGCTGGCGCCGGGACCCGCAGCGCGAGGGCGCGACAGGGGGGGCGCATGGCGCAAACCGACATTATAAGGGGCCGACGTCGTTTCGTTGATCGAGCCTTGCAATCGACGCGATAGCCTTTCGGGTGGTCGCGACCACCGAGGGTGGCCTGCCGATGGCGACGTCGGGACGTCTCCTAAATTGGGGGCGGAAGTGCGGCAGGCAAGCCGAGCGCGAGCCGCCGTCACGCTACCGTCAAGCCGCCCGCAAGCCGCCCGCAAGCCGCCCGCAAGCCGCCCGCAAGCCGCCCCCAAGATGGCAACGGGGTGGCGGCGCGTTGCCGGCCGTTCCCGGGTGAGGCCGAATGTGACCGAGAGGCCCGGCGTTACTGCTTGTCACCTTTTCCTGCCGTGAGCCATGTAATAGTTGTTTACAATGGAGCCTTGCTGCGCGGCAGGCCGCCCGTCTGCCCGCCCAACCCCATGGCTTGATGACGACGAAATCTTCCTATTCTGCTGGTGCCGGATCGTCGTTACCCAACAGGGTGACGCACCTTTTCCATGAAATCCGCTGGATGGCGCAGGTCGCGCTGATGGTGTTCCTGTTGATGGCGTTGTTCTCCTACAGCCGTCTGGACCCCAGTTGGACGCATGCGGCGCACGTGGAGCGCATCGCCAACTGGGCGGGGCGTGTTGGCGCGTGGGTGGCCGATATGCTGCTGCTCATGCTCGGCCTGTCCGCCTACTGGCTGGTGGTCTTCATCGGCCGACGTGTGATCTCAGGCTACCGCCGCATCTCGGCCAGGCGCGAAGCGCCTCCGCTGCGCGAGCGGCTCGCCAGCGGCGGATGGGTGGAGATCGTCTCCTCCCTGATGGTGCTGCTCTCCAGCGCGGGTATCGAATCCCTGCGTCTTTACCGTCTGAAGGCCCAATTGCCGCGTGCCTCGGGCGGTGTGATCGGCGAGACCGTCGGCGGTTTCTTCCAACATGCGCTCGGCTTTACGGGCGGCACGCTGGCGTTGCTGCTCATCTTTGCCTTCGGGCTGTCGCTGCTGTTCCATTTCTCGTGGCTGTCTGCTGCCGAAAAGCTCGGGGCGCTGATTCTCGATACCGGCACGGTGATTCGTCGCCGCCGCGAGGCGCGTCAGGACCGCCGGTTGGGCGAGGAGGCGGCGATCGCGCGCGAAGGCGCGGTCGTGCAGAACCGCGTGCGCACGGAGGTTCACGAGCCGGTGCAGATCGTGCCGCCGGTCAAGGTGGTGCCCAAGAGCGAGCGCGTGGAGAAGGAAAAGCAGGCGCCGCTCTTTGCCGACCTGCCTGATTCCATCCTGCCGCCGCTCGCGCTGCTCGATCCTGCGCCGGCTGCGCAGGAGACCGTCTCGGGCGAAACGCTCGAGTTCACGTCGCGCCTGATCGAGAAGAAGCTCAAGGACTTCGGTGTCGAAGTGAATGTCATCGCGGCCTATCCCGGCCCGGTCATCACCCGGTACGAAATCGAACCGGCAACGGGCGTGAAGGGCAGCCAGATCGTCAATCTGGCGAAGGATCTGGCGCGTTCGCTCTCGCTCGTGTCGATTCGCGTGGTCGAAACCATTCCCGGCAAGAACTTCATGGGGCTGGAGCTACCGAATCCGCGTCGTCAGACCGTGCGTCTGACGGAGATTCTGGGCTCGGAGATCTACAACGATTCGTCGTCGCTGCTGACGTTGGCGCTCGGCAAGGACATCGGCGGCAAGCCTGTCGTTGCCGATCTGGCGAAGATGCCCCACTTGCTGGTCGCCGGTACGACCGGCTCGGGCAAGTCGGTGGGGATCAACGCGATGATCCTGTCGCTGCTCTACAAGGCGACGGCCGAACAGGTGCGGCTGATCCTGATCGATCCAAAGATGCTCGAAATGAGCATGTATGAAGGCATCCAGCATTTGCTGTGCCCGGTGGTAACGGACATGCGTCAGGCGGGCCATGCGCTGAACTGGGTGGTCGCAGAGATGGAGCGCCGCTACAAGCTGATGAGCAAGCTCGGCGTGCGCAATCTGGCCGGGTACAACAACAAGATCGACGACGCCGCGAAGCGCGAGGAACACATCCCCAATCCGTTCTCGCTCACGCCCGAAGAACCGGAGCCGTTGCAGCGTCTGCCGTACATCGTGGTGGTGATCGACGAGTTGGCCGACCTGATGATGGTCGTCGGCAAGAAGGTGGAAGAACTGATCGCCCGTATCGCGCAGAAGGCGCGTGCCGCCGGCATCCACCTGATTCTGGCGACGCAGCGCCCGTCGGTCGACGTGATTACGGGGCTTATCAAGGCGAACGTGCCGACGCGGGTGGCGTTTCAGGTGTCGTCGAAGATCGATTCGCGCACCATTCTCGATCAACAGGGCGCGGAGACGCTGCTGGGCATGGGCGACATGCTTTACATGCCGCCGGGCACCGGGCTGCCGCTGCGGGTTCACGGGGCGTTCGTGGCCGATGACGAAGTGCATCGCGTGGTCGAGCGGCTCAGGGAGCAGGGCGAGGCGAATTACGTCGAAGGGATTCTGGACGGTGCCACCGAGGGGGAAGACGGCGGTGTCGACGGCGCGGGCGGTGGAACTGGCGAAGGCGGTGGCGAGTCCGACCCTCTGTACGATCAGGCCGTAGCGGTGGTGCTCAAGCAGCGCCGCGCGTCGATCTCGCTGGTGCAGCGGCATCTGCGCATCGGCTACAACCGGGCGGCGCGCCTGTTGGAACAGATGGAACAGTCCGGCGTGGTGTCGGCGATGGCGAGCAACGGCAACCGGGAAATTCTGGTGCCGAATCGCGAAGGAGAATAAGGAACATGCTGGGATTCAAGCGCGGCTTGCCGCTCATCGCGGGTGCCGTTGGCGTGACGCTGGCGGCGCTGGTCGCTCCCGCTTATGCCAGTGGAACGGCACAGCTCAAGGCTTTTGCCGCACAGGTGAAATCGGCGCGTGGCGAGTTTGAGCAAAAGCAGGTGAAGGGGCAGCAGGACGGCACGATGAAGGTCACGAACGCGGCGTCGGGCACGTTCGAGTTTTCGCGCCCGGGCCGCTTCATCTGGCGCTACGTCAAGCCTTACGACCAGTTGTTGCAGGCCGATGGCGAGACGCTCTATATCTATGACAAGGATCTCAATCAGGTGACCGAGCGCAAGCTGGGTACCTCGTTGGGCGCGAGCCCGGCGGCGATTCTGTTCGGTAGCAACGACATCGAGAAGAATTTCACGCTCAAGGATGCCGGCGTGAAGAACGGCATCGACTGGGTGGAGCTGAAGCCGAAGTCGCAGGACACGCAGTTCCAGCGCGTGGGCATTGGTTTTCGCGATGGCAATCTGGCGGCGATGGAACTCTACGATGCGTTCGGCAACGTCACCTTGCTGACGTTCGACAAGATCCAGAAGAATCCGCCCATGCCGGCGGACAACTTCAAATTCACGATGCCCAAGGGGGCCGACCTGATCAAGGGTTGAGCGTGACTCGTCCCCGTCGTCGCGAATGCACATTGCGCACGGGCCGGCCATCGGGCTGGCATAATGGGGACATCTGATGATCCGAATGCGGCCGGGGACTCCCCGGCCGCGCTGCTTGAGAACATGCCACACGACGCCCCGCTGTCGGCTTCGGTGCCTTTGGCCGAGCGCCTGCGCCCCCATACCATCGATGACGTGATTGGCCAGCGCCACTTGCTAGGCAAGGGGAAACCTTTGCGCGTGGCGTTTGAGGCGGGCCGTCCGCACTCGATGATTCTGTGGGGGCCGCCGGGCGTGGGCAAGACGACGCTGGCGCGACTGATGGCGGATGCTTTCAAGGCGTACTTCATCTCGCTCTCGGCGGTGCTCTCCGGCGTGAAGGATATCCGCGACGCTGTCGAGGCTGCGCAGATTCAGCGTGCGCAGGGCAAGCAGACGCTGGTGTTCGTCGACGAGGTGCATCGCTTCAACAAGGCGCAGCAGGATGCTTTCTTGCCGCACGTCGAGTCGGGGCTGTTTATTTTCGTGGGCGCGACGACGGAAAATCCGTCGTTCGAGGTGAACGGCGCATTGCTCTCGCGTGCGGCTGTCTATGTGCTCAAGAGCCTGAGCGACGAAGAGCTTGGTGAGATGATCACGCGGGCGGCGCGCGAACTGGGCGAGATTGCCTTCACCGACGAAGCGCGACAGGGTCTCATCGACTCGGCGGATGGTGACGGCCGCAAGCTGCTCAACAACGTTGAGATCGTGGCGCAAGCTGCGATGTCGCAGGATCTCCACACGATTGACGACGCGTTGCTGGCCAGCGTACTCGCCGAGAATCTGCGTCGCTTCGACAAGGGTGGCGATGCGTTCTACGACCAGATCAGTGCGTTGCACAAGTCGGTGCGTGGCAGTTCGCCGGATGGGGCCCTTTATTGGTTCTGCCGCATGCTCGACGGCGGCGCGGACCCGCGTTATCTCGCACGCCGGATTGTCCGGATGGCGTGGGAGGACATCGGTCTGGCCGACCCGCGTGCGGCGCGCATTGCGCTCGACGCGGCAGAGACGTACGAGCGTCTCGGCACGCCGGAGGGCGAACTCGCGCTGGCGCAGGCGATTATTTATCTCGCGTCGGCGCCCAAGTCGAACGCGGGTTACAACGCCTACAATCAGGCGCGGGCGTTCGTCGGCAAGGACAAGTCGCGGGCGGTGCCGATCCATCTGCGCAATGCGCCGACGAAGCTGATGAAGGAACTCGGCTACGGCCACGAATATCGCTATGCGCACGACGAGCCTGATGCTTACGCGGCGGGCGAGACATATTTTCCCGACGATCTGCGGGCGCAGAATTGGTATCGTCCGGTGCCGCGTGGTCTGGAGGGCAAGATCGGGGAAAAGCTCAATTGGCTGAAGTCGCTCGATGCCGAGTGGCGGCGCGCGAACGCCAAGGGGCGTCAGTCCGGAGCGCCCGCGAAGTCCTCCGGGGCCGGGGCGGCGTCATCCGGCAAGACGCCGCCGGTCGAGCCTTCCGATGAAGAGACGACCTGACGCGGGCGTTGCCGGCATCACCAACGCGCCAAATGGCGAAATCGCGGTGTGCGTTTGGTAAAATCCCCGCTTTGATGCTGTATCCGGCGCCGTGAGGGCGCTGAGGCGGCCAGAACGAATTCCATGGCCCATGACAATGGGTCACTAACGACAGACATCCCACCATGCTCGACATTCAACTTCTTCGTAAGGATCTCGACGGCGTTGCGGCGCGACTTAAGGCGCGCGGCTATACGCTGGACGTAGCGACGTTTGCTGCGCTCGAGGCAGAACGCAAGCAGATCCAGACGCAAACCGAGGAGCTGCAAGCACGCCGCAATGCGCTCTCGAAGCAGGTCGGCATGAAGAAGGGCAAGGGCGAGGACGCCTCGGCCGAGATCGCCGAAGTCGGCGGCATTGCAGACTCGCTCAAGGCATCGGAAGTGCGGCTGGGAGAGGTGCAGGCGCGTTTGTCGGAGCTGTTGCTGGGCGTGCCGAACTTGCCGCACGAGAGCGTGCCGGTCGGCTCGGATGAGACGCAGAACGTGGAAGTGCGCCGTTGGGGCACGCCGCGTGAATTCGACTTCCCGGTGCGCGACCACGTCGATCTCGGTTCGGCGTTGGGGCTGGACTTCGATGCAGCCGCAAAGCTTGCGGGTGCACGTTTCTCGGTGATGAAGGGCGGCATTGCACGGCTGCATCGTGCGCTGGCGCAGTTCATGATCGACACGCACACGTCGGAGCACGGCTATACGGAAATGTATGTGCCGTATATCGTGAATGCGGATTCGATGCGCGGTACGGGCCAGCTTCCGAAGTTTGAGGACGACTTGTTCAAGGTGCCGCGCAAGGTGGGCGGTGAGGATGGCGAGCGCATCGAGAACTTCTATCTGATTCCGACGGCGGAAGTGTCGCTCACGAATCTGGTGCGTGACGAGCTGCTGGCGGCAGACGCGCTGCCGATGCACATGGTGGCGCATACGCCGTGCTTCCGTTCGGAGGCGGGCAGTTATGGCAAGGACACGCGCGGCATGATTCGTCAGCATCAGTTCGACAAGGTCGAGTTGGTGCACGTGGTGCGTCCGGAGGAGTCGTACGACACGCTGGAGAAGCTGGTGGGTCACGCGGAAGCGATTCTGCAGAAGCTGAAACTGCCGTACCGCACGATTGTGCTGTGCACGGGCGACATGGGCTTTGGCAGTGCGAAGACGTACGACATGGAAGTGTGGGTTCCGGCGCAGAACACGTATCGTGAGATCTCGTCGTGTTCGAACATGGAGAACTTCCAGGCACGCCGGATGCAGGCACGCTTCCGTAACGCGCAGGGCAAGCCGGAACTGGTGCACACGCTCAACGGTTCGGGACTGGCGGTGGGACGCGCGTTGGTCGCAGTGCTGGAGAACTATCAGAACGCCGATGGTTCGGTGACGGTGCCTGACGTGCTGCGTCCTTACATGGGTGGCATCGAGCGTCTCGAGCCGGTTGCGTAAAAAAATTGGAAAAAGGGGGTTGGCAGCCGAAGAAATTCGGCTATAATCTCTTTCTCGCTGCTTGAGGCCACTCAGGCAGCGAACCAAAGCAGAAAGAACGCTTGGAGAGGTGGCAGAGTGGTCGAATGCGCCGGACTCGAAATCCGGTGTACGGTTATACCGTACCGTGGGTTCGAATCCCACCCTCTCCGCCAAGCATCTGGCTTTGCAAAGAAGTGCCCGCTAATCAAGCGGGCATTTTTTTCGTCTGTACGTTTCGAATATTGGACATCGGTCTAATATCCCCGAACTGACGATGCCTTCCGCGTCACGCGATTGGGTTCCACGACCTCGCGCCAACGTGACTTCACGTAGATCGATGTCGTCGTCACGCTGTCATGACCGCCCAGCATTGGGATGCGTTTACGTGGCACGCCTGCGAGCCATAATCGGTCGCCCCTTTGCCCCTCAGATCGTATAGTGCGAAATCCGCAATGCCTGCTTTCGTGCGGACCGCTCTGAACATCGCGCTCAAGCGCTTCTCCGCGTAGGGTTTGCCGTTGTGACTTCCCCCGGACTTTATAGCTCGGTGCTACTGAAGCCCGGGGGGGATGTCGCCCCGGGTCATGCAATACCCCGATTCTCGACAAGCTCGGCATACCGGCGTCTGACCGGGCGGCGTTCGGGCAAGGCGTTGCGGCGGCGATCCCGCTCGGACGAATGGGGATGCCGGAAGAGATGGCGCGTGCGGCGTTGTTTCTGGCCTCTGATGACAGCAGTTTCATCACTGGGGCTGTCTTGCCGGTCGATGGGGGGATCTCGTTGCCCTGATGCTTCAAACATGAACGTGAACGTATAGGTTGTGCTATGATTCGGCTGTCGTCGGCTCGCCCAGCACATGCCATGTCATCGTCCACTCCCGAATCCGGTTACGTTACCGTGCGTGACGCGGCGGAACGTCTGAACGTGACGCCGCGCACGCTCAAGTATTACGAGGAAAAGGGGCTGATCTCTCCGGAACGCAGCGACGGCCATTACCGTCTCTATTCCGAACGGGATCTGGAGAAGTTCGCGCGCATCCTGCGCATGCGCTCGCTGGGGTTCTCGATCCAGACGATCTCGGAAATTCTCCAGAAGCCTATCGAGTCGGCGACGGCATCGGGCACGGCAGTGTCGATGGCGTCGCTCAAGGAAATCGAACGTTCACTCGCGCAGCAGGTCGACGCCGTGGACGCAAGAATCCAGGCCGTCAAGCGCGAAATGCGCGAAGCGCAGGCCGTTCGTGAAGAACTTGCCTATGACCTCGAGTACATTCGCCGCCGCATCGCGGGTGAGCCGAAAGACGAATTGCTGCGTGAGCGTCGCGAGCGTGCGATGGCCCGCCGGCAAGCACGCCCGCCGAAGGTCGCAAACCAATGAGCGGTATTGCCGCCCCCGCATCGGGGTCGTCCCGGTCGCCGCTCACTCGTTTTCGCGACGACTTCTTCCCGTGGGCCATTGCGCTTGCGACCGGCCTTGACTACTTCGACAACGCCGGATTCGCCTTCTTTACCAGCTACATTGCGGGCGGGATCAACTCGTCTCCCGACGAACTCGTGTGGTCGTCGAGTGCCTATGCCGTGGCGTCGGTGCTCGGCATTCTTCAGCAGCAATGGTGGGTCGAGCGGCTTGGCTACCGCCGCTACGTCGGGGGCAGTCTGTTTCTGTTTGCCGTGGGGGCGGTGGCTGCGGCGTTGAGCGAATCGTCCATCGAACTGGCCATCGCACGCGGCTTCCAGGGCTACTTCATCGGGCCGATGATGAGCGCCTGCCGCATCCTGATTCAGACCGCGATCACGCCTCAGCGGCGAGCGGCCGCCGTACGTGTCTTCTTGTTGATGATCCTCGTTGGCAGCGCGCTCGCGCCGCTCGCAGGCGGGTACCTGATCGGGCATTTCGGCTGGCGGGCGCTGTTCGTTGCTACAGGGTTTGGCGGCTTGGCGCTGGGGCTGTTCACGATCCTCGTCGTGCCATCGACCGGACGCGTGCTCCACGAGCATCGCGGCGAAGCCCACTTCTGGCCCTACATCCTCTTTGCCTTTGCCCAGGGCGCGCTTCAGATCGCCATGCAGCAGGTGCGTTTCGAGCTGTTCGGCTCGTCGCCCGAACTGATCTTTCTCGCGGGCGCGGGGTTGGTGGCACTGGGCGGATTCGTCTGGCAGCAATGGCACCATCCGCGACCGTTGCTGCGCCTGCATGCGCTTCGCGAGAAGACGTTCCAGGCCGGCATCATGCTGTACATCGCGTTCTACTACGTCAGCAATTCGATGGGGTTTCTCGTGTCGCGCCTGCTCGAAGGCGGGCTGCACTATCCGGTAGAGAACGCCGGACGCCTCGTCGGGCTGACGTCGCTCGTCTCGGTGGCCGGCGCCGTGCTCTACTTCCGTTATGCGGGGCGCGTGACGCACAAGAAATGGCTGATCGTGCCGGGCTTTCTGATGGCGGCGCTCATCGGTGTGTGGATGACCTACATGCCGCCTGACGTGAGCATGCCCTGGCTGATCTTCCCGCTGGTGCTGCGCGGGCTGCTGTTGCTCACGATCGCGCTGCCGGTGGCGAACGTGACGTTCCGGATCTTCGCCCTCGAGGAGTTTCATCACGGCTACCGCTTCAAGAACATCGTGAAGCAGCTCACGTATTCCTTTGCCACCGCAACGATGATCATCCTTCAGCAACACCGGGTGGCCGTCCACGAAACGAGACTCGGAGAGTCCGTCTCGATCTTCAATCCGATTTTCGAGGACACCTTCGGTAAGCTGGTGCACGGCTATGAGGCGATGGGCTACGCCACACAGCAGGCGAGCGCACTCGCACTGTCCTCCATTCACAACACGGTCATGCAACAGGCCAGTTTCCTGAGCGCGCTCGACGGTTTCTCCGTGATCGTCGGCGTGTCGCTCGTTGGCGCGCTGTGTGCGTTCCTTCAGAAGCAGATCAACTGACACCGTCGCGAAGGAACGGCTCGTGAATGTCATTGCGCACCTTCGCGCGATCGGCCAGCGTAAGCCGCTGCCTCATCTTTCGATAATAAGCATTCCACAAGCGATTCGTTCCCTTCGGGGCTGCGGCTGATTAGTCTGGACGGCACTGTCAACTTCGATGGATCTGCCATGTCCGCACACTTCTCAGCCTCTCGCCGCCGCCTGCTCACGACCGGAGCCGCCGCACTGGCGGGCGCCGTCGCGGCGCCCGGCGCCTTCGCACAACCGACCGGGGCCCGGGTGCTGCGCATCGGCAATCAGAAGGGGCTGCTGACGTTGCTCAAGGGGCGCGGCACGCTTGAAAAGCAGCTCGCGCCGTTGGGTGTGCACGTGACGTGGACTGAATTCCCGTCGGGGCCTCCGCAGTTGGAAGCGCTCAATGTCGGCTCGATCGATTTCGGCGACGTGGGCGAAGCCCCGCCGGTGTTCGCGCTGGCGGCCGGCGCGCCGTTTGTCTACTACGGTCAGAGCGTGAAGCGGCCCCGGAGCGAAGGATTACTCGTGCCGAAAGGATCGCCGATCACCGCGTTCGCACAGCTAAGAGGCAAGCGTGTCGCGTTCACGAAAGGCTCAAATACCCACTATCTTTATGTGCGGCTGCTGCAACAGGCGGGTTTCAAGCCGCAGGACATCACGCCCGTCTTCCTGCAACCCGCCGATGCGCGTGCCGCTTTCGAGCGCGGCTCCGTCGACGCATGGCTGGTGTGGGACCCGTTCCTCGCGGTCGCGCAGAAGTCGCTCGACGCGCGCCTCGTGACCGATGGCACCGGGCTTGTCGGTAATCGGTTGTACTTCTTCACGTCGCGCACCTACGTGCAGCACAACGAGGACGTATTGCGTGTGGTGATCGACGAACTCAACGCCGTCGATAAATGGGTCGAGGCCAATCGGGCGGCCGCCGCTTCCGAGTACGCGCAGTTGTGGGGCGTGCCGCGCGATGCGGTCGAGTTGGTGCTGTCGCGTCAGCAATTCGGCATCGATCGCATCTCGCGTGCCACGTTGGCCGAACAACAGCAGATCGCCGACGCGTTCCTTGAGCTCAATCTGTTGCCCAAGCGCATCGACGTCGCGCAAGCGGCACCGCCCTCGCTGGGTTGAGCGCCGCACGGCAGGTAGCGCTATCTGGGCGGCAACACGCCCGATGTTTTTGAGCCCGCCTCAACGTGAGACCGGAACGCGTCTTGATTTCGACCGCAGCCCGTTGGGGTGGGGCAGTTGCGCGTGCATCGCGCTCAACCCGGAGGGGCGATATCGATGTCCAGCAACGCTGAGCTGAGCGACTTGCCGTGCGCGTCCAGAGCCAGAGAGCGCGTCACGCCGCCGCCCAGCGCCTTGCCCAACACGAAGTTGAAAGCGGCCAGATTCGGAAGCTCGTAACGCACGACATCGCCGAGCACGACATCGCCAAGGAATGCCTTCACTCGCTCGGGTGTGACCTCGGCGCGCAGGTGCTCGTAATGTTGTGCGTCGTGGCAGATGAGCGAGACGTTGAGCGTGTTGCCCTTGTCTCCCGTGCGCGAATGCGCAAGTTCTCGCAGCTTCATCTCAAACCTCCACAAAAGTGAACGCGGGCTTTGCATGCTCGCGTGGCAATAGCACCGACTGGACCGCGAGCACCTCGCGCACGGACTTGGTGGCGCCACCGCCGCCGGCCGGGCCGTTCGTGTACAGCGTCTCGACTTCATTGCCGATACGCACGGCCTGCTCGGCGGATGTCGTGCGTCCCGCCACACGCACACGAACTTCATAGGGCTGTGCGTTCGTCGAACTCACTGTCTTGCCGTACAGCGAGTCCACGCCGATCAGATCGAAACGCAATTCGCTCGTCTGTACGCCCGTCAGCGCCAATCGCTCGCGCACGATCTCGATGGCGAGCCGTGCACGCGCAACGGCCCCGGGGCCGCCGTATGAGATCTGCCCCTCTCCGATGAATCCGTCGACATAGCCGACGGACACCTTGAGCGTGCCTGTACGCGGTGTGCCGCGTCCGCCCGTGACGCTCACTCGGTCGGGGGCTTGCTCGGTCACGCGCACTGCCGAGAAGTCGGCGACAACGTCGGGCTGAAGGTAGCGTTGCGGATCGTGAATTTCGTACAGCAACTGCTCCTTGCAAGTGGCTTGCGTCACGCGGCCGCCGGCTTGCGGGACTTTCGTGATGACGACCGAGCCATCGCACGCCACTTCGCCAATCGGAAAGCCGAGCTTCGCGAGCTCAGGCACGTCTTTGTAGCCGGGGTCGGCAAAATAGCCGCCCGTGACCTGTCCTGCGCACTCCAGCAGATGCCCGATCACGGTGGCCTGGCCCAGCATGTCCCAGTCGTCCATACGCCAACCAAACTCGTGGATCAGCGGCGCAGCGAACAGCGACGGATCGGCCACACGGCCAGTCAATACGATTTGTGCCCCTGCCGCGAGGGCGTCGACGATGGCGCTCGCCCCCAGATAGGCGTTCGCCGACACAATGCGATCCCGGTAGGACGCCACGCGCTCGCCCGTTTCCTCGAAATGCGCATCGCCTTGCAGCACGACGTCGAGCACATCGTCGCCGGTGACTGCTGCGATCTTCAGATCGCCGAGCCCCAGCTTGCGAGCGATCTCGGCGGTCTTGCGCGCTGCGGCAAGCGGATTCGCCGCGCCCATGTTCGAGATGATGCGCACGCCATTGCGAATCGCGGCCGGCAGTACCGCCGTCATTCGCGCTTCCAGCAGCGGGTCGTAGCCGGCCAGCGGGTCCTTGCGGCGCGCCTGTTGTGCGATGGCAATCGTGCGCTCGGCGAGGCATTCGAAAACGAGATAGTCGAGCGCCCCGTGCGAGGCGAGTTCGACGGCGGGTTCGATGCGATCGCCCGAATACCCGGCGCCTGCACCGATCCGAATGCGTCGCGATGTCGGGTGGGTTTGCTTGGCTGTCATGGGGATCGAGTCCGTTCGATAACGCTTAAAGAGGGAAGACGCCGAGCAGGACGCTCGCAATCGTCATGACGATCGACGCGCCGAAGAGCAACGGGAACGTGAATTTCTGGTGATCGGCCAGATCGATGCGGCACAGACCGACCACGAGGAATGTGGCCGGCGTGAGCGGGCTGACGGGGAAGCCCGTCGTCATCTGCCCCAGCAACGCAGCCTGGCCGACCTGCACCGCGGGCACGCCCAGTTGTCCCGCCACTTCGGCAATGACCGGCAGCACACCGAAATAGAACGAGTCGGGATCGAAGAGCATGCTCAGCGGCATCGACACCAGGCCGAGCGCGACCGGAATGTGGCTCGCCATACCCTGCGGCACGAAGCCCACGGCCGCTTGCGCCATGCCCTTGAGCATGCCGCTGCCTTGCATCACCCCGGTAAACACGCCTGCCGCGAGCAGAATGCCCGCCATCATCAACGCGGCACGCGCATGCGCATCGATGCGTTTGCGCTGCATGTCGACGTTCGGATAATTCACCATCAACGCCACGCACAGGCCCACCATGAACATGATCGCCGGCGGAATCTTCTCGCCCATGACGACCATGGTGCCGAGCACAATCAGCGTCAGCAGGATGTTGAACCAGAAGAGCTTCGGGCGGCGCAGCGCCTGCTCTTCCGGCGAGAGCTCACGTTTGGGCATCGGGATCGCGCCACTCGCGGCAGTGAGTCCGAGGCGCTTTTCTTCGCGACGACCCAGCCAGTAAGCCATGCCGAACACGAAGACCAGCCCGACGGCCTGCACCGGAATCAGCGGATTGAAAAGACTCGACACGGGCAAGTGCAGCGACGCCGACGCCCGGATCATCGGGCCGGTCCACGGCAGGAAGTTGATGCCGGCCGCCATCGATACGGCGGCGGCCAACACACGCCGATCCATGCCAAGACGATCGTAGAGCGGCAGCATGGCCGGGATCGTGACGAGGAAGCAGACCGCGCCGGAGCCGTCGAGGTGGATCAGCAGCGCCAGTAGCGTCGTGCCCACGACGATGCGCGTCGGGCGCGTGCCGACCGCTTTCAGAATGCCGTCAATGATCGGATCGAGCGTGCCGGCATCGGTAATGGTGCCGAAGTAGAGGATCGCGAAGACGAACATGCCGACCACCGGCGCGAGACTCTTGAGTCCGTCGATGACGAATTTGCTTGTCTGAAAGCCAAAGCCGCCGATCAACGACGCCGCAATCGGCACGATGATGAGCGCCACGAGCGGCGACATGCGTTTCGAGAGAATCGCGCCGAGCAGCACGACGATAGTGGCCAGCCCCAGTAACGGCAGCATGTGCGTGTCTCCAATATTGTTTTTTAGTGCGTTCGAGCGTAATTTCGGGGGATTGATAAATCAATTGAAATGATTTGATCGCAGTCATCACAAAACATAATGGATCTGAATCTACGGGACATTCGGGCATTCCTTGCCGTGGCGCAGAGCGGCAGCTTTACGCGTGCCGCAGGGCGGTTGCATCTGTCGCAGCCGGCGTTGACGGTGCAGATTCGCCGGTTGGAGGAGACGGTCGGGGTGCGGCTGTTCGATCGGAACAGCCGCAATGTGGCGCTGACCCCGGCCGGGCGGGCTTTGTTGCCGTTGTTGCAGAAGTCGCTGCACGACATGGAGCACGTGTTGATCGATGCGCGAGCCTTGGGCGATGGGTCGAGCGGCGTTGTGCGCATTGCCTGCTTGCCGACGTTCGCGGCGAGCGTACTGCCGGAGTTGATTCAGCAGGTGAAGGCCAGCGTGCCGCGCGCGGGTTTTTACGTGCGCGATGCCGTCGCGGGGGTCGTGGACTCGCTGGTGCGTAGCGAGGAGGTCGACATCGGGCTGACGGGCGGGGCGCTGACCGACCCCGATTTCGACGTGCTCTATACGGGGGGCGATCACCTGGTGGCGGTGCTGCCTGCGCGTCACCAGCTCGCGCGGCGCAAATGCCTAGCGCTGGCCGATCTTGCGAGCGTGCCGTTGGTGCTCACGGCGCAGAATACAAGCGTTCGGGCGGTCGTGGACCGTGCCTTTGCGCGCGGCGGCTTCACGCCGGAAATCGCGTGCGAGCCGACCTACATGATGACGGCCGTCGCGATGGTTCGGGCGGGTCTCGGGGTGACGATCCTGCCGGCGTCCGCCAGAGAGGTGAGGGCGGAGCCCGAGTTGCTGATTCGTCCGGTGGACGACGATGCGTTCTTGCGTCCCATCGCCCTCATCAAGAAGCGAGGCAGGACGTTGCCTCCCATTACGCAGACGTTCGTGTCGATGTTGCTCGAAAGGTTGGCACCCGACCCGTCACCGGTGCATCCACCGGGATGAGCGCGCCGCCGGTCATCCCGCATCTCATGGATCTCGAGCCGCGATATCGCGCGATTCCATCGCCCTGAGGGTCGGTGCGCCTCGGATCTTTCCCCATCGATGCGTCGCATTTTTGCCGTGCAACGGCTGCACAAGTCCACGGCAATGGCGATGCGATCCGACAAGTCGTTTCAATACGCACAACACCCTGAAAACCCACCTGAGCGCGGCCGCTCGGGGGTTTTGAGCTCGCCCGGCAAAACCGGCGTCGATGGGCTAGAGTGCAAATCGATAAGTAGTCGATACGCATCAGTCCAACGAATAACGAGGAGAGACACGCAAATGCGGTTACTGCTATTGCTGCCGTTCATCGGCTTGTTGTGGGTCCCGTTCTACAACCGGGAATTGCCATCGCTCTGGGGTTTTCCGTTCTTCTACTGGTACCAGTTTGCCTGGGTGCCGCTGACCTCTTTGCTGATCTGGATCGTGTTTCGTAACGGTTTGAAGAAAGGGGAAGAGTGATGAGCGCCTCAGGCATCAACTGGACCGCGTTGGCGGTCTTCGTCTTCTTCTTTATCCTTGTGACCGTCATGGGTTTCTGGGCCTCGCGCTGGATGACGGGCGGCGCCCCCAAGGGCCGGGCGGCCAATCTTGACGAGTGGGGGCTGGGCGGTCGTAACTTCGGTACCTGGATCACCTGGTTCCTCGTCGGCGGCGACTTCTACACGGCGTACACGGTGATCGCCGTGCCAGCGCTGGTCTATGCCGTCGGCGCCTACGGCTTCTTTGCGCTGCCTTACACGATTCTCGTCTACCCGATCGTCTTCCTGATCATGCCGAAACTGTGGCATGCAGCGCACAAGGCGGGGCACGTGACGGCTGCCGACGTCGTATTCGGTCGATATCAGTCGCGTCCGCTGGAGTTCGCCATTGCGCTCACGGGGGTGGTGGCGACGATGCCGTACATCGCTTTGCAACTGATCGGCATGGAAGTGGTGATCAAGGCGCTCGGGCTGACGGGCGAGGTTCCGTTATTCGCCGCGTTCGTCATTCTCGCGCTCTACACTTATGCGGCCGGCTTGCGGGCGCCGGCGCTGATCGCGTTCGTCAAGGATCTGATGATTTACATCGTCGTGATCGTGGCCGTGATCGTCGTGCCGGCCAAGCTGGGCGGCTATGGTGTCGTGTTCGATTCGGCGCGCGATGTCTTTGCCAAGAAGGGCGGCGCGACCGGTCTGACGTTGCAGCCGACGCAGTTCCTGCCGTTTGCCACACTGGCGCTGGGTTCGGCAATGGCCGCGTTCATGTATCCGCACACGCTCACGGGGGTGTTTGCCGCCAAGGACGCCAACACCATTCGCAAGAATGCCGTGTTCCTGCCGGCGTATACGGTGCTGCTCGGCCTGATCGCGCTGCTCGGTTTCATGGCCTACGCCGCAGGCATCAAGGTACAGACCAACAACGATGTGGTACCCGCGTTGTTCAATGGACTGTTCCCGAGCTGGTTCGCGGGCTTCGCGTTTGCTGCGATTGCCATTGGCGCGCTGGTGCCGGCCGCCGTGATGTCCATTGGTGCATCCAACCTGTTCACGCGCAACTTCTGGAAGCCTTACGTCAACCCGAACATTTCGCATGAAGGCGAGGCGAAGGTTGCCAAGATCGTATCGCTGGTGGTGAAGCTCGGTGCGCTGGTGTTCATCCTGTTCCTGCCGACCCAGTTCGCATTGGACTTGCAGTTGCTAGGTGGCGTATGGATCTTGCAGACGTTCCCGGCACTCGTGTTCGGCCTGTTCGTGAGCTGGTTCGGGGCGCGTGCACTGTTGTGCGGATGGGCCGTCGGTATCGCGTACGGCAGTTGGCTGGCGTTCGCCGACGGAATCAAGCCGGTCCACACGTTCACGTTCGGGGGCGACAAGATATCCCTCTACACCGGCCTCATCGCTCTGGCGGTGAACATCGTCGTTACCGTGATCGCCAACGTGGCGCTTGGAAAGGGCACGCGTCCGGCCCTGCGGAATGCGTGATACGTAATACGTAATGCTTAGGGCCTAGGGCTTAGGGTTTAGCGCCCAAGTCCAATAACGTCGCGCAACGTTTTGCGCGGCACCGGGTGCCACACGTCAATGCCTTCGGACGTGTGGCACTTGCCCCACCCCCTGCCTCAGGGCGAAGTTGTTCTATCAGAAAAAGCGCGTGGTGACCTCGGACAACGAGCACGAGCGCATTGTCGAGGCCATCGTTGGCGGTAAGCCCGAGGACGCCCAGAACGCTGCCCGGGAGCACTTGAATAACGCGAGTCTTAACGTGATCGAGTACTTCGAGGCCAACGCCTGAAGGTGTTGCCGCGCGGTTGAGGCTTCGTGCCAAAGCCTTGACGCGGGTGGGGATTGGGCGTCCAGGGCGAAGACATCGCTATCTCCGCCCTGTGTGCCGGATGCGGCAGGCGTCTTCCTCAGGCACCGATGCGCTGTTCGTCAGAACAACTGGCGCAACCGCAACGTGCCCGCCTGAGCGACGAGGCCGCCACCGACTTGCAGTTCATAGCGCGCGGTCACGCTCAGGTTGTTCGCGCGCAGCAGCGTCACGCCTGCCGTGACCAACGCCAGATCCGATGCCGGTTGTGCTCCCAGCGACGTGAATGCGGTGGCGCCGGACGGATCCGCCACGAAGCGGGCATTCGTTGCGCTGCGGCTGTTGTCGTATTGGTGACGCCAGCCCACTTGCAACTCCGGCACCACCTTGCCGTAGGACGTGACGAACTCACGCGAAATCTTCACCCCGAGGTCGCTCGTGACCGACGTCGTATTGGCGGCGTTGACCGCCAACGCGGCACCGTTGCCCCCCGACTCCGTATAGCTGGCCTGATGCAGGTAACTGTAGGTCAGCGCGGCCACGGGCGTCACCGTGGCGAAGGGCAGGGCGAGCGGGTATCCGGCCTCGGCGCGGGCAACGTACTGGGTACCGTTGAACTGCGCGTTGGTGTTGCCCGAGAAGCCGGTGAAGTTGATCGAGCGGTTGGTGTCGTAGCGCTGTTGCACCACGCCAGCCGACAGATTGCCGTACCACGTATCGGCAATGTAGCTGGCGTAGCCCATCAGACCGAAGGCGTTCACGCGGGTCCGGTTGCCGTCGGTGTTGCCGGTGCCGTTGATGGTGGTGTTGGTGTAGCTGAACACGCCACCGGCACGCCAGGCGTCGTTGATCGCCCGGTCGACGCCGATCAGGAAGCCACCGAAGTTGGCGCTGTAGCCGTCCACCGAATCGCGCTCGCTCTGGCTCGCATGGCCACCGAACGCTTGTCCCCACGTGGCCCACTTTGGCCCGGCTTCGCCCGTCGATACACCGCTCCTGGCGTCGGCCTGCGCGAGCCGCAGACTGTCGCTGCGCCCGGCGATGATGTTCAGGACGCTGAGGGTCGGGGCCGATACGGCCTGGCTGCTGGCGCCCGGCGCCGACGGGCTCAACTGCGCCCCGGCACGGTTCGACGCCGCGGCGCCGCCAAGCTGAAGCGCCGTCGCCGCGTTGAAGAGGTTCAACAGGCCGGGATCGCTGATGCCTGTGTAACGTGACAGCCCGCTCAGGGAAGCGTAGGCGTTCGGCGTCGTTGCCTGAATCTTCGGTGCCGGGGGCGTCGTCGGTACCGTAGGTGTCGTCGGTGTGGTCGGTGTTGTTGGCGTGGTCGGTGCGGTGTCCGCGTCCACGCTCGTCACGGTCAGCACCAGATCGCTGCGATCGCCATTGGCGACGGCGGCGCCGGTGACAGTGCCCTTGACACCGACCATCGAATATTTGAGCTGACCTTCGTTGTAGCTCGTCCCGGCGGTGGCCGCGTCGATGACTACGAAACGCTGACCGGGGGCAAACGCGTAGGCAGCGGTATTCTTCAACGCCACGGCTGAGCCCGGCGCGATGCTGGCGGAGCCCGACACCACCAGACGGCCGTAACCGGTGTCGCTTTCCATGTTGCCATTGGCTACGGCGCCGTTGCCTACGCCTATCAGTAGCGTTGCCGCCGCATATTGAGCGTAATTGCCGTAGATCGAGATGACTCGATTGATTTGCAGGTTGCCCGAGACGCTGGCAACTTTGTTGGCGCCGACGACTACGTTGTCGTCAAGCCGTTGATTGCCGTCCGAGAACACAACGTCTGCGCCGGCGTTCATCAGTGTGCCGGGTGCGCCGTTTAGGCCCGTCAGAACACCGAAGGTCGAACCTTGCCCGCCCGAGAACCTCAGAGGTTTGCCAGAAACAGAGTTGATATCGCCGGCGATGGTGCCCGAGTTGACGATAGTGCCCAACACGGCGTCTTGCGCATTCTGAATGGCGAAGGTGCCGCCGCTGATGAGGCCGCTGTTGGTCAGCGAGTCGATTCGCCCGGCGTTGATCAGCGCCTCCATGGACGAGATGAGGGTGCCGGTGTTCACAATCGAGCTGATCGAGCCGGTGTTATTCAGGGCGGTAGACGTTTCGCCCCCCCGGTCGTCAATGCCGACGGTGATCTTCCCGGTGTTGTTCAGCGTGCCGATCGTGCCCTGATTGTCGATCACATATTCGCGAGCGGAGAGGTAACCATCGTTGTTCAGGCGCTGAATCAAGCCACTGTTGGCGATCCCCGTGAAGTTGCCTGTAATCGTGCCTGCATTGCTCAGTGAACCGATCGTCCCACCGACGGCGTTCGTAACCCCGGTGTAGTTGGACAGCGTTCCATCAGCGAGGTTGTTCAACGAGGTGATAGTGCCGGCGTTGACAATCCCGTTTTGACCAGAGAGCTGCCCGCTGTTGTTCAGTGTGACGATTGATGCGTTGCCGAGGTTTTCTATCGCCGTATAACCGGTAATGGTTGCGCCGGCCGAGTTGGTGAACGTGGCGATCGTGCCATTATTCACAACGACCTCGTACATGTACTGGTTCGAGATGAACCCGCCAGGGTTATTGACCACCGCAGCAACGTTTGCGCCGGCCCCGATAATGATGGCGCTGTTTCCGATGATGGTGCTGCTGTTGGTGAGTGTGCCGACGGTTCCCGAGACGTAAATCGCTACGTCCTCAGTCTGAACGGGGGCGCTCACCTGACAATCTCCCGAGCTCCAGGATACCGTGGCGTTCGTTGCAGACGTTACGGAACAGGGCGCCGGCGTGGCGTTGGCTAAAGAGGTCATTGCGGACAGGGCCGTGGCAATGGCCAAGGGCAGTGCTTTCAGTTTGAAGTGGCGACGTTCGTGGGTCATCTGGTGTGGTCTCCCCTCGCGGGTGATATTTTTTGCGAACGCCGCATCCTATCCCTGCAATCCCTCCGAAAAAATGGGTGACTTTTGGTGGGGAGCAAAATTGTTTTGCTGGACGGAATAATATTTCGGGCTTCAAGACAATCGAAGCGATTACGCATTGACGCTCATTGGGGTTGCCGAGGTGGCGAGCGGGCCGCGGTGGTCGTAAAACTTGCGCAGAAAGGTTTGCGGCCAAGCGAGCCCCTGAGTTTCCCGCCGATGAGACCGGCATCGGCACTCACGAGAAATCGAGGATGCGTCAGGGCGAGACCCGCTCGATCGCCACAGCCCCCGCGCTGGAAACGGTGCCCGTCACGCACAGTCCCGGATCGAGCCAGTCCGTCATCGCCCACTTGCCATGCGTAACGCGGCGCTGCCACGAGCGAAGCGGCACTTCGCTCATCGGCAGCCTCGACATGTCGACCTCTGGCATTGCGTCCAACGTCGTCTCTCCGACTTTCACGAGACTCTCTTTGCGTGTCCAGAGGCGCAGCCACGCCAGTGCACGGGGGGAGGGCGCGTGATGGGTGTGCGCTACGCTCGAAAATGCGTCCAGACGCAGCCGCTCTCGCTCGTTCATCCCCGGAAAATCCGAGTCTGCGTCCAGCGCCTCGTTCCAATGCTCGATGTCGATCCCGATCGGCACGATGGCGCACGCCGCTGCCACGGCGCCGCGGGTGTGGCTCAAACTGACATGCAGTCCGGGATGCGCCGGCAGTCGTGGGCGTCCATGTGCCCCCCCGCAACGCTCGCAGCGCTGCACGAGCCCGTAAGTACGCGCTGCGGGCCCCGGGGTATCGGGGCTTCCGGTGACACGCGCGGCGGCGACCCGAACCAGTATGTGCGCCGCCACATAATCCTCCCGGTCGGCCGGTCGGGAGAACGCATCGGCGCGCTTGCACTCGTCCCCTGTCAAATAGGCCGTCCATCCCCCGAATCGGGCCAGCACGTCGCGAGTTTCACCGTAAAGCGCGAGCGTCGTTCCGGCCGGTCCGGCCGTCATGGAGTGGGGCATCGGTAGTGGGGTACCAGAGACCTGGCACAGGGTGATGGGAACGACGGGATCCAAGCAATTTGAATGCCATGCGTCTCATGACGAACCGAGGCGACCAATGCGCGGAGAAGTCGGTCGCCCAATGCGAAGCGAGTGACGCACACACCTGTCGCAGCGTGAGACAGGTGTCGCAGCATCGGACAGATGTCGCACGTCATTCTCGACCGACGCCTGTCTGTCTGAGCGCACGCGAAGCGCCGATACCTGAGGTCGGCCCGCACCGCGAGATCACGCAGGCACGCGGGGCGCACCGATGCATATCGATGTGTATCGATCCGGGGACGTCGCAGCGAAGGGGGGCGAACGAGCGCTCGAAAAATATCTTGAAGAATGGTTCGAAACTTGCATCGTCAGGAACACGGTGCCGGTCGGACGATTCGGCAGCCAAACAAAATATCCAATCGCACAGGAGCTGCATGATGCTGCCAACACGACGGCTTGGGACGCAAGGTCTGGAAGTGCCTGCTATAGGGCTTGGCTGTATGGGAATGAGCTATGCCTACGGGCCGTCCGACGACACGGAATCGGTTCGCGTATTGGAACGGGCGCTCGAGCTGGGATGCAATTTCTTTGACACAGCAGAAGTCTATGGGCCCTTCGAAAACGAACGTCTGCTCGGGCGCGTGCTCAAAGGCCGGCGCGACAAGGCGATCATTGCGACAAAGTTCGGATTCCGTCTCGATAACGGCACGGTGACCGGTGCGAACAGTCAGCCGTCTCATATTCGGAGCGTGGTCGATGCGAGCCTCACGCGGCTGGGTACCGACTACATCGATCTTCTTTATCAGCACCGTGTCGATCCCGACGTGCCGATCGAAGACGTGGCGGGCACTGTCGGCGATCTCGTCAAGGCGGGAAAGGTGCGCTATTTCGGCCTGTCCGAAGCCGGCGAGCGTACGATTCGTCGCGCTCACGTTGTGCATCCCGTAAGCGTGCTGCAAAGCGAGTACTCGCTGTGGCACCGCGACATCGAAGCGTCGATCCTGCCATGCCTGCGCGAACTCGGCGTGGGACTCGTGCCGTTCGCGCCGCTCGGTCGCGGCTTTCTGACCGGCACGGCCCGGCGTGCCGAGGAGTTCCCGGAAGGCGACTCGCGCCGGACATCCGATCCCCGTGTGCAAGGCGAGAATTTCGAGGCGAATATGCGGCTCGCCAGAACGCTGGCCGAGTATGCCGGGAAAGCCGGTGTCACCCCGGCGCAACTGGCGCTTGTCTGGTTGCTCTGGCGCGGTGACGACATCGTGCCGATTCCCGGCACACGTCGTATAGAACGTTTGGAGGAGAACCTCGCGGCCGCTGATGCCGATGTCGACGTCGCGATTCTGAGTGCGCTCGACGCACACTTTAGCGCCGGTGCGACGACCGGCCCGCGTTACAAGGAAACCGCAATGATGGCGTTGCTGGCGGATCGGGCGTAGGCGTTGCAGTCAGCGGATGCAGAGAGCGTTTGGCCCGTCTGCATCCGCCGTGCTTGTAATACGCGCCTGACGATCAACGCTGCGGACCGAGCAGGACGTCGCTACCCATGTCGCGAACATGCGGGATATGCAGTTCGCGCAGCTTGCGATAGAGCGATGTGCGGCAGATGCCCAACTCGCGCGAAGCGGCCGAGATGTTCCAGCGGCGCGACGAGAGCACGCGGATGATGATCTCGCGCTCGCCGTTGGCGATCGGAGAGAGCGAGTCGAGCGGTGCCGCCGGGACAGTGACCGGCGTTGCGGCGTTGCCGGTCGCGGCCGAGGTCGCACTGTGCACAAGATTGGCTGGCAGATCGCGCAGCCGGATGGTGTCGTCGGTCTTGACGGCGCAGGCGTACTGCACGGCAGCGCGCATCTGACGCAGGTTGCCGGGCCAGGCGTAGGTGAGCAGCAACTCGCGCGTTTCGCTGTCGAGCGAGTCCAGGTTCGCGTTGCCGCGCGACTCCGTCATGAACATGAGGTTGAGCAACCACGCGCGATCCTGTCGTAGTCGTAGCGGGGGGAGATTGACGATCCCCACGGCAATCCGGTAGTAAAGATCTTCACGAAACGATCCGGCCTGCACGCGAGCTTCGAGATTCTGATGCGTCGCACAAATGAGTTGCAGGTCGACGGCGACCGGATGGGTCGCGCCGATGGGGGTGACTTCCCGCTCGGACAACACGCGCAGCAGACGCGTTTGTTGTGCTGACGGCATATCGCCGATTTCGTCGAGAAACAGGGTGCCGCCGTCGGCCTGTTCGACCTTGCCCTTCATGCCGGAATTCAGGGCCCCGGAGAAGGCGCCGCGCCGATAGCCGAAGAGTTCGCTTTCGATGAGATTTTCTGGAATCGAGCTGCAATTGACCGAAACCATGCTCGCGTTTCTGCGAGCGCTGTAGTCGTGCAGGGCCCTTGAGAGGTATTCCTTGCCAGTGCCGGTTTCTCCGAGAATCAGGATGGGGAGTTGCCGATCGATGAGCATGCGGGCACGCGAGAGGGTCGCCAGCATGACGGGATCTTGACCGCAAAGCTGGTCGAGGGATGGACGTAAGGACAACTGAAAGTTTGCGTTTGAACGGTCCAGCGGATCGTGGGCGTACATAGCGTCTCTCATTGACTTTATAGGAACGGGTGAGCGCTGCGTTTGGCGGCGCAATATCGCCTGGTGCCGATTTTCCCGTGGTGGGGGGTGCTCCTTAAAGCAAGAGCAAGAATAGTTCGATTCGCGAGAGGTCTCCAATACCATATGATGTGACGACTGATACGGGTTCGCTATGAATGGAAACCAATGTTCTTCAAAGGGGCAGGCTCCATGGAACTGAGGCAACTTCGCTATTTCGTAGTACTGGCTGAAACACTTCACTTCGGGCGGGCGGCGAACCTGCTGCATATCTCTCAGCCTCCGTTGTCGCGCCAGATCGCCATGCTCGAAGAGGAGTTGGGGGTCGTGCTGTTTCAACGAACGCAGCGCAGCGTTCGCCTCACCCCCGCAGGCCAGCGTTTCTATCGCGATGCGCGCTCCGTGCTGGCCACGCTCGACCAGGCGCGCTCGCATGCGCGCGCCGCAGAAGTCGGCGAGACCGGCGTGCTTTGCGCCGGTTTCATGTTTGCCGTGGCATGCAGCGTACTCCCCGTACTCACACGCGATTTCGCTGCGGCATTTCCGCGTATCGAGGTCAAACTCAAGGAAACGATTCCCACGGATCTTGCCAACGAACTGCGTTGCGGCCGGCTCGACGTGGGCATCATGTATTCGTCAGACGCAAGTGATGAGTTATGCACCGAAACCATCTTCCGTGAGCCGCTCGTCGCGGCCCTGCCCGCCGGTCATCGGCTGGCGGCGCGCTCCGCCATCTCCATTGGGGAACTGAGGGACGACCCGTTCATCATTTCGCCACGCGAGGCGTCTCCCTTCATCCACAACACCATTACGGATCATTGCCGGCAGGCGGGCTTTACGCCGCGCATACGGCTCGAAACCAATTTTCAACAGACGATCGTCAATCTTGTGGGGCAACGGCTGGGCGTGGCGCTCGTGCATAGCTCGATGCGCAGTACGCGCGCGGAAAACGTGTTATTCGTTCCGCTGCTGCATGCGCCGCATATCGACGTTGCGCTTGTATGGAGCAAGACGAGCAGCAATCCCTGCGTGCCGCGCTTTGTCGAGACGGCGCAACACCTCGGGCGCCTCGAACCCTCGGACGCCACGCTCCAGGCATGCGCATAGTTCACGCGAAGCGCATATGCGCATATGCCGTGCGGAGAACGGCATCGATGTGATGCCGTCGAGCGCAGTCATTGCGTTGCCCGCTTCAATCCATGCAATCCATGGGGAATCCATCAAGACATGACGAGGCGCGATGCCGTCTTCTCCAGACGCGCCTCGATGGTTTTGGCGAGTCGCATGATGCCGGTTTCGATCTGCGCCGGCTTGGCTGTCGTGAACGTCAGGCGCATCGTATTCGCCTTCGGAGACGTCGCGTGAAACGACGCGCCGGGGATGAAGGCCACGCCGCAAGCCAACGCGTCGTCGAACAGGCTGGCGCTGTCGATCTGCGGCGGCAGCGTGACCCAGAGGAACATGCCTCCCGCCGGGCGGGTCCACGAGACGCCGTCGGGCATGTACTCGGCCAGACACTTGAGCATGAGCGCGCACTGCGCCCGGTAGCGCAGCCGGATGGCTTCGAGATGCGTGTCGTACTCGCCGTCCGTGAGGAGGGCGTGCGCCAGCCGCTGCGTGATGCCGGTCGTATGAAGGTCGCTCGCCTGCTTCGCCTGCAACAGCTTGATCATGAGTTCTTCCGGGGCGACGAGGTAGCCCACGCGCAGGCCGGGGGCAATGACTTTCGAGAACGATCCAAGATGAACGACGTCGTCGGGCGCCATCGAGAGCAGCGAGGGCGGTGTCACGCCGCTGTAGACCAGTTCGCCGTACGGATCGTCTTCCACCATCAGCAAACCCAGACGCTTCGCCCGGGATGCCAGCGCCCGGCGGCGCTCAAGAGGGAGCGTGCGGCCCGTGGGATTCTGAAAATTGGGCTGGATGTAGAGCAGCCGGGCGTCGCGCATCGAGGTTTCGTCCATGCACTCGGGCACGAGACCGGCGGCGTCGGTCGGGACTTCGTCGAATACCGGCTGGTACTGAGCAAAGGCCTGAACCGCGCCGAGGTAGGTGGGCGTCTCGATCAACACGCGACTGCCCGGATCGATGAGCACGCGTGCGACGAGGTCCAGCGCCTGCTGCGAGCCCGTGGTGATGAGCACCTGCGCTGGACTCACCGCTGCGCCCTGACGCGACAGCCGTGCGGCGATGGCTTCGCGCAGCGGCGTATAGCCTTCGGACGGGCCGTATTGCAGTGCGCCGACGGCGTCGTGGCGCAGGATGCGCTCGAGCGCCGTGCTCAATCGCTCGACAGGTAGCGCATGAGGGGAGGGCAGGCCGCCCGCGAAGGAAATGATGTCGGGTCGCTCGGCCACCTTGAGCAATTCGCGCAGCGAAGAGGGCTTCATGTGGTGCGCGCGCGCGGCGAGTTGCCAGCGGCCAGCGGGCGGGATGTGTCTGTCCATGGTGCGGTCCGTGACGAAGCGAAATGAAAGGAGGGGCCCCCGCAGCACGCGCCGCGAGGGCAAGGTTCGAACGACTCGATTGCCGAATGCCCCAATTGCCGCGCGAACCGGGCACCGGATTGCCGATCAGCCGCCGTTGAACATCTTGCGCAGATTGTCCATGGCCATCTTCAGGAAGCCGACGGCGAAGGTGTCGAACGCCGGCTGATCCTTCGGGTTGCCGGAGCGTGCTTCGCCCACGATGCGGTACGTGGCGGTACAGGCGTTCTCGCCACGCGGCACGACTTCCATCGATGCCCACATGTTGCCGATGTCGAACGTCGTGTAGATCAGCGTCCAGCTCATCGTCATGGCCGCGTCGTCGCGCGTGTTCAGTTGCTCGACGACCAGATCGCCGCCAGTGAAGTGCTTATGGCGCAGTGAGCGCGGGCCGGTCGCCGTGCCCGTCATCTGAATGTATTCAAGACCGGTAACGAATCGGTTGTAGCCGTCGAAGCGGCCGACCACATCCCATACCTTGCGGGCGGGGGCGTTCAGATCCGCGACACCAGCATGCACGGTGGTCGTGAGGTTGTGGATCAACGTGTCGGGTTGCAGCTCGGTGCGGACTTTTTGCAGCATGATGAACTCCTTGAGAGGTGAAGGAACAGCACGAAAACAGCAAGGTCACGACAAAGTCACTAGGTATGGGGCTCAGACGGCGGAAGCCATATCCGTCTCGCGTTCGGTGCGCCGGGTGTCGCTGCCGGCCGGCGCGGGTAAAAAGCCGCTCTCGATCAGATAGCCGAAATGCCGGGCCAGCAATCGGGCGTCCTTGCGCGGGTACGCGAGGCCCAGCCGCGCGAGCGTTTTTGCGGTTTGCTCATGGGCAATGCGTGACATGTCCCCGATGTCCTCCTGACTGTCGTCGAGGTAGAACGCCACAACGTCAAACAGCGCATTGCTCTCGTCGATCGAGGTCAATCGCTTGCGCCACTCCGATGGCTCTTCCAGCGTGATCGGGTAACCGCATTGGGCCAGCGCGCCGAGATAATCCTCCCAGGTCAGCGGGGTTGGATTCTGGAGATGGAACACGCGCAATTCCCGTTGCGGGTCGGTCGTGCAGCGCACGACGGCGCGGGCAAGAAAGTCGACCGGCGTGAAATCGAAGTCGGTGTCGCCCGCCGGTGCTGCGCCGAGTTGGAGCGAGCCTTTGACGAGGAGCAGGATGCGGTTGCGCGTGGGCTGGCAAAGACCGGTGTCCGCAACGCCGGTGATATTGCCGGGGCGCAGGATGGTCGCGTCGATCCCCCGCTCGGCGGCCTCCCATACAAGATGCTCGGCGACCCACTTCGTAACGTTGTAGCCGTTGTTCACGAACACCGGTGCGCTGCGCGCAGGGCCTTGCTCCAGCACGTGCCCGGCGTCGTTCGCAGCACTCGCGGCGGACAACGTCGAGACGAAGTGCATCGACTTGTTGCGGAACTCGCAGGCCAGACGCAGCAACTCAAGCGTTGCGCCGACGTTGGCATCGTAAAGATAGGGATAGTCGTAGACGTGATTGACGTGCGCGCCGTTGTGGTAGATCGCATCGATGTCGCGTGCCAGCGTGCGCCACGTATCGGCGCTCAGCCCGAGCCGGGGCTTGGCAAGATCGCCGAGGACGACCTTCAGACGCGGATGCCCGGCGATCGCACCGAGTCCGTTCGCTTGCAGCGCCTGAGTCAGTCTGGCTTCCCCCTCCTTCTGGCTGGCCGCGCGCACCATGCAATGCACCACGGCCGACGTCTGGGCGATCAGCTCCGCTGCGATGAATGTACCGAGGAAGCCGTTCGCGCCGGTGAGCAGGATGGCACGGGCGCCGTCCGGAACGGGACGCAGTCCGTCGACAGGACGGATATCGTCAGGCAGCGCCATGTCGTCGAACACCCGCTGCGGAATCCGCTCGCCCTTGTTGACGTCGTCGTTCTCGAGCAATGACGACAGCGAGGCAATGGTCGGGCGTTCCATGAAGCGGGCGAGCGGTGCATTGCCGCCAAACTCCTTTTTGACGGCGAGCATCAGCTTCGAGACCAGCAATGAGTGTCCGCCGAGATTAAAGAACGAGTCGTCTTTCCCGATTTCGAACGGCTCCAGGTCGAGCAGCCGCGCCCACAACGCTTGCAGTTGCGTTTGCGTTTCGGTGAGCGGTTCCTCGTGCCCCGGTGCCTCGGCGGCAGGGGCGCGCTGAGCGGGAATGCGCGCCAGTGCGCCGCGGTCGATCTTGCCGTTGTTGGTGGCGGGCAGCTTGTCGAGTACAACGATCTCGTACGGCACCATGTAGTCGGGCAGACGCGCGACGAGCAGTGCACGCAGCGCGTCGCCACTGGCCGACGGGTCGAGCGGTCGGGCAACGAAGCCGCGAATGCGCTTGCGATCGTCGACCACACACGCGCACTGACCGAACATGCCGGTGGCGATGGCGGCACCCTCGATCTCACCGAGCTCGACGCGGAAGCCACGAATCTTGACCTGCGCGTCGCGTCGGCCGACGAAATGCAGCAGGCCGTTGTCGTCCCATTGCACGATATCGCCCGTGCGATAGAGCTTTTCATCGCGTGCCGCCGGCCATTCGCCCTTCGGATCGGCGAACGGATTGGGCACGAAGCTGCGCTCGGTCAGGTCTGGCCGATGCAGGTAGCCGTCGGCCACGCCGGCCCCCGCCACACACAGTTCGCCGGGTTCGCCGGTTCTCGCGGGTTGGCCGTCATCGTTGAGCACGTAGCAACGCACGTTCGCGATGGGCTGTCCGATCAGGCGGTTACTGTCGCCTGCCTGAAGGCGGGCAATCGTCACGAGCACCGTACATTCCGCCGGCCCGAAGATGTTGTGGAAGGCCCGGCCCTGGCTCCAGCGGGCGATCGTCTCGGGAAAGCAAACGTCGCCCCCCGTGAGCAGGTGACGCAGCGCCGGCCATTGGGCGTCGGGCATCACTGCCAGCAAGGCGGGCGGCAGGAAGGCGTGGGTGAGGGCTTCGCGGGCAATGAGCTCGCTCAACTCGTCGAGCGCATGCCGCTGGGCTTCGGTAGGAATCACCAGCGTTGCGCCTGAGAGGAACGTCGGGAAGATGTCGAGCAACGAGACATCGAATGCCACGGTACAGAATTGCAGCACGCGCGAACTGGCGTTCATGCCGATGTAGTCGCGATACCAGTGGCAGAAATGCACGATATTGCGATGCGAGAGCATGACGCCCTTGGGCGTGCCGGTCGACCCCGAGGTGAAGATCGTGATCGCGCAGCGACTCGCCCGATCGGCTTGACGTTCCACCGGCCACGTCGTCGCCCCGATATCCACGTCCGCGGCATCGAGCGAGCGCAGGCGAATCACTTCGATGTCAAGGCCGTCGAGTCCGCTTGCATCGAACTCGTCGTCGGTAATCAGGCATCTGGCACGGCTTTGCTCAAGGATCTGACGCACGCGCTCGGGCGGGAACGACGGATCGAGCGGGGCATAGGCCGCACCCGCGCCAATGGCGCCGAGAATGGCCGTGTAGAGCAGGCGCGACTTCGGCAGGCGTACCGCGATGACGCACTGCGTGTCGTCGTGCTGCGCACTCGCCGGTATCAGCGCCGAGAGTTGCCACGCCAGCTTCATCGACGCGGCCACGAAGGTGCGGTAGTCGACGTCGCCTTGCGCGTCGCGCAAGGCAATCGCCGCCGGTGCCGCCACGGCCTGGCGCGACACCATCTCGGGCAGCGAGGGAGGCAACGATATCGTTCGCGCCGTCTCATTGCTCGCGTGCCAGCCCGATAATCGATGCGTGTCGAGCACTATGCTCCCGGGCTCGGGTGTCGCCGGCGCGCGCGCTGCGAGCGTCTGCGGCGTCAATACATCGCGCCCGAGTTGGCTCACGATGTCCACGAGCATGGCTTCGGCTTCGGTATCGATATGTGCCACGAGATCGGCACCGCAGATCGGATGGTCGAACTCGCACGGACTCGACGCCACATCGACCGTGCCATTGGGCCCTTGCCATTGCCACGAGAGCGTCGCGCGAGTCGGAGGAAATGCGGGCGCGCGCGCGACGAAGCTCAGCACGTGGTTCGCTCGACTGACGATTGCCGGATCGGCATCGCCACACTCGATGCGCCACTCGACGGTTGGCGGCGCGGCATGCGCGTGAGGCATGGTCGCGCCCAGTTGCACGGCCATCTCGGCCAGTGGCCCGGACGCGTTGCACAGCGGCGTCACGTCATGCCCCATGTCGTGCAGGGCAGCGAACAGGCGTGCGCCCAGGCGGTTGTTGCCGGCCACAGCGAAGGAAATCGCTCTCATGACACGTTCCTCACAGGTATTGCGCGATAGCCGCGCGTGTGGGCTCGTGTTCGAGCAGCCCCGCCATCTTCAGGAATTTGCGGATGTTGACGATCATCGGATGCTGGTTGGTGATCGGGTAGGCGCCCACCATGTCGCGGGCGATCTGTTCGCGCGTGGCCGCCGGCAGGTCGAGCGTGGCGATCAGACGCCGGTCGAACTCGAGTTGCAGTTCGTTGGTGAGGTATTCGCGCAGGAAGAAGGGCAGCCCGCGACCGAGTTCGACGCGTGCCGACTCGTCGATCTCGTGCCAGTACAGCTTGACGAGATTGATCCAGAAGACCGAATGCCGTCCCTCGTCGGCCAGATGGTCGGCCATCACGCCTTTGACCGAGCGCTTGAGCGTGGTGTCGCGCGAGAACGCGGCGACCTCTGCCGTCACCGTGTTCTCCGAAATCGCCACGCCGAGCAGTTCCATTCCGGCGGCGTATTGCGGCGGCACATACTCCATGGCGCGGGGAATCGCGCGCGAGAGTTCGATCTCGCGGTTCTGTTCGATCGGGCCGATGCCGGTGCTGCGCTCGACCTGGTCGAGGTAGTCCATCGCCACGTACGCGTGGTAGTTCTCGTCGATCACGACCGACATGGCGTCGCTGCGGCAGGCAAACGGGAATTCGAACGGAAAGCGCGACTTGGCGATGGCGAGCGCCGTGCGGTTGACGATCTCCGTCTCGAAGATGATGACGTCGTTGATGTACTTGTAAAAGCTTTGCAGCAGGATGTAGTCCTGCACTTCCTTGCCGGCGTCGATCACCGCCGGATGCGCGTAGAGCGGCTGGCGCTCGACCGGGTAATAGCTCAGGTCATCGTCCTCGACGATGCGGCGCGGACGGGAACGGATAGTGGCACGTTGTTCCCATTGGTCAGCGTGGCTGACGTAACTCTGGAGTGACATGGCATTGCCTCGGAGAGAATGGGCGAGGGGCGGGCAGACCGGAAACCGCGCCACAGGCGGCGCGGCACGCAGCGAGAGGACGCACCCGGTATGACCCGCCGGGCGTCAGGCGGCGACGGCTTCCTTTTGCGTCGCCACGATGTGCTCGTGCAGGCTGTCCCACAGACGCAGACGTTCGTCGATGGCGCGCAGGCCGGCTTCAAGCGCTTCGGCAAGCAGGCGTTCGTCGTTGCGGGCGGCTTCGGCGATCATCGCGCGCGCCGCCGGACCGTGTTCGCCGGAGTCGACTTCGATGTGGCGATCGAGATAGAACGTGAGCAGCGGCACGCTCTTCGCATCGATCTTCCAGCCGTCGAGCAGCGTGCGGAACATGTCGGGGATCACGTTTTCGCGGCCGTAGAAGAAGTTGCCGAGGACCTGATGGGTCGCGCCTTCGTAGCACGTCGCAAATGTCGAGTTGACGAAGCGGATCACCGGGGGCGGCGCTTCGACGGCGGCCAGCGCGGCGCTCACGCTGTGCCCCTTCACGAGCAGGTCGATGAGCTTCTGGATCTGCCGCGTGTCTGCGCCGACGTCGCGCATGGCCGCGAGATACAGATCGAAGTGGCTCATCGGGCCTTGCGGCGTTTCATCGCACTCTTCGCCCAGCACGATCTCGTTGATCAGACGCGCGGCATGAATGTTGCGCGGTGCGATCCACGGCAGGGTGATGGTCGTCAGGTCGGCCTGAAGGCGCTTGACCAGCGACATGAAATCCCAGACCGCGAAGACGTGCCACTCCATGAACGTCTGCAAGCCCTGCATCGATTCGATGGAATGGAACACCGGGTGATTTGCCAGCGTCGCATGATGTTCCTGGATCTGCCGTTCGAGATGTTCGATCTTGTCCACGATATGCATCCTTGAGGTAATGAAATTGAGTTCAACCTGTGTGAGGGGAATGCGGCGCGACTTTCACGTCGTCGCGGACATTGATTAGCAAGTTCGATACCAGTCTCTCGAAACGCAAGCATCCAGAGGATCAAGCCAATTTTTGGGACGTTGAGGATGGGGCAGCACGCATGACACCTGTACAACTTCTGGACAGGTGTGCACGCGTGTGTAGGGCGGCGGGAGATGTCAGAACCGATACGTCAGCTTGATCCAGCCGTTACGCGGGTCGCCATAGTTGTAGCCGTTGTACGTGCCGAGGCCCGAGTAGTAGCGCTTGTCGGTCAGGTTCTCGATATTGATCGACGCGCTGAGGTGACGGTTGATCTGATAACGCGCCATCAGGTCGATCAGGGTCAGCCCGCCCTGACGCACGCTCAGGCCGCTATAGGTTTCTGTGTAGGAGATCGGGCTCTGATAGCGCAGGCTGCCGCCGATCGTGAGCTTGCTCAGGATGCCGGGGAAGCGATACGTCGTGCCAAGCCGCAGCAGGCGCTGCGAATAGTTCGGATAGACGACGGCGCCGGTGCGATCGCGTTTGGCGTTATACGAGTAGCCCCCCATGATCTGCCAGCCCGGCAGCAATTCGCCCGACACGGTCGTCTCGAAACCACGGCTGACCGCGCCATTGACCGCCTTGTAAGCGGCCGTGCCGGCGGGCGTGAGATTGCCGGTGTCAGGCACGGCGAGGTTCTGCTCAAGCGTACGGAACACGGCAAAGCTGGTGTTCAGGCGGCCGTCGAAGTGTTCCCCCTTGATGCCGGCCTCGAAGGTTTTGCCGCGCTCCGGCGCGAGCGTCGAGCCGCTGGTGTCCATGGCCGTGTTCGGCAGGAAGATGTCGGCGTAGCTCGCGTAAGCCGTGAAGTCGTGACTGACGTCGACCGACAGGCCGACGAATGGCGTTACCACGGCATTGTCGCGAATCGGCGTGCCGGTCACGACCTTGCCGTTGGTGCCGTTGTTCCAGTAGCGCGACGACGTATCCGAGCGATACCACGTGGCGCGGCTGCCCACGATCAGCGAAACGCGCTCGAGCGGCTTGAACTGCAAGGCGCCATAAAGCGAAGTCTGCTGCACGGTGCCGTAGAAGCGGTTCAGCGGATATTGGAAACCCGGCTGTGCGACGGAATCGAGGTTGAAGATGCTGACCGATTGACGATCGAAGGTGTTCGGCACCGAGGTGTCGTTGCCGTAATTGTATTCATTGCGGTTGAAGCTGCCGCCGATCATTGCCTGATGGGTGCGTCCGAATAGCTCGAACGGTCCCGTCGCATACATGTCGAGCGACTTGTTGATGCCGTATGCGGGGTTGCTGAGCACCTGCACCGTACCCATGCCGGTGCTCGCGTTGATGTTCGCCGGATACAGCCACACGTCGGCGCTGTAGCGCGTGCGCATGTTGCGCGTGTAGGTCGCTTCGGTTCTGAGCTTCCAGCCGTTGTCGAACTTGTGGTCGATATCGAAGAACACGCGATCCGTCTGCATGTTCCAGACGCTCCAGGCCGAACTGGAGTTGTACGAGCGCGGCAGGTGGGTACGTGTGCCGTCGGCGTAGAACAACGGGCTCTGGCCGAAGTTGGCGCCGGTGATGTCGGTGCTCTGGTACTCGTAACCGGCGGACAGCGTGGTGCGATCGGTCACGTCGGCTTCGACGATGCCGTAGAACACGTCGTTACGTTCGCTCTTGTTGTCGATGAAGCTCTTGCCGTCGGTGCGCGAGGCCACCACGCGCGCGCGCAGCGAACCCGATTCGTTGAGCGGCCCGCCGATGTCGGCCTCGCCGCTATAACGGCTCCATGAGCCAACGCCGGCACTGAGTGTGGCCTGAAATTCCCTGGTCGGACGCTTGCGCACCAGATTGATCGAGCCGCCCGGCGAGCCCGCGCCGTTGAGCAGGCCGGCAGACCCGCGAATCACTTCAATACGGTCGTAGATCACTGTGCTGACCATATTGCGTGCGCCGGCCACCGTGTCGAACGACAGCGTGGGCACGCCGTCGATCAACGTGCTCATATCGAAGCCGCGCGACGAGAAGTTGGTGCGTTCGTCGAGTTGATCGACGACGATACCGGGGGTCTGGCGCATGACATCGGCCAGATTGTTCAGATTCTGATCTTCGATCTGCTGGCGCGTGACGACCGTCAACGACTGCGGCGTCTCGCGCAATGACAGGTCCATGCGGGTCGCCGCGCTCGTCTGCCGCGTGGTGTAAGAGCCTGTGCCTTCCGTTGTCGACGTTTTCTCGAGGTCGGCCGACACCGTCGTGGCGGGCAACAGGACCTCGGCAGCATGGATCGAGATACCTGCACCGCTGGCCGTCGCGGCGAGTCCCGTGCCGGCCAGGGCGCGTTCGAGCGCCTGTCCCAGCGTCATCGTCCCTTGCAGTGCCGGGGCCCGTTTGTTGGCCGCGAGGTCGGCGTCGAGGCCGATGCCGACACCCGATTGGCGCGCCAGCGCGTCGATCGTCAGCGCGAGCGGCTGGGCCGGCAGCGACAACTGGAGCTGGCGTGCCGTCACGGCCTGCGGGGTCTGGGCTGTCGCGTCGGGCGTTGCGCCGAGGCCGGCCAGCGCGCAGGCAATGGCGAGCACGCTGGCGCGCAAGGCGGGCAGGGTCGGTGTGACAGCGGTAATGGCCGGGCGTCGTGCAGCGCGGCTCGGGTCGGTCGGGTGTGGTGTCATTTCGTGCGTGCCGAAGGGTGGTTTTCCCTGTGAAGACGCACTCGACGCCAAATCACCGACAAAAATTTTTCAGCCGTTATTGTGCAGCCGTTGCCGCGGGCTCACTGACGCGCTGATATGACGATGCCGGAAGTGCCGCGCACAACGCGTACCGGCAGCATGCCCGGCAGGTTCTGAAGAAAGGCTTGCGGGTCGTGAACCGGGAAGGTGCCGCTCAGGCGCATGCCGCGCAAGGCCGGGTCGTCTGCGAGACGCATGGCCTGCGGGATATAGTCGTTCCAGCGAGAGATGGCTTCGGGCAGCGGCGTGCCATAGAACACGAGCCAGCCATTGCGCCATGCGCCCACGCTGTCCGGGCCGACGGCCGCCGGTGTACCGACGCCACGCAGTGTCGTCTCGGCACGTTGGCCGGCGTCGAGCACGGTATCGGGCGAGGCTGCGCTGGTGTCGACGCGCACCCCGTCGCGGTAGTTGGACCACACCGCTACACGCCCGCGTGCGACGGCCACGCTCATGCGCGCTTCAGTGACCGACACGCTAAAGCGCGTGCCCAGCACCTGCACTCGTCCCCAGCGGGTGTCGACGACGAACGGGCGAGACGGATCGTGCTGCACGTCGAGGCAAACCTCGCCGGCCGCGAGCGAGAGTTCGCGACGATTGCGGTAGTAGGTGAGATGGCCCGCCGTGCGCGCGGCCAGCGCGACATGTGACCCGTCGGGCAGATCGCGTTCGAGCAACTGGTCGTGGCCGGTGTGCAAGGCCATCTGCACGACCGGTTGCAGCCACGCCCAGCGCCCGCCGCCCGCGAGCAATCCGGTCAAGCCGCCAACACCGAGAAACGTCAACAGTCGACGACGCTTTTGCTCACGCGTTACGTCCTGCACCGTCTTGCGCGCTGGCAGCGGTACGTCGCCGCGCAGGACGCTCGCGTCGGTGGCGGCCCAATACTGTTCGGCGATGGCGAAGGCGGCGTCATGCGAGGGATCGGCGTCGCGCCAGCGCGCGAGTTCGTCGCGTGCCGCTTGCGCTTCGGCGTCGGTGCCATATTGCTGGCGACCGATCAACGACACCGCGTGCTCGACCAGCCGACGGGCGGGGCGGCGCCCCGAACGACCATGCGTCGGCACGGCAGGCGCTCCCGCGAGGGTGGCGTCGGTGGGGTGGTCGGAAGGAGAGTCTGTCGATTTCACGAGTGGCACTGTAGCAGCCGTGAGCGCGTTACCGGTAGCGGCACCTGCGCATCGGGTTGGCGAGAAAAGGTCGATGCGGCGGTGTCAGCCAGGACGGTGATTCGCACAATCCATAACCGCCCGCACGACGTGACGATCGATAGCGGAAGCGCTCGATTGTGTGTATTCGGCGGCCTGCGCATAGCTATAGCCGTAAATGCGCACCAGGATGAACGCTTCGCGGCGCTTGCGCGGCATGACGGCCAGTCGCGCCATCAGTCGGTCGAGCAATTGGCGAGCGCTGACCTGGCGTTCGACGTCCGGGGTGCTGTGGTCTGCGACCAGCGCCAGCGTTTGCAGCATGCGGTCCTCGGCGGCCTGACGGCGCGCGCCGCTGATCACGAGATTCTTGCCGGTGCGATACAGCAAGGCGCGCAGGTCGAATGACGGCTTACCCCGCGCATGCATGGCCAGCACTCGCGAGTAGGCTTCCTGGACCACGTCCGCCGCCGATTCGCGATCGCCCAGCGACTTGGAGAAGAAGTTGACCAGCTCAGCATAATAGTGCGCAACCACAACGATGACTTCCCGGCAATGAGGGCGGCATGCCGCCCGTGCGGCAATCGGCTCGCGAAGTCCCGGTCGCAAACCGATCGCAATCGCCAGCACCGTCCATACAAGATGGATTTGTAAATGAGAATCGATCGCAATTATGGCGGGGGCGTCAATCTTTGGCAAGGCGAAACATTATGGTGACGGGATCTCTTGCGGAATATTCACCGTTGCGTGGTGCGCACTGTCGGCGGTAAGCCGGTGGTCGCGGACGCCGATATGCGTGTCGACTTCGGCCGCGATATTCAGCCGCTCACGCCCGGCGGGCAGACGCGTCGCCGGGAGCGACATGGTCCGATCGCGAATGGCCTTGTGGATGTCGCGGCCATCACCACTGCCGGCCGACCTCAGCGCTTTCGTCCTTCTCGCAGGCCCCATAGCGCGTCGAGAACATATTGCGTCGCGCGTTCGATGTGCCCTGTACGGTGCGCTATGCCGAGCTGGCGCCACAGCGCCGGGCGCAGGGGGCGCATGGCGATACGGTCGTCCAGCAAGGCGTTTTGCGCTTCGTTCGGCAGGAGTGCGGCGCCGTAGCCCGCGGCGACCAGACTCTTGATGGCGTCGTTGTAGTTGATCTCGATGCGCGGGGTGGGGTGATGCCCGGCAGTGGCGAACCACTCCGCGGTCAGTCGCGACAGACGCGTGGTGCTGTCATTGAGAATCAGCGGCTGCGCGGCCAGCCATTCGGGCGTAACGTGTTTGGGCACGGACCAGTGGGCCGGCACAAACGCCATGACGGGATCGCGTCGCCATTGTTTGATGACGAGCCCGGCAACCGGCGACTGGGGCAAAGCCACCAGCCCGACATCCAGCGCCCCGCGGCGCAGCCGGCTCAGCGTTTCCTGCGAGGTCAGGATCGCCGCCTGAACGTCAATGTCGGGATGGTGAAGACGAAGCGTTTCGAGCGCTTGCGGCAGGAGATGGGCGATCGCCCCTGTCGATGCGCCAATTCGGACCCGCCCCGCGAGACCCTGCGCATGACGCTCGATGTCCTCCAGCGTTTGCTCCGCCTCGGCGAGCAAGCGCCGGGCGCGCTCGATCAGCACCTCTCCGATCGACGTCGGCCGTATTTCCCCGCGCTTGCGTGACAAGAGCAATGCGCCGACGCGCGCTTCCAGATCCGCGACGTGCAGGCTGACCGTCGGTGGCGACAGATGCAGGGCTTGCGCGGCGTCGGCAAATGACCCGCTGTCGGCAACAGCGACAAGCGTCTTCAATCGGTCCAGGCTGATTTCTCTCATGTCGACACCGTAATTCAGAAAATACGAATTTCAGATTCATGAAATTCAACTTTTTTTATTTTACGCGTCGCAGGAATATAGGCAATCGAGAATGGCTCATGACCGAATGACAGGAGTTTCCGCAAATGTCTTCTCCGCTTATCTTTATCGACGGTGATCAGGGCACCACCGGATTGCAGATCCACCAGCAGTTGCGCGATCGCCAGGACATCCAGCTGATGTCATTGCCTGATGCGCAGCGCAAGGATCCGCAGCGTCGCGCCGAGGCGATCAACAGTTGCGATATCGCGATTCTTTGTCTGCCCGACGCCGCAGCGCGTGAGGCGGCAGCATCGATCGTCAATCCTCGCGTGCGGGTGATCGACGCGAGTTCCGCGCATCGCACGCGCCCGGACTGGGTGTATGGCCTGCCTGAAATGACGAAGGATCAGGCGCAGCGCATTGCAAGCGCTAGCCGGGTTTCCAATCCCGGTTGCTACCCGACCGGTGCCATCGCACTGTTGCGTCCCTTGCTCGAGGCCAATGTCATCCCGAGCGACTATCCGATCAGCGTCAATGCCGTTTCGGGATACTCCGGACGCGGGCGTGCGGGCGTTGAGGAACATGAGGGGCCGAATGCGACGCACCGGTCGTCGCACCGGGTGTACGGTCTGGAGTTGTCGCACAAGCATGCGCCCGAGATTCAATTGCACTCGGGGCTGGCGTTTCGTCCCCTGTTCGTTCCCTCATACGGTTCGTACCGTCAGGGCATCGTGCTGACAATTCCGATCGAGACGCGCTTGCTGAAGCCGGGGGTGGACGCAAAGACGCTGCACCAATGTCTCGCGGATCACTATGACGCTCAGGCGTATGTGCATGTCATGCCGATGCAGCCGCCGGGCGTTGTCAAACAGCTCGACCCGGAGGCGATGAACGGCACCAATGTGATGCAGTTGAGCGTGTTCAGCAATGCAGAGCATGGGCAGGTGCTGTTGAGCGCCGTGCTGGACAATCTTGGCAAAGGGGCGTCGGGCGCGGCGATTCAGAACCTGGCGCTGATGCTCGCCTAGCGACGATGCGCTAGATGTCGTGCGTGTGCCCCAGTGCGCACGCACGGCACGAAAGCGCAGTCACCATGAGAACGAACGCTGCCCGTCGTCGCATCTTTCGGTCCCACGGTGTGTGATCTGCACGCAAGAGCGATCAGGGTGTGATGAGTACTCGTCCGAACGCCTTGCGCGACTTCACATACGCGTGGGCGATATGGGCCTGGTCCAGAGGAAACGTACGGTCGATGACGACCTTGAGTTCGCCGTGGGCAACCCGTTGGAGCAGTGAGTCCACGACCGCGTGTACGCGCTCGTGCTCCATGTCGAGACGCGTCGGGAAGTACACGCCATGCACGCTTTGGTTGCCTCGCCAGAGACTCACCGGGTCCAGCCGATCCGTGTCGCGTCCCGACACGCCGACCGTCACGATGCGCCCGCCGTATGCCAGCGCCCCGACGCCGCGCACCAGCGTGCTGCCGGCAATGCTATCGACGATGAGATCCACGCCACGCCCTTCAGTCAGCGTCTTCACCCGCGCGACGAAGTCGTCCGTCACATAGTTGATGCCGGCCGACATGCCATAAGCTTCCAGACGAGCCAGCCGCTCATCGCTGGACGCCGTGGCATACACCGTCGCGCCTGCCGCACTGGCCAGTTGGATCGCCGCAAGACCCAGCGCACCCGCCCCGGCGTGCACGAGCACGGTTTGCCCCGCCCGGAGCGCGCCCGCGTGGAACAGACACTCGTGCGCGGTGCCCCACGCGACGGGCACGGCGGCCGCCACCGGGAGGTCGAGTGAGTCCGGCACGCGCCAGGTATCGGCCGCAGGCGCTGCCACACGCTCTGCATGCGACCCCCATGCCAGCACAGCGACGACGCGCTCGCCAATGCTCCGGTCTTTAACGCGACTTCCGACTTCGCTCACAATGCCGGCGCATTGATAGCCGACGATATGGGGAATGCGTGCCAGCGGGCGAATTTCACGGTTGATGAGATCGCCCCCTTCCAAGGAAATCGCCTCGATGTCGATGACGACGTCATCGGGACCGCAAGACGGTTCGTCCACCGTTTCGAAACGAAAGACCTCGGGACCACCATTGACGTAATACACAGCAGCTTTCATCGCTGACGTTCTCCAACGAACTGATGAATTGACGGACTGACGAACTGACTATTGCGCCGCAATCGGCACGATAGCGCCGATGCGCCAGCCTTCAGGCGTACGCACGGCAACTTCATAAACGAGATAAAGGGCAGTGCGAGCCTCTGCGTCCGTGCGTCCCAGCGTAATTTGGGTTGGCGCGTACAACTGGGCGACATCGGGGGTGAGCGGCACAATGCGTAGCTGTGTCAGATCCGGCTCGAATTTCCAGACGCCCTTGAACGTCTCCCGGAAATGCTCGACCAACGCAGGCTTGCCCCAGAACTGATAAGCCCGTGCAACGAAAACGACGGGGTCCGGCGTGTTGGCTTGAGGGTTGGCGAGCACCGCGTCGAACGCGGCCAGATCGTGTTGGGTTGCCGCTTGCGCCTGCCTCGTGAAAACGTCGCGTACCTGCTGGCGATCACATTCCGTGAAGGTTGTTGCGGCGTGGCTCAGGTGAGGGACCATCGACGTTGCGAGGGCGAACGCGATGCCAAGCGACAGGCGAGCTTTGTGGTACATGGTGAGGCTCCTCATTGCGCGGGGACCGGGAGAATTGCCGTGAATTTCCACCCCTGCGGCGTGCGCACGGCAAATTGATTGATCAGGAATGTCGCAGTCGTGGCAGGTTTGCCGGCCGCCCCAAGGGTGACTTGCGTCGGCACGTAGAGCTGCGCGGTATCGTCACCGAGCGGCACGACCCGAAGCTGGCTCACATCCGGTTCCAGATGCCAAGTCCCGGCGAAGGCTTCGTGAAAGTGTTGCATCACGGCCTCTTTGCCCCAAAAGCGATAGGCGCGTGCGACGAAGGACACCGGCGACGGTCGATCCCCGCTGACATCGGCAAGCACGTGATCCAGCGTCGCAATGTCATGCGCGTTTTCAGCAGCGACTTGCGTGAGAAATAACGTCCGGACACTTTGCTCGTCGGCTGACGACCAAGGGACGGCGAGGGCCGCCGTGCAGTGAAGTGCCGTGAAAGCCAGCGCCGGCGCCAGCACGCGAAAACGAATGGGATGCCACATAAATATCCTCATATGCCCATATTTGATTCGCTATTACGCGGACCGGGCCGTCCGCGTGAATCGGAGAGGTTGCTTAATGCGTTTCCGAGAGGTCGGTATCTTGCAGATCGAGTGCCGAGATGCGGGCCATGATGCGGCGCATGGCCAGCGCGTCGTCTTTGCCGAAGGCGGCTTCGAAGTGCATTTGCGCGCGTCCCCAGGCGACTTTTCCGGCGGCTTCGAGCACGGCGCCTTGGTCAGACAGTGCCACCTCGCGCTCTCGCCGGTCTCGTTGTCCGACGCGGATCACGATGAGCCCGTCGCGCTCGAGCGGGCGCAGATTGTGCCCCATGGTTGCCCGATCCATCACCAGTGCCTCGGCCAGTTCCGCGATGGTCGACGGCCCGCGCGACGCCAGCAAGTTGAGAATCGCGTACTGTGTGCCGCGCAAGCCCGTCT
>NZ_JAELTP010000350.1 GCF_016428915.1 Pandoraea sp. ASV26
GCTCGAACGTGTCGGCGCTGTCGACCTTCGTGATCTCCGAAATCTGTGCGACGTCCAGCAGCGCGGCCACGCGCGGCGCGATGTTCTTGCCGTACGCAGTGGCCGTGGCCAGAATGTGCGAATAGTTGCCCGCGATCGATACCACCTCGTCGGCGATGTTCTCGGCCAGACCGTCGCCGAAGTACGGCGCATCGGCCAGCAGCACCTTCTTCACGCCCGCGATCTGCGCAGCCGCATCGGCGGCGGCCTTTGCATTGCTGCCCGCAACCAGCACGTGCACGTCGTCGCCGCATTGCAGCGCGGCCGTCACCGTGCTGAGCGTCGCCGCCTTGATCGTTTGGTTGTCGTGTTCGGCAATTACCAGAATGCTCATCTCGTCGTCTCCCTCAGATGACCTTGGCTTCAGTCTTCAGTTTCTCGACGAGCGCTGCCACGTCCGCCACCTTCACCCCTGCGCTGCGCTTGGGC
>NZ_JAELTP010000351.1 GCF_016428915.1 Pandoraea sp. ASV26
GTCGAGGAACGACTACCATACACCACAACAAGGCTATATGCTTGCTAACTTTCACGCATAACGTTCATGTAGGTTTAGGGTTCTGGCCAACAGATCTTGTAATGCTCAATTAATACTGCCTACCTAGTCAGCGCATAAGGGACCACCAAATCTGTCGATCAGTGGCCTAATTTACCATGCATAATCAACTCTATTATTTCTTCTGCGAACTATAGAACACCTGAAACAAGATGCGCATAGAAGTGTTATGCACTACGTGATCGCCTCCACGCATAAACAACTGTGCTATTACAATGCCGGGCTTTCCACCGTCGGTCCAATGCATCAACCGACACTCCGAGCCTACAGTTAAACTGAGCAGCAGACCTAGCGTTTCATCTACTTTACACTTCCATGCTGTGATCATACCTAACTAACTATACCACTTGGTTCAAGGCGGGACCTGTTACAAATGCCGCTGTGGGGGGG
>NZ_JAELTP010000352.1 GCF_016428915.1 Pandoraea sp. ASV26
ATGTGTATAAGAGACAGGGTGCATATTGGCGAACGCTGCAGCAAAGTTATTGTGGTGTTGAGGGCCATGATGATAGACCCTGCCACCCAAGACTGCATCTTGTCAAGCAATGCGGTCCTACAATCACATAATATTCCCGTATCTCGGCGCTAAGAGAGTATTGTGCAACTTGAAAGGCTGATTTTACAACAAATCAGGTGTACAACCCACAGATTTACGAATTTCGCCCAGAGCATCCACCTGTCTTACAATCTCAGCCCTATTGTGGACAATGTCATTATTCGCAACGCTTTGCATTTTTCCGTAAGCAGTCAGGTATTATAATCATAGATTCACAGCCAAAATAAGTGCAATTTACGTCCAATACCAACATCGTCCTTCTCTACCTCCTACCACTGCTGCTGACCAATCCAAAATCTCCAATTGCAAATGCACCCGTCAGAACCCCCCCCAGCATACCCTATACC
>NZ_JAELTP010000353.1 GCF_016428915.1 Pandoraea sp. ASV26
AAGACGGCATACGCGATACACAATATCGTCTCGTGGGCTCGGAGATGTGTATAAGAGACAGGTGTCAGGCTGGGTGGGAGAAATGGGAGGAAAAGAGACTGGCTAGCAAGAGCAAGTCCAAGACTAAGAAGAAATAGGTGGCTGCATTACAGCATAACCACTGGCTTGTGTACGTTTGCAATACGACACTACCAGCGAATGTAACGAGTTTATAATGTATGATACAATAACGAATTCGCATGCAAGTACCCTTTGCGCTCTGAATATCATTCTGAGGATATATGCCGAAAGCTTGACAGCGCCTACTGATACAGAGAACAAAAAGGCATTTGGCAAAAATATAAAAAACATATATGGAACGCCGCTTGTACACTTCGTTCATAACAAACAACAAAATTCAAGCAACTGATCCTACCTAGACCTAAATAGTACACACATAATAACATTGTTATCTAGCGGTTCATATC
>NZ_JAELTP010000354.1 GCF_016428915.1 Pandoraea sp. ASV26
GCGGTAGTTACAGCGCACACGGCGGATTTGCTCGCGCGGTGTATGCGCTACGATGCCAGTCTGATTACCTACTCTGACCTCGCATATGTGTCATTTGGTACGCGTGCAAGGTTGATTGTGTCGGCGCTTTTCACGCTCGAGCTGGTGGCTGCGTGTGTGGCGCTGGTGATTTTGTTTGCCGACTCGTTGGCTCTGCTGTTTCCTTCGTTTGGGAGCGTGACGGCGTGGAAGTGTGTTTGTGCCGTGCTGGTTTTGGTCTTGAATACCTTGCCGTTGAGGTGGTTGAGTTATACCAGTGTCATTGGGATATTTTCTACATTTAGCAGTAAGTTTTTGCTCACAACATATTTGAAAAAAAAAGAAGAGCCATGCTAATTGTCGGGCTAGTCGTCTGTATAATTGTCGTTGACGGACTACTCAAGAAAGAAGCGCCAGGTTCACTATGGCAGCCTGCTACGACACATCTC
>NZ_JAELTP010000355.1 GCF_016428915.1 Pandoraea sp. ASV26
GGCAAGAGGAGAATGGGGTGGGTCGGGCTGGACTTGGGAGCGGTCTCAGTGTCAAGTCAGACTGGGGCTACGCTGGGGAATGGAAGCCAGGCAGATGGGACGGACGTGGCGACGCGATGCTTTTGTAGTTGAAGCGTGGTTTCACTCACGGATTGTGGTGGTGGTGGTGGTGGTGGGACCATAGCCCACCTGTCAAGGTATGAGACATGGTAAATAAAAGAACAAGCTACTTTCCTTCTCCGCACACTGGACTCGGTAAGTCGATACAATCCATGCTGATGGACCGGGGAAATACAACGTCGACAATGTGCATTGAGAGTTCATTTAGCGCACGAGACATATTGAATGGGGTGGGTGGCGGGCTTGCAGCTTGGAACCCTAGGAATGTAACCATACAACCGGCGAGGCTTACAAGGCTTGTTTGTATATTAAATCGGACAGGCTGAGTGAGTGTGGGTGGTGTGTGG
>NZ_JAELTP010000356.1 GCF_016428915.1 Pandoraea sp. ASV26
TGAGTGGACTGATGACCATTCGGAAGTGTATAGTTCACCTGCTCGACTTCGCAGCCTGGAATGTCCACATCTGGGAGCTCCTTGCTGCGGAGGTTCAGGAAAACTTGTCGGGAAACTCGAATCTTCAGGATGTGGATTTTGGCATCAATGAGGACGAAGGCAATGACAATACCGGGCGTCTCTGTTGCTCTGAGCTGTAAGAGCTGCCAAGTGTTCATAAAAGTGATGTGAGCTTGCTTCATGAACGTCTGCTGAATATCACCACCGGCGATGCCTCTACGGTCACCAAACAGCTGGCGCCGACGGATTCTAGCTTGCTTCTGCAGCTTCCATTTCTTTTTCTGGTACTCCAAAAAGCCAACATAATCATCAGATGGCCCCGGCATGTTTTTGGGCAAAGCAGCCAAAGGGTCTGTATTTTCCTCAGGCTCTGGTGATTTGCGTTTTTGAGTTGTTGAGGGAGGTAG
>NZ_JAELTP010000357.1 GCF_016428915.1 Pandoraea sp. ASV26
CCCCCCCCCCCCCCCCCCCCCCCCCCCCCCCCCCCCCCCCCCCCCCCCCCCCCCCCCCCCCCCCCCCCCCCCCCCCCCCCCCCCCCCCCCCCCCCCCCCCCCCTTTTCAAGCAGCAGACGGCATACGCGATACACAATATCGTCTCGTGGGCTCGGAGATGTGTATAAGAGACAGTGCCATCCCACATCAGACACGTTATCTTCGGCATTCCAGTACATTTTTGACACAGTTCTAGATCAAGACGAAGTGCTGGATCTGTTCAAGTTGTTCGCTGAATACCGTGAGGGCTGTCTCTTATACACATCTGACGCTGCCGACGAACCGTGTGGTGGGGTGGTGGGGGGGGGGGGGGGGGGGGGGGGGAGGGGGGGGGGGGGGGGGGGGGGGGGGGGGGGGGGGGGGGGGGGGGGGGGGGGGGGGGGGGGGGGGGGGGGGGGGGGGGGGGGGGGGGGGGGGGGGGGGGGG
>NZ_JAELTP010000358.1 GCF_016428915.1 Pandoraea sp. ASV26
GTGTTTGGGTCCAGCAAAACCGAACCACGGCGACAAACCCACGTCCCGCTGCACCAAAGCCGACCCATCGCTGGTTGAAGAGAGAGAGGCCCCAAGAAAGGGTGTGCGGTAAATTGCCCAATCGACCGATACAGCTCAGTAGCGGCGTCGTCGTTGCTGCACACGATGCCCTAGCCAGATACCTCTCTTGTTGACGGCAGACAAAGAAACTTCGCTCCTTTGCCCTTTATCTCTTTTTCTTCCCCGGCCTGCCACGAGCTTGCTGGTTCCCAAACTCTGTTTGTTCCGCTTCCAGACGTCACCTCAACCTTGCTGGACCTCCGAAGTCTGATCTTCTTCTGTCCGCCTCTCAATTCAGCACCACCGCCACGTTTTCTGCAGGGAGCTTGCGGTGAACCTTTTCCCATCTGCTCTCCCTCCCGTTTCACTCTTCTGGCTCAGGAAATCTTCTGCCCCAACCAAGCGC
>NZ_JAELTP010000359.1 GCF_016428915.1 Pandoraea sp. ASV26
GGCCTGACACGGCTTCGGAGCGACGGGAGCGACGGAAGGGGTGGAGGAGGGTGCAGGATGACTTGGATAATAATGAGGCTGTGATTTTGGATGGGGGTGTACATGGACATGGGAATGAATATGCGGCGACTGGAGATGATGAACCGGAGCGTGGATAAATAAAATGGCCATCATGTTGTCAAGATACCCAATGGAATATATTCTTCACAAAACATTGATAGGAAGATTTATTTTCGTGACATTGTAAATACAGCTACAATATAAACAGACTTGGTTTCCTGGTGCAATTAAGGTAAACGCTATAAAAGTAAAAAAAAGAACCAAATTACAAACACCGTACCATCATAGGTAGTTATACAAAGTATAGTAACAAAAAAGCGAAAAAAGTGAAAGTGAAAAAGAAGAAGAAAAAAAATCAAATAAAGCAACCAGATCAAAGCCCCCAAAAATCCTGTACCCCCCTCAC
>NZ_JAELTP010000036.1 GCF_016428915.1 Pandoraea sp. ASV26
CGCCGACTCGCCCGTGCTCGACGGGTTGTCGCTCGACATCCGTCCCGGCGAGTTGCTCATCCTGCTGGGCCGCAATGGCGCGGGCAAGAGCACGTTGCTCAAGGCGCTCGCGGGCGAGCCTATGCCCCCGCGCGCCCATGTGAGCGGCGCCATCACGCTCAACGGCGCGCTGCTCTCGCAATACACCACGGCGGCGCTGGCACGCCTGCGCGCCGTGCTGCCGCAAACGGCGCAGTTGTCGTTCCCCTTCAGCGCCCTCGAGATCGTGACGATGGGGCGTCTGCCCTTCCCCAGATCGCGCGGACGTGGCAACGCCGGCAAGCCCACGAAGAGCGACACGGAGATCGCAACGCTCTCGCTGGAGTACGCTGGCGCACTGTCGTTGCTGCATCGTGACGTGATGACCCTGTCGGGCGGCGAGTGGGCGCGCGTGCAGTTCGCCCGGGTGCTGGCGCAACTCTGGCCGGACGACGATGCGCCAGCGCCAGCGCCATCGGTGCCGCGTTATCTGCTGCTCGACGAGCCGACGGCGGCGCTCGACCTCGCCCATCAGCATCATCTGCTCTCGCTCACGCGCGACCTTGCCAGAACGTGGGGATTTGGCGCGATGGCCATCGTGCACGACATCAACCTCGCGGCGCGTCATGCCGACCGCATGGCGCTGCTCGCCAACGGACGCATTCTCGCCACTGGGACACCGCACGAAGTGATGCTCGCCGACCTCATCGAGACGACGCTCGGTCTGCCAGTCCATGTGATTACGCCGGAGTCTTCGCCGGGCGATGCACCGCGTGCAGGCGCCTCGGCGCGGGTGCCTTTCGCGCTACCCGCCTGAGCGAGGCGACGAGAGACCACGCGACGCGGCGTTCGCTTCGGCGTTAGCGGCGTTAGCGGCGTTAGCGGCGTTAGCGGCGTTAGCGGCGTTAGCGGCGTTAGCGGCGTTAGCGGCGTGATCGGCGTGATCGACGTCTCGTGCGTTCATCATCGCATCGTCACATCGTCAAATCGTGTACCGGTCATCTCACGACGCGGGTACACCGTCCCTCGCGAGATTGGCGCGTGCGCACAGCACGGCGGCCAGATCCCATAACGCGTAACCCACGCTCTTGAAAAGCACCGGCCCGCTCGAGCGGAAACGATCGGGCGTGATGATCGCGTCGAGAAGCGGCGCAGCACGGCCCCAGTCAATGGCGGCATGCAGCAGATCGCCGGCTTCGTGCTTGACCTCCCAGGTGTCGACGACGAGAGTGCCGCGCACGGCCGCATCGCGGCACAACTGCGGCGGCAGTTCGCGCATGTCGGGGCGGAACGCGCCGACGCCCGCGACGAAGATGTCATCTCGCCAGCGATGCACGTCGCTATCCGGCAGCACCGGCTCGCTGCTGGTGGTCGCGGTAATCACGATGCTCACGGTGCTCAGCACCGGTTCGATGGCGTCGACCACGGTCGCTTCCACCCCAAGCGTGGCAGCGTGATCCGCGAGGGCATGCGCGCGCTCCGGGCTGCGCGAGAAGATCATGAAGTGACGCGTGCCCATCCCGGCGGCAAATGCCTCGAGATGCGCCCTCGCCTGCACACCGGCGCCCACAATCAGCACGGGGCCCTTCGGGCGCGGCGCGAATTTCCGGGCGGCGAACAGCGTCACGGCGGCGGTGCGACGACCGGTGATGGTCGGCCCGTCGAGCAACATCAGGCGCTCGCCCGTGTGCGGATCGAACACCATCACCTCGCCGATGATGGATGGTTTACCCGCACGGCAATTCTCGGGATGAACCGTGATGTGCTTGGTCATCGCCACGTCGCGATTGGCAGCAGGCATCACCAGCAGCACGCCGCCACGGCGGCCGCGTTCAGGTTCGGTCAGGGGGAAGTGCAGACGCTCAGGCGCACGCGCGGTACCCGAGCGCATCTCCATGAGCATGGCCTCGATACCGTCGGCTAACTGAGGATAAGGCAGCAACTGCGCGGTTTGACGCGCGTCCAGCGTGATCATCGATATGTCTCCGCTCAGGGGCGTGCGCCTCCGGCGGCAGGGTTCACACTCTTCGCCGCGACATCGCGTCACGCATTGCCAAGTCTGATTTCAGTGTAGCGCGCATCGCGTGAACGCGTCTGCCACATCAAAAATTATTCCGTGCAAATCGTGACCCACCACGTCGACCACTTCAATCGCGTCGAGCGCACATGCGCTCAGCGACTCGCATTGCGCATGCGCTTGCCGTCGTTCACCGTCGCACCGCGTACCTCGAAGCGCACGCTGTCGCGAACGGCGCCGGCCGCATCGACGAGTTCGAGCGTGTGACGCCCGGGCCACGGCAGCCACCCCACACGCGCACCACCCGCGAGAGGCTTACCGTCGAGTCGCCACGCAGCCCCCTTGGGCCATGCAGCGGCCACCTGAAACCACAGTCGCTGGTTCGCCGGCGGAATGTCCGGGTCCAGCGCGACGATGGTGCCGTCGGCAGGCCCGGCAATCCGCCAGAGCGGCCCGCTGGGCGCTTTCGTCGCGAGCGCCGAGAGCGCAATCGTGCTTTGCGACGTGCCCGGAAGAAACCACTCTTCACGTGTGGGTTCCACATGCTCTGCGTACTGCACTGCGACATGCTCGACGCCCGGCGGTGGCGATGGCGGCAGGCTCGCCGTGCGACGATGCAGATAGTCCATCACGCGATGCCAGATCGGTGCGGCCCCCGACACGCCGGAGACATCCCACATCGGCGCGCCATCGGCATTGCCGACCCAGACACCGACCGTGTAGCGCCGCGAATATCCGACGGCCCAGTTGTCGCGCATGTCCTTGCTGGTGCCGGTCTTCACTGCCGTCCAGTAGCGCGTGGAAAGCGGGCTATCGAGGCCGAACGTGCGGGTGCGCGCCTGCCGATCGGCGATCATGTCCGACACGATGAAACTCACCTGCGGCGAGAAGACTGCCTTCCGGGTGTCGACGCGAACACTTCCCTTCGTTTTGTCCGTGCCGCGCGAGCGCACCGTCTCCGGCATGCGTTCGTTCACGCCGCTGGCGGTTCCGCCGTTGGCCAGCGCGCGATAGGCATTCGTCAGCGAAAGCAGCGTAACGTCGGCGCTGCCGAGCGCGAGGCTGTAACCGTAGTAGTCGCCGCTTTGCGTAAGCGGCAGGCCGAGGGCGACGAGCGTCTGAGCGAACCGGCGCGGTGTCACCATTACAAGCGTGCGCACGGCGGGCACGTTGAGCGACGAGCCCAGCGCCGTTCGCGCACTGACCCATCCTTTGAAATGACGATCGTAGTTCTGCGGAATGTACAGACCACCGCCCGTGGGCAGATCGATGGGCGAATCGTCGAGGAGCGACGCCGCCGTCAGACGCTGCTCGGCAATTGCCTGGGCGTAGAGAAACGGTTTGAGTGTCGAGCCGGCCTGCCGCAACGACGTCACACCGTCCACCTGTGCGGCGGACGACAAGGCCCCGGACGATCCCACCCACGCGAGAATGTCACCGCTTGCGTTATCGATGACGACGATCGCCCCGTCCTGCACGTTCCGCGAACGTCCTGGCGTGCCCAGTTCGCGCAAGGTCTGTTGCAACGTGGTGACGGCCATGCGCTGGAGGTTGGCGTCCAGCGTGCTGACGATGCGTGTGCCCGCCGGCGGACGCGGTGAACGAGGTGAACCGCTCGCGCTGAAAACACGACGCGCGAAGTGCGGCGCGAGGTTGACGGCATCGCGTGTCGTCATCACGCTGGCCGGTCGCGAAAACACGAGTTGCGCGTAGCCGTCGAGACCGTTGCAGTCAGCGGCCTGCCCCATGTCGCGCAGAATGCCGCAGGCTCGCTGCGCCACTCTTGGGGCCGCAGCATTCGGTGCCCGCAGTAGCGCGACAGCCAGTGCCGCCTCGCGAGCATCGAGCCCGATGGGCAGCTTGCCGAAGAGCGTTTGCGAGACGGCCGAGATCCCGACGAGTTCACCGCGGAACGGCACGAGATTCAGATACGCTTCGAGAATCTGATCTTTGCGCCAGCGCTGCTCGAGCCATACCGCCGTTGCGGCCTGACCGATCTTCTGTGTGACGGAACGATTGCGCGCACTCGGACGCAGATCGTCGTCGAGCAGCCCCGCCAACTGCATCGTCAGCGTGGAGGCGCCGCGCGTGCGCGAGTGCCAGAGGTTGCCCCATGCGGCCGCCGCCACGCCACGCCAGTCGACGCCGCTGTGTTCGTAAAAACGCTTGTCTTCCGAGACGATCAGCGCCTGACGAAAGGCCGGCGACACCTCGGCGAGCGTGACCCAGTCGCCGCGTTGCGCCTGCATGTCGGCCCGCAGACGTTGCAACGGTTCGCCGCGACGATCCAGCAGAATCCAGTCCGACGCGCGCCAGTCCTGCCGCACCTCGTCAAACGACGGCACCGCCTGCGCAGGCACCGACGCCTGCAACAACCCAAGCGCCAACGCGACGCTCAGCACGACGTGGCGCGCACCGCCCCAACCGCGAAACTCAAGCACCGCGCACATGCTCCTCGCCCTCTTGAGGCAGTCGCGGCGCGCGCACTGCCATGATGCCGGCGGTCAGCAGCAACTGCGCGAGCCCGTAGAGAATCCAGATGGCGTACTCCTGCGCCGGGATCGTGCCGACGAAGCGCGTGGTGCCGATGAGGGCGTCCGAGATCGTAAAGAGCAGCGCGCCGACGGCAGCCCATTCTCCGCGCAGGTCGGCCAGCAGCGCCGCCGATGCCATCATCGCCAGCACGATCACGTAGCACGCGACCGGCGCCTTGAGTTCGCCCATGCCGGGCCAATACATCACGTAGGCGAGCGCCGCCGCCGCCCACACCAGCACGATGGCGACGCGATGCCAGCCCGGCGCGTGCGCCCACGGGCGCCGCAACCGCCAGAACAGCGCGAAGTACGCGAGGTGAGCCAGCAGGAAGGCGCCGAGTCCCAGCACGAAACCAAGCGCTAACGTTGGCAACGCGAGCAGCACATCGCCCGCCGCAGAGAAGATCAGGGCCGCACACAACCACACCCGCTCGCGCGGCACCCGGTGATACAACGCCGCGAACAGCAGCAGCGCACACAACAGCACCTTCGCGACCGCCTGATCGGCATATGGCGCCCCGCGCAACGCCAGTGCATACGCCGCGCCGGCAACGGCCGCCAGCCACCAGAAGCGACGCGCCTCGCGCGGCAGCGCCGCCGCCGGGGCAAAGAAGTTCGACGTCATGTCGGTTCGACTCCCGTTCCTCATGGCTTCGCCGGAACCACTTGCACGGGCGCGTTCGGCGTCTCGCCATACATCGCAGGCTCGTACATCGCTTCGACGCGCGTCGGCGGCGTTGCGAACTTGCCGACGTTGTTCAGGCGCACCGTGTACTCGATCCGATGCTGCCCCTTCGGCAAGTAGTCGTAATACGCGCGATAGGCGTCCTGGGCGCGTTCTTCAAACGCCGGCATGGCGCCTTCGCTCTTCTCTCCTTGCGTGGCAATGGCCGAATCGCGCCCGAGGCCGCCGCCGAGCACCGTCGCCCCGCCCGGCAGCGGATCGCTCACCACGACCCAGCGCATGTCGGCCTGCGCGTCGATATCGAGACGCACACGCAACACCGCGCCGCGCACGAAGCTCTCCCCCGAACGATCCGCAGCATCTTGCACCTGAACGCTGCGCGTAACACGGTAGCCCGCCGAGAACGGCGCCTTGAGCGGCACTGCGGCCAGACTCTGGATGGTCGCCCACGGCTTGCCCACGCCGGTCTGTTCGAGACGCAACACATCGCGCGCGCTGTCCGTACCGGCAGCGGCGCGGCTCAGCCATGGCAGCGAGACAGCGGGCGGCACGGTGCCGGCCTTGAGCTTGTCCCAGTCGACGGTCTGCACGGCACCGCTCGTCTGGTTGTCGCGCTGCCATTGAATGGCGGTTTGCCCCGTTGGCGTGTCGCGCTCGAATCGTGCCGAGAAGCGATCCACCGCCAGCCCGCCCCACACGTTGGCGGTGGTCGTCGACCAGGCGCCACGCGATTGCAGACCCAGCAGTCCGATCACCAGACGCGGCATCTCGTCCTTCCACGCAGGGTTCGCATTCATCAGCAACGCCAGGCGCGCGGCGTTGGTCTCGGGGCCGACCATCAGCCACCAAAGCCCATCGCTGCCCTGCGTCGAGAAGCCCACCCGCGTGCCCTGATACGACAGACGCGCACGCAGGATCTGCTCGGCCTGCGCCAGACGCTCGGCACGCTGCGGCGCGTCGGGCAAGCGTTGCAGGATCGCGTACCAGTCGATGACCGCCGATGTCGGCCAATCGTTCGGCGCGATGGTGAGCGAACTGAGCATGCGCGCATTTGCCCGCCCATACCGGGACAGCGCCTCGATCGCCGTGAGCTTGCGCAACGTCAGGTCGTCACGCGGCGCCCAGAAGCGGCGCGTGAGACGCCCTTCGACGAACGCCGTCAGACCGTCCTCCATGCGGGCCAGCGCGTCGTCCGGCAGGACGTACGCGGGGTCAAGCGCCTTCGCTTCGTTGCTCACGGCCAGCAGATAAGCGGTGAGCGTATCGCTGCCCTGATTGGCAAAGCCCTCCTGCGGCGGGAAGTAACTCGCCAGACCGTCTTCGTCGAGATACGACGGCAGCATGCCCGTCACCCGTTTCCACTGCGCGACATCGCGCAGGCCAAGCGCCTTCGACGCCTGCTGTTCCAGACACGCATACGGATACAGCTCGAACCAGCGCTTCACGCCCGGCAATCCCTGCGACAAACGCGGTTGCATGCTGATGCGAACCTCGCCGCGCAGCTTGCCGGTGCTGTCGGCCACCGCACCCGCAGGCGGTGCCATCGGCAACGTCAGACTACCTTCCACCTGCGTGAGCACCGACTGCTGAACGCTCGCAGGCAGCGATGGCTGGATGTCCTGCCCCACCTTGATGGTGTCGCTCGCGGCAGGTGCACCGCCAGCCGCCGGGGCCTGCGCACTGACCTCCCACAACAACCGTTGGGCACGCGTGTCGGCCAGACCGGCGGGCGCCGTCACTTCCCACGCCACTTCGCGCGATTCACCGGCCGGCACATCCACGCGTTGCGGCGCCAGCGTCATCTGCGTCGCACGTGCGCTCAACTGCACCTGCATGGCGTGTTGTGTCGTATTGCGCACGGTGAACTGGGCACGATAGTTATCGCCCTCACGTACCAGCGGCGGCAATCCCGAGATCAGTTGCAGGTCCTGTGTGGTGCGGATGGTCGCCGTTCCGGTGCCGAACCAGCCGAGCGCCTGCGCGCCGGGCCTGCCGTCATCGGCAACCGCCACGATGCGGAAGCTGGACAGCGCGTCATTGAGCGGTACGTCCACAATCGCCTCGCCCTTGTCGTCGAGCACGACACGCGGTTGCCAGAGCAATAGCGTGTCGAACAGCTCGCGCGTCGGGCTCTTGCCCCCGCCACCACCCGCCGGCACCGCCTTTCGGCCGTAGTGCCGGCGCCCGATAATCTCCATTTGCGCCGTGGCCGTCGTCACGCTGTAGCTGCGGCGCTGCCACATGGCGTCGAGCAGATTCCAGCTCGTGTTCGGCGCCAGTTCGAGCAGTGCCTCATCGACGGCAGCAACGGCCACTTCCGAGCCTGCCGCGACCGGCTTGCCATCCGGCTGCGTGACCTTGATTCGCACCTTGGCATGACCTCGCACCGGATACGTCGCCGCATCGGGCTTGACCTCCACGCCCAGACGCTGCCCCGCCGTGCCCACACGCAGTTCGGTCAATCCGAAGCGATAGGCCGGCTTGCCCAGATCCACCAGCCCCGTCGGCGCCTGGTACTCCCGGCCCTCGTACCAGAAGGCGCGGAACCACTCCATCGGCTGCTTCCAGCCCCACTGGAAGAATGAGTACCAGGGCACCTCGTGGATGCGACCGCGCACCGCCAACACCGACACGTAGACGTTCGGTCCCCAGGACGGATCGACCTTGAGCGACACATTCGGGTCCTTGCCCGAGATCTCCATCGTGCGTGTCTCGATCACGCCTTCTCGCTCGATCGCCACCAGCGCCGTGGCCGAGCGGAACGGCATGCGCACCTGCAACTTGGCCGTCTCGCCCGGTTCATAGGCACGACGCTCCGGCAGCACGTCCATGCGGTCGGTGTTATCACCGCCAAACCAGACCTCGCCGCGTCCCGTCACCCATACGCTGGTCGTCGAGGTGCTGAGATTGCCCTTGTCGTCCTTCGCCTGGGCAACGAGCGTGATTTCGCCCGGCTGCGAGAGCGACACGTCGCACGACAGCAGACCGCGCTCGTCCGTCTTGCCGCTGCACACGTTTCCAAGGTCCTTGACCTCCGTGCGGTTGTCGTAGGCATAGAAGCCGCCCACCATCCGCTTGCGACTGCTGGTGGTCATGCGAGCCTCGGCGCGCACATCCATTGCCACGCCGGCCTTCGGCTTGCCCTGCAAGTCGAGCGCGATCGCCTTCACCGGCAGCTTGTTCGTCACAGAGACCCAGCTCTCGCTGCGCACACCGGTAATCAGATTCGCGGGCCAAAGCGTGGCGTTGCCGCGAAGGGTCTGAATCTCGCCGTTCGGGTCTGCAAAGCTCGCTTCGAGCACCAGATCGCTCGGACGGTCGACCTTCGGCAGATCCTTGAGCGTGAGACTGCCCGCGCCGTTTCGATCCAGCACCAACCGCTGCTTGTCGGCCACCAGCTTCTGATCGCTCGACCCCGAACTCTCGTCATTGCCCTGATCGTCGTCATCGGCTCCCGCCTGCGCCGACGGCGGACGATAAGGCGTAAAGCTGAAATCGTCGTAGTCGCTGAACGTCAGATCGCGCACACGCAACAACGCCGAGACACGCACCGGCAAATTACCCGCAGGACCACCCGCCACGTAATTCACCTGCACGTTGATCGGCGCTTCCGTCTTGTTGATGAGGGGCGACTTCGCCGCATCGCGCACGCCGATCGATCCGGCCAGCACGGGCAGACGGAAAGCCTCCACACGGAAATGCCCTGCGTCGATCGACGACGGGTACGCCTTCGGTCGCGAATCGGCATCCGTGTAGTCGAGCGATACCGAATACTCGCCGAGCTTCGCCCCTTGCGGGATCTGGAAGCTGTTCTCGGCCAATCGCCCGTTGCGCCACTTGATTGGCTGCGTGTAGGTTTGTCCGGATCCTTGGTGCGTGATCGTCAGTTGCGACGGCAGGCTCGCAGGCAACGCCAGCCCCTGCATGGTTTCCTGACGGATGAAGTGCTTCATCGACACCGTCTCGCCGACACGGAACAGCATGCGGTCGAAGACCGTTTGCGCACGCACGGTCGGGTTGCTGCCGCCATCGGTCTGCACATGGAAACGCCACGGCTCGATGCCGCGATTCCAGTCGGACGACACGAACGCCATGTCGGGATCGTTGCCCTGCGTACGCGCGACAACAAAGTACCCCGAGCGCATCGTCTTCTCGCAGTACCGGTATCGCTCGAAAGACTTGTCGATCTTCGCCACGCCGGTCTTGTCCGTCACGGCGCTGCCGACCTCGGTACCATCGCAATCGAGCACCCGCACCTTCGCATTCGCGACCGGCTGGCCTTTGTCGAGCGTCGTCACCCATGCAACGGCGTTATCGCGCCCCATCTTGAAATGCACGCCCAGATTGGTGACGAGCACCGTGGTACGCACGTACATCGGCAATGACTTGCCAAGCAGCGCCGCCCCAAGCGACGGCGAGGCCAGTTCCACGACATAGAAGCCGGGCTTCTGGAACGGGATGCCGACCACTTCAAACGGACGCGGATCCTTCTCCTTGGGCACCGGCAAGGTCAACGCCTGCACCCCCGGCAAGCCCGAGAGCAACGACAGACTGCGCGTGTCGTAACGCGTGACCTTGTCCTCGACGAACACCGCCGCATTCGGCCCGAACGCGTCTTTCGCGGCCGGTGCGTTCAGAATCGACGGCATCTCCTGCGCAATCTGCTTGCGCGTCATCGTCGTCTCATCGAAGCGACGCACGCGCGACATCCAGTTCATGACCTCGGCATCGTCGTCCACCCGCAACTGCAAGGTGCGGCCGCTCTCGCTCGCCTTGGCGGCGTCACCCGCCATACCGGCCACACCGAGTCCGTTGATTTGCAGCGCAGGTTCTACCTTGCGTAACGTGACCGGCAGCATCGGCGGCATTCCCGGTTCGGCAAAGCGCTCCACGACGCCGAACGGTGCCGCCGCAAACTTGGCGAGCGGCGGCATCGTCGCCGTCTTCGTCTTCAACGGGAATTCGCTGGCGTTATCGAGCGCACGGCCGGTGTCGTCCGTGAATCCGTTCGGCAGCGTGATGGTCAGGTCGGCCTTCTCGGGGAACGGCGCATCGAACGTGACATCGCTCACGCTCGACGCGCGATCCGAATCACTGAACTTCGGCGAACGTTCCGCGCCCGCGCCTTGCAGACGAATCTTCGCCGCCATGTCGCGCGCGACCGGCGCGTTGAACGTCAAACGCAGCGGGCGCAACGGCGTGCACGGTGCGTTTGCGTTCTCACGCTCGCAGGTGAAACCCGCAGTAAACGGCTCACGCACGTCATATTCGAAGCGCCGCGCCTGCTTGGTCGGCACCCCCGACGGTGTGCTGATGCCGGCGCCCCACACCAGATGCATCTTGGCCCCCGCCGCCAACGTGCGATTGCATTGCAGCATGACCACGCGCGGCGCCAGCTTTTCCAGACCGAAACGCTTGATCAGGGCTGTGCGCGTATCGCCCTCGATCCACTTCACGCCAATGCGTTCGCCCAGGCCTTCCGTTTCGCACCAGGCGTTCTGACGCACGCTGGCAGGCGTTGCCGCGCCGTTGAGCGTGAGGATGAAGATCTGATTTTCGTCGATAGCGCCGTACGACGGCCGGATGAACGAGACGGCCGGGCCGCCCGTGTTGAATGCGTAACGTGAGGTGCCCGTCACCGCCGTGCCCGAGACGGCGGACAACCCGCTGCGCAGCTCGACGGCGCACTTCGCGCCCGGCGGCAGGGATTGCTTGAAGTCGTAGACCCAAATTTTCGGTTCGAGCCAGTGGCCCTCACCGGTAAGTGAGGTGTCGGAACACTTCACAGACGCCGGCGCCTGGGCACGCGGATCGCCCGCCGGGACGATGGCTTCGTCGAATTTGACGACCACCTGGTCCACGCTGGCAACCTCTCCCTGCGGACTCACACTCGTGACACGTGCCGCCTGCGCGGGAGAGGTCACGAACATTCCAAGACACAGCGCCGCCCACGCCATTGGCGCGGCCAGCCAGACGCGTTGCGTTCGGCTATGCATGCCGGACTCCTCCCGAATTCTGGTGAGGCGATTCTAACCCGCGATCTTTGGCAATTCGAACCGTTGACGTTCAGATCGACAACAGAGCACGATATTTCGGAGCGCCGGCGTGGTCGGATCGGAATTGTCTGCGTTAGGTTAGCGAAGCCGCCTATGTCACACTGGCATCTTTCCGTGTTCGCAGCGTGCGCGTCTCATGTCCATCGCCTTTCTCCACCCGAAAAAGAACGCGCTGGTCTATCTGATCAAGATCCTCAGCGGTTCGCTGATCGTCTGGTTCGGCCTGCGAGCCGCGGGCTTCCCCGAGCCTTACTGGGCGATGATCTCGCTCATCATCGTGACCGAGCCAGATCCGCTGCAAGCGCGCAGCAATTTCAAGGCGCGCTCGATCAACACGATCACCGGGGCCGTCGTGGCTTGTATTGTCTTGCTGCTCATGGGTCCGGGATTGGCGGCCATGCTCGTGGGCATCACCATCGCCACACTGGCCGCGATGCTGGTGCAGAACTATCCGGCCAACTGGCGTCTGGGTCCGGCAACGGTCGTGATTCTGATGTCGGCGGCGTTGAGCGGACAGGGACAAGGACTGCACGAAGAACTGAGCCTCGCCATGCTGCGCGTTATCGAAGTGTTGGTCGGCTCCACCGTCGCGCTGATCCAGTCGTTGATCTATGGACGCTACGTGAAGCCCTGGTTGATGCCCGCCGACTGACCCGGATGGCACTGGGGCAGGCCAACGCGCCGCACGCCCGCCACGCTTCGCATCGTTCGGGCAAAGCGGGATCAGGCCGGCAAGCCGGGCCAATCGGGACGGGGGAGCGCGAGGCGGCATGAGGCGGCATGAAGCCACATGAAGCCGCGCCCGCTCAACGCTGCGTTTGCTTGGGCACCACGTAGTGCAGCGGCAGCGCATTGCTGCGCTTGAACGCGCTCAACACGATGTTCGAGCGCACATTTTCCACGCCCGGCACCTGCATGAGCCGTTTCATCACGAACGTCGACAGGGCGTTCAGATCCGGCACGACGATGCGCAGCAGATAGTCGGCCTCGCCAACCACCGCGTGGCACTCGAGCACTTCGGGCAATAGATCTATCTGCTCCTGAAATTTCTCGATGGCGTGATCGCCGTGATGTTTCAGACGCAGTGATGTGAACGCCGTCACCGTCAAGCCCAACGCCTCGGGGCGCAGTACCACGCGATACCCCTCGATAATCCCGTCCGACTCAAGCTTTTGCAGGCGACGACCGATCTGCGACGGCGAGAGCGCCACGCGCTCCGCCAACTGGTGATGCGTTTCCCGACCGTTCCTCTGCAACTCGTTCAGAAGAGCCAAATCGAACTGATCCAGATCAAGCATGACGAATCTCCGCAACAAAGTATATTTTTATGCGAAATTTATGCAAACGACTTTCACCACAGGCGCATTATGCGCCCATTTCGCACGCGATGCGCACTACACTTTTAATCACTGTCACTGCTTGATTGAGTCGTTCGTATCATGTCCACTACCGCCATGCTCAAGGAGCAATTCGACGCCGGTCTCACGACCCGGCCCGACTTCACCATCGATCAACCCGTCGATCAGTACGGCGCGGTCGATCACGCGGTATGGCAACAACTTTACGAACGTCAAACGGCCATGCTGCCGGGCCGTGTCTGCGATGCTTTCATGGACGGCATTCGCGCCCTCGACATGGACGCGCGTCGCGTGCCTGAGTTCGCAAGGCTTAACGAAAAACTGATGGCCGCCACCGGCTGGCAAGTCGTGGCCGTGCCCGGCCTCGTGCCGGACGAAGTCTTCTTCGACCACCTCGCCAATCGCCGCTTCCCGGCGACCTGGTGGATGCGCCGTCCCGACCAACTCGATTACCTGCAAGAACCCGACTGCTTTCACGACGTGTTCGGTCACGTGCCGCTGCTCGCGAATCCGGTGTTCGCTGACTTCATGCAAGCCTACGGCGAAGCCGGCAAGGTCGCGCAATCGCTCGGAGCGCTGCCGTTGCTCGCGCGTCTGTACTGGTACACGGTCGAATTCGGTTTGATGCGTGACGGCGATGGCCTGCGCATCTACGGCGCCGGCATTGTCTCGAGCCGCGGCGAAACGGAGTTCTCGCTGACGTCGCGCGAACCGAATCGCATTGGGTTTTCGCTCGAACGGGTGCTGCGCACGCAGTACCGCATCGACACCTTCCAGCAAACGTACTTCGTGATCGACGACTTCGCTCAACTGTTCGACGCCATGCGCGCCGATCTGCCAACGCTGTTCAAGACGTTCGCGCAGCATCAGGCATTCGCGGCCAACGCCCTTCGTCCCGAAGACACGCAAATCCTGCTGCCCGCATGATGGCATGGCCCGGCTCGTTCCGGGCCGTGTCTTCCCCGCTCGCCCACAACTGCCCAGCCTTGCCCCGACTTCCGGCGCTTCGTCTCTTGCGCATTGCGCTTTCGGATACGGCACACACACACGTAGCGCCAGCCTGTGGAACAATAGCTCGAATGAACCGGCAACCCTGCCGTTTCATGGGCACTGCGCCCGGCTCAGCCGGCCCGCCTCCTGACGCCGCATGCGGCCATCACTGACGCTTTGCCGGCGCCGGTAGATTCGACTCTGCCCGACTTGCATGAACGCTTTGAAAGGAATGCCATGACAACACGACTCTCATCCGAGGCACGCGCCAGCCTGACCGAAGTGCTGCCCGAGTGGCACCAGGTGATCGGACGCGACGCCATCCAGCGCAGCTTCACGTTTCACGACTTCAATGAGGCCTTCGGCTTCATGACACAGGTGGCGCTCAAGGCCGAGAAGATGAACCATCACCCGGAGTGGTTCAACGTCTACAACCGCGTGGACATCACCCTCTCGACGCATGACGCCGACGGACTGACCCAACGCGATGTCGATCTGGCGCTGGCCATCGATCAGTTCGCAGGCGATCGCGCCTCGAGCTGACCCGCCTGAATCCCTCCGCCCCCAGTCAACGCATTCGGGGCATTTCCCTCAGCATCGGACGGTATCGCGGCCAGAACCCTCACCCCGGCCCGATCCGCACCGATGCCGCCAAACGCTCTGCCGAGCGTCTGCACTTCCTGCCGTCAGTGATACCCGGCGTGCTCAGCGCTTCGGCGCGAGCAGTGTGCCGCGGCACGCCTTGCTGCCGCAGTGGCAGGCGTATTCGCGTTTGAGTTTTGCGGTGTAGCGCGCGTCGATCACCAGACCGTAGTCGTAGAAAAGCTCTTCGCCAGCTTCGATGTCGCGCATGGCGTAGATGTAGACATGCTCACCCTCTTCACGCGCTTCGCAGTTCGGCGAGCAGGCGTGGTTGATCCAGCGTGCGTTGTTGCCGTCGACCTTGCCGTCGATGCAGCGACCGTCTTCCAGACTGAAATAGAAGGTGTGTGTCGGGTTCTCCGGATCATGAGGATGGCGGCGCAACGCCTCGCGCCACGAAATGATCTCGCCCTTGTACTCGATCACGCGATCCCCCTTCTTGAGACGCTTGACCGCGTACACCCCCTTACCGTGGACGCCGGACTTTCTGACTTCGATTCTGCGCTTGGCTGCCATCTCTATGCGACGAGGTTTCGTGGAGACAAAAAAGCGCAGTGTACAGGCACGCGGCGGTCATGTGCGTGACAAGCACCGGCGAAAAAAAACGTCACCCGGTACAGGATGACGTTTTCCCCCTCGCTAGCGCCACAGGTGCGTAACGAAGGATGCGAGAAGAACGCGAATGATGCGCTGGCGTTCAAGCCTTGCTGTACAGCTTCCAGACTTTGCGTTGCGTCGCGATGTCCGATGCCTCATGCGCATTGCAGTCGAGCGGCAGGCGCGAATCGTCGTACGTCGCGTTGAAGTAATTGCAGTGGTACGCGCCTTTGCCGCGAGCCGTGACCTCGAAGTGGGTACACGTCAGACACATGCGCTGCGGCGGCATGTCGCCCCGCTCCTGCATCGTGAAGATCAGTTTGACGAGCGTTCGGTAGAGCTGGGCGCTTTCCTTGTCGCCGAGCGAGTCCGATGCCGAGGTCAGAAAGTTCGGCCATTGCGACGCCTTTTTGGCCGCCGTCTTGCCGCGCGCCGTCAGACGCAGGGCCAGGGCACGACCGTCGTTGGCATCACGCCGTTTCTCGACAAGCCCCTTACTTTCCAATGTGCTCACGGCCTCGCTGACCGTGGCCGATGTGAGTGCGGCATCCTCCGCAATCTCGCCCAATCGCATCGGCACGCCGCGCGTGAGCAGGAGCGTAAGAATCTCACCCTGCGTCGGCGTCAATCCAGCCATTGCCGCGCCTTCCCAGGCGTGGCTCCGTAACGCGGTTCCCATGCGCAACAAACCTGCTGTCACGCGCTTGGATAGCGCTTCATCTAGTGGGGTCGGAGTAGCCATGATTTTCGTTAGGATTTCTAAAAACTATACGTCAGTAAAACAGCTTGTCAAATGTACTGAACTCACGAGCGGTGCATCACACGTCTTAACATTGCTTTCCATTCATTTCGGCGCCCCGCCCGGGGGAAACCCTAAGCCACTTCCGTGTCGATACGCGACGGCAAGTCGCTGTTGAACCTGCCGCCCCACCACGATTCCATTGTGTGTTCTGAGCTTAATTTTGGCGTATCAGTTCTTGTACTGATCTCCCAAATCCTACTCACGATGTTTACAAAATATTGGTGTCCTGCGCACTCATGGTGCGAAGCGCATTCTCTCGAAAAATATTTCGCATCCCATGCGAATTACATCGATCACTGAACAGGGGGTAACGCGCCGCCGTCTCTCGAACACCGTCGCATCCCGCATCATTTCCAACGCCTTCCCCAAAGCCTCGCCAGATATGGCTCGCAGACCATAGCGTCGCTTTTCGCGTGTCTCGGATTCGCTCGTCGCCTGGCGGGAAATTGCCTTGATCTTCGAGATATTCATGGACTCCGCGGGGTTGCCGCGCACGCGCACTCGCCGTCCCACGTTTAGGACAGAACGCAAATTATTTGAAACACAACCGCCAGTCGTCAGTAGCCGTTGGCGGGGTTCTGCAAAAAAGTGGGGAAATAGCGCTTCGGCGTGTTCGCAGGCAAGACCTTCGGGACACGCGAATTGAAGAATTTGACAGTACCGGCGAGTTCGCTCGTTATAGCCAACAAAACCAACATCAATCACTTCTTACACCACGCACGGTGAGTCACAAATCAGAGTGGCGAGATTGTAGCCGCGAACCGGTCGGCCAACGTAAGAACGTCAAAATTATCCACAAATGGCCGTTTTCGGGGGTGCTCTGCACAATATTTAGGCGCCTGTGGATAACTTTCTGGATAACCTATCGGAGTAGATGTGCATGGGTTCGGGATAACTTGCGGTTCTGTCCACAGGGGGCAAAAACTGTTCCGAGTTGTTCTCGGGATACCCGCTGTTTGTCCATCCAGTTCTCAATCGGGCAACTTTCTGTTTACACAGCGTTAACTGTGGTTATCCACAGGAGTGGGGCTCCTTTGTTAACTACTACTATGTATACATACAGTAAACCTATTAAAACCTTAAAACCTTGCTACGAGCTGCGCGAAAACCGGAAAACCCGGTCTGCCTGAACAGTGGAAAACGCAGCGCTCGCGATGCGTGATTCGGGCCCTGGCGAGGCGTTTGGCTCTGCTGGCGGCACAAAACGGAAGCACTTCCTGCCGGGTGCCGCATAAACCCCCTGCTGCAAACTGTGCAGACAATAAAAAACCCCGCCTTGGCGGGGTTTCGTTACACCGATCGCATCACGACGGGCGTTGGCACAAGCAAACGGCCCGGTACCGGCACCGTTTGCGATCGCGTCACGTCATGCGGCCCATCGCAAGCATTGCTGGCGAACCATCTCGTTGAGCGACTTCGCGTCGGCATGCACCTCACGCAGCCACACCGCGTCGTTCTTGCCCGATGCGACAAGCTCACGGATCTCCTCACAGGCCGCTTCAGCCTCCAGCGCCGCAGCGTGGGGCTTGATGACCTTCAGCGTTTGCGCGATGTGTTGCCCCAATGTGGTGCGCTCACCCGTCTGCGGATCGACGTAAGCGCCGTCCAAACCGAACCGGCAGGCCTCGAAGCGATTGAACGTGTAGACGAGGTAATCGTCCTCGCTCAGCACGAACGGACGCTCCTCGAGCAGATAACGGGCCAGAGACTGGATGTAGCAAGCGATAGCGGCCGCGCGGTCGATCGATAAGGGGGTATCCATGACTCGGACTTCGATCGTCCCAAAACCCGGTTTAGGGCGGATGTCCCAGTAGAAGTCCTTCATGCTCTCGACAACGCCGGTTTTCACCATCTTGTCGAAATACGTCTCGAAGTCTTCCCACTTGAGTACGAACGGCGCACGCCCCGAGAGCGGAAACGCGAACACCGAGTTGAGGCGCGCGGAATGAAAGCCCGTGTCGACCCCCTGCACGTAAGGCGACGAGGCCGACAGCGCAATGAAGTGCGGGATGTAGCGAGACATGGCGTGAAGCAGATACAGCGCGCTGTCAGGGTCGGGACAACCGATATGAACGTGCTGACCGAACACCGTGAACTGCTTCGCCAGATAGCCGTAAAGCTCGGACAGGAAGTGAAAACGCGGCGAGTCGTAGATCGTGCGCTCGCTCCAGCGCTGAAAGGCATGGGTGCCGCCGCCGCACAAGCCAACGTTCAGTTGCTCGCTCGCGGCCACCAGCACGTCGCGCACGCGACGCAGTTGGGTGACGGCATCGCTGTGGTGATGGCAGATGTCCGTCGACAACTCGATCATGCTCTCCGTCATCTCCGGCTTGATCTCGCCCGGATGCGTCTCCTTGGCCACGAGCCGCATCAGATCGGACGCCGCTTTCGTCAGATCGTAATCGTGACGATTGACGAGTTGCATCTCCAGCTCCACGCCGAAAGTACACGGCTTCGAGGGAATGAATTCTTCTAATGACATGGCTTAATCCTTCCGTTCACCGACAAGGGCCAACGCCCAATAGACCACCAGCGGGCCAACCAGTTGCAGCACGGCAATGGCACACATCACCACGGCCTTGAGCATCGGATCGAACTGCGGATAGATGTCGTACGTGTCGGCAACGAGTACGAACGCGAGACTGGCCATCGGGCACAACGAGAACCCGAGCGCGACGGCCTGCTTGTAACTGATACCTGCCTGATGGGCGACGGCGACCGTGCCCACCACCTTTGCGAGCGAGCGCACGACGATGATCGCCAGTGCCGCCAACCCGCCGATGACGACGTATTCCCACTGGAACGCCAGCGACGTCAGCACGAAAAGCACTACCGCGAGCAGCCATCCGGCCGTGCCGAAGTACGCCGGCCAAAGCTGCGGGCGCTCCTCCACATTCCGGAAGATGATCCCGGCGAGCAGCAGCGTGAGCGAGTTCGGCAACTTGAGCATGTGCACCAGGGCAACCATCAGCATGATCAGCCCGATGAGCACCACGAAACCGTGATGGTCCTGACTGCCGAACTTGCGGAAGACCAGATTGCAGGCTTTCGCCAGAACGAACGCCAGCACGATCGAGCCGACGAGCAGGTACAACGGATGGAACAGCACGACCCAGAAGCTCGAATGGTAGGCCTGGTGCATCCAGCCGTAGACAAGCTTCACCGCGACGACCGCGTACACGCTATTGAGCGCCGCGAGCGCCAGCAAACGCTCCGTGACCTGACCTTCGGCACGCAGTTCGTTCTTGAGCTGGATGACCACGGCGGGCGAGGTCGCCATGGAGATCGACGCGATGAGTACGGCGGTGAGCGGCGACACGTTGAACACACGCAGCACGACATAGACCGCCACGAAGGTGAGCAAGGCTTCCAGCGCGCTGGTGACGATGATCCAGGGGTTGGACCGCATCCATTTCAGATTGAGGCGGCTTCCCAGTTCGAACAGCAGCAGGCCGAGTGCCAGGTCGATCAGCAGGCGGATGGCCGCGCTTGTCTGCGCGTCCAGCATCGAGGAAAGACCCAGGGTGCCACCGACCAGCCCGACCACCGCGTAACCGGTAATGCGCGGCAGGCGCAATTTCCGGAAACAGATCTCCCCCGCGAGTCCGGCAAATACCAATGCCAGACCGGCGAAGAAAACGGGATCGGGCGCCGGCGGCCAGCCCGGGAGAAGGGACAGTTCCGACGTCATTAATGCTCGCTTTGCGCCGCTTGACGGCGCATCAAGTGGTGAAAAGGAAAGAATGTCGCGCGCGGGGTTGCAGATGAACGACAAATGCGCGACGAACCCGAAGGGTTGGGTTTATTTTGCCACACTCGGTTTTTGGCGATTTCAAACGGCCGTCACGAAGGCAGCAGGCCCGCCGCGTGGGGATGGCCGGGCGATCGCGATTCCCTTGCCTGCCGAACCAGGGGGATGAACGCCTTAGGGCGCTTGATATCCGAGCGATCGTCCGAAAGTACGGGGGCAAGCGCCTTGGGCGCGCAGCCCCCGCTCGGGGCGGGCGTTTGACCCCTATAGGGTCAGATTCGAATTATTGAGGCGCCCCCCTATTTTCGGAGTACGGCACCATGCGGCCGTCTTTACGCCCGCCTAAACGGACGTGAGAGAACGTGAATAACGGGCGTGGGCGGGTTTTGTCTGGCGATCTGCGTAACCGGACGACCGCGCAATCGGGGAATCGCGGGAATCGGGGAATTGCGGGAATCGCGGCTGAGCGCGCGCCGCCAGCCGATCAGCCTTTGCGTAGCGCGTGCATCAGGTAGCGAGCGGGGTCGATGGCATCGGCCAGATCGGCGCCGATCGGCCACGGCTCGCCTTCGATCTGGCTGGCGACCAGTTCCGCACACAGCGACGCGAAGACCAGTCCCCGGGAACCGAACGCAAAGCTCGCGTACAGTCCTGCCAGACGCGGCAGGTCCCGCGGGTGCCCGCCGGTCAGGCGTCGGCGCAGGGGCTCTATGGCGGCCATATCGGGCAGTTGCCCGGCCATGGGCAGCCGGTCGGGCAGCAACGAGCGGAATGCCGTGCGTCCGCCAAGCTCGGCGGCGGCGCTTTCGCTGGCCAGTCCCGCGTCGCCAAACAGGTCGGCGTGAGCCGGCAGCAGCGCGGCAAGACGGCGCAAGTTGGCCTGATGATCGGCGACGCGCACCTCCTCGGCCGGATCGTCGAAGCCGTACGTCGCGCCTGTGATCGGCCCGGCCCCGCCCAACGACGACGGTGCTACGTAGCCGTCGCCACAAACCGGCACGCGAAGCTCGGGCAACGTGTCGGGCGGCAGAAAGGTCAATTGCCCGCGAACCCGTTTGACGGGCAAGAACTCGGGAGCGAGATACGGGGCGAGCAGTTTTTGTGAGACGTCGGCTGCCGTCACGATGGCGACGTCGGCCTCGGCCAGCACGCGCCCCGTTCCGTCGAGGGCTGCCCAACGGCCATAGCGCGGCACCAGACGCTCGACTTCCACCCCGTAGCGCACGTCGAGCGATGGGCCAGCGGCGACCAGTTCGGCGCGGCAAAGCATGGCGGGCGCGAGCCAGCCGCCCTCCGGATACCAGATGCCGCCATGCGCCAGCGTCTGTCCGGCAAGAGCCGACGCCTGCGCCACGTCGACCCACTTCGCATACGCGTGCGGATACTCGTGCGCCGCGACAAGTTGCTGCATGGCCTGCGCTTCAGCGTCGGTCATGGCGACTTGCAGCAAGCCGTCGGCTCGACCGGGCAGCCCGCCCGGCAGCGTTTTCCACTGCGCGAGGGCGTACAGGAAGCCCGCGCGAGTGAGGCGCGACAACACGTTGTCGTCTGCCGAGAGTTGCGGATGAAAGACGCCCGCCGGATTGCCCGACGCGGCGGACCCCGGCGCCTGCGCCCGTTCGAACAGACGCACTCGCCAGCCCCGCGCGACGAGCCGCCGCGTCATCGCCGTACCCGCCATCCCTGCGCCGACGACAATCGCCTCGCGCGCACGCGGCGGGGGTGCCGTGGGCGGATCGTATCGCCGCATCCGGTACGCCGGTGCGTAGTGACCCGCGAGCATGTCGCGCTTGTAGCCGTATCCGGGACGGCGTGCCATCGCGAAGCCGGCGGCGATGAGATCGCGCCGCACCTGTCCGGCCGAGGTGTAGGTGGATACTGTTGCCCCGTCGCGTGCCATACGGCCGAGCGTCTTGAAGACGTTCGCCGTCCACATGTCGGGATTCTTGGCCGGGGAGAAGCCGTCGAGATAGAAGGCATCGGCGCCCACGCGCAGCGAGGGCATCAAGTCGAAAAAGTCGCCGAAGCCGACGCTCAGGACCACGCCCGGGGCCAACTCCAGCCGATGCCAGCCCGCCACCGGAGACGGCCAGACGTCGCACAAGCGTTGCACCAGCGGCGCGAGTTCGCCCATGCCCGGCTGCACGAGCATCGACTCGAGCACCCGGCGAAGATCCTGCGCACGGAACGGAAACTTCTCCACCGACACGAAATGCAGTCGCGTGGGACGTTGCGGATCGTCGCGCCACGCGGCCCACGTCGCAAGGAAATTCAGGCCGAGGCCGAAGCCGGTTTCGACGATCACGAATTGTTCGCGGCCGCGCCAGCGCTGCGGAAGATCGTTGCCGCCGAGAAAGACGTGCCGCGACTGACCGAGCGCCCCGTTGACGCTGTGATAGACGTCGTCGAACACCTCGGAATAGGGCGTGCCGTCCGTCGCGGTGGCCGGTTCGGCCGGTTTGATGGGGCTCGGGCCCGGTCGATGGCTCATTCTCCGCCCCGCTCTTCGGTCACGATCTCGATGAGTCCCGGCAGCGAGACGACACCCAGCCACTTCCCTTCCGGCCCCGTTACGGGCACCCAGTCGGCGTGCATCGTGCCCACGGCGCGCAGGGCACTGACCAGCGCCATCTCGCCGTCGAGCGCCTTGCACGGCGTGACCGTCTCCGTCCATTGCTCGGGCTTGCCGGTGGCCCGGCGCCGCCACCAGCTTGCCGCGTCGAGCGTGCCGACGAGATGTCCGTCCGGCGCGCGCACCACGAGGTTGCGATAGCCGGTCGCGACGAAGCGTTCCTCGATCGCTTGCGCGGTATCGGCGGCGCTCACGGTGGCATCGTTGTCCACCGCCAGCGACGACAGACGCATCTCGCTGCCCTCGTCCGTCATCGACAACCAGCGGCCCGCAACCTGATTACGGCGCAACGACTTCGCATACACCGAGTCGGCGCGCAGCGCGTGGGCGGTGAGATAGGCCGTGACGCAAGCCAGCATCAGGGGCAACACCACCTGATAGCTCAGCGTCATTTCAAAGATCATCAGGATCGACATCAGCGGTGCATACGTCGTCGCCGCCAGAAACGCCCCCATGCCGACTACGGCGTAGCTGCTGGCGACCGAGGCCGTGGCCGGTGCGAGCGCGTTCATCGCCAGGCCGTAGAGGCTGCCGAGCGCGGCACCGACGAACAGTGTCGGAGTGAACACGCCACCCACAGCGCCGGACCCGGCCGACGATGCCGTCGCCAACACCTTGAACACCAGCACCATCGCCAGTGCCTGCCAGGCCCAGTGCGTGTGCAGGATCGAGTTGACCACGCTGTAGCCGTTCCCCCAGACCTGCGGCACTTGCAGCGACAACACGCCCACGACGAGTCCGCCCAGCGCCAGACGCAGGAACAGCGGCACGGGCAAGGCTCCGAAGCGCTCCTTGGCGGTGTCGAGCAGACGCAGGAACAGCGGCGCGAGCACGCCCGCGAGAATGCCGAGGCCCAGGTAGAAGAAGACTTCCCAGCCGGAAACGAAGTCGAAGCGCGGCATCTGATACACCGCCGCGTAGCCGAGGAACTGGCGAATGACGATGTTCGCGATGACCGAGGCGACGACCAGCGGGCCAAGCGTCGCCGTGGAAATCGAGCCGTAGACGATCTCGGAGATGAACAGCGCGCCCGCGATCGGGGCGTTATAGGCGGAGGTGATACCGGCCGTCGCCCCGCAAGCGACCAGCAGGCGAAGACGCTCCGGCGGGAACGCGAGAATGCGGCCGACGAGCGAGGCGAACATCGCGGCGAGCTGCACCATCGGCCCTTCCCGACCGATCGACGCGCCCGAGGCCACCGAGCACAGCGACGACACGCTTTTGACGAGCGTCTGGCGCAGGCTCAGCACGCCGGTACCGATGGCAATGGCTTCCATGTAGTCGTCGGCGCCCTTCTTCGGCACCCACAACGTTGCGTACTGGAGGATCAGTCCGGCAACCAGTCCGCCGGCGGTCGGCAGGAGCAGGCGTTGCCACCAGTTGAGGTTCTGCGCCAGCTCGACCATACCGCTGCGGTGTCCTGCGAGCAGGAATTGCAGCCCCGAGAGCGCTTCGCGAAACGCTACGGTCGCCAACGCCCCCAGCAGACCGACGATGCCGGCAAGCAGCAACGTGATTTGCAGGGTGTTCGGTGCGAATTGGCGCCGCACCCACACAACGACGGGCGATTTCGCCCAGGCGGACACTGCTGACACGGATAGAAGACGGTCGTGATCGAAATTGGGTCTCATGGTATCGACCGACGCCCTATTTTGAAAGCGCGCTCCCCGGCGCGCGATTTTCTGCCCCAGAAGCTGAGGGTTGCTCAGGTAACGCATTTTTGGCGGTGTTTTCTTGGCCTGAGCCAATGGGCACCGCTGCGTGAAGACGGCGTTCGGCGTGAATTGCCGTTCGACGATGCGAATTCGCGCCCGTCCGTTTTGCTAACGCGAATTCAGTCCCAGCGTCAGGTTGGCGCTGCGACTGCCAAGAGGCTCCCCCGGCACTATCCCCTTCTCCCCCGATCCACAGCTAAAACTGAGAGATGCTCAGATAAAGCGTTTTCTTGCGCTGCCCATAACGGTCCCGGCGTTCCGTCGTGTTGATTGGAATGCCGGTGGTGCGGAGCGCGTTTTACCCCTTTCCTAAGTTTTCGCTGCCGTGGATTCCGGAGACGACCGCTACCGTGCGGTATTTCTGAACATTATTCAGATAAAGGTAAATTTCGAGGGGCGCGCGCAGCGTTGGGACGGTTTCCTTCGTCCTTTTGGCCCGTTGGCCCGTCGGCATGTGGGCAATGGACATCCCCACCGGCAGTGATTTCATCCGTGGCTAGCGGTTCGTCACAAGCGATCGGTCCCGCCCGTTATCTGCGCTTGACCGTCAGCCGTCCCGTAGCCAGGTATCGACGTCCAGCGCGCGGCGCACGGGCCGCGCAATTTTCCCGCGAAATATCCCGTCCCGCGAGTCACGCCGTTCACGCTTTGAACTGGTCACATTCCACGCAGTGAAATAGAATGGCGCGCAATCGAATTGGAATTGATAAGTAATACCCGAATGGCAGTGAGCAAAAAAGCCGCACAAAAATCACCCGTGCGTCTGGAAGAGCAGTTGGGTTTCGCGTTGTACTCGGCATCGCTGGCGATGACAAAAGCTCACAAGCCGATGCTCGACAGACTGGGTCTGACGTATTCGCAATATCTCGCGATGGTCGTGCTCTGGGAGCAGGACGATATCGCTGTCAATCAGCTTGGCGCTCGTCTCGGACTCGACTCCGGCACCCTCACGCCGTTGTTGAAAAGACTGGAAACCATGGGGCTTTTGACGCGGCGTCGTGGCGAGGCGGACGAGCGTCAGGTGTTCATCGACCTGACACCACGCGGTGTGAATCTGCGTCGCGAGGCGCGTCAGGTGCCTGCGCAAGTGCAGGCTGTCACCGGGCAATCCGATGCGGCGCAAAAGACGTTGGGCACCCTGCTTCTCCAACTTCGCGACGCCCTCAACGAGGCGTGATCCAAAGCAAGACGCGCGCTTCCTTGCGGATAAGTGCGCGTCATTCAGTGGTGCGCAATGGATTGCGCGAGCGACTGAATATCAATGTGCCGGAACGAGCTGTTCGATGCCGTCGATCCTCTGTACGGTGTAACCGGCATCTCGCCAGGCATCGAGGCCGCCAAGCAGCGGACGCACTTCGGAGAAGCCCTGCCGACGCAGTTGTTGTGCGAGCCGGGCCGCCGTCACCTCGTTCGGACAGGCGCAAAACACCACGATCCGGCGATCGCGCGGGATATCCCGCAGCTTCTCTGCGATTTCGTTCGGTTCGATCGCGAGTGAGCCGGGAATCGTGAACGGATCGACGGCCCGGCGAGCGGCGGAACGCACGTCGATCACGACGGGCGTGACTTCGTCCTTCATCCAGGCTTCCAGCGTTTGAACGCCGATACGCGCCATGCGCAGCGAGCGCAGCAGGCGGTAGCGGTTGAGCCACCGGTTGAGCAGATACAGCACGAAGACGAGCACGATCAGCCACAGCACACCGCGCCCGAGGGTGTCGAAGGCGTCGAGCACAGCCACGATGTGCGACGCGAACCCGAACCCGAGCGACACGGCGACACCGGACCAGAGCACCGCGCCGATGGCGTCGTACATGAGGAACGTGCGCCAGGACACACCGAGCGCGCCGGCCATCGGCACCGACAGGGCCGAGAGTCCCGGCACGAAGCGGGCAAACATCAGCACACGTACGCCGTGACGACCCATCGCACCTTCGGTGCGGCTCACGCACGTATCGGGCGAGATCGACAGGCGGCACATCAGCCGCAGGATGTGGTGGCCGTAGCGGCGTCCGGCGAGGAACCAGAGGGCATCACCCAGCAGCGCGGCGAAAACGGCCAGGGCGACAATCAGCGCCGGCGGGAAGAGCGACGTCGACGCCGTGACAATGAGTGTGGGATAAGCCGGCAGCGGCAGCCCCAGCGCCTGTCCGAAGATATTCAGAAAGACGAGCCAGAGCCCGTAGCGGGCGATCAGATCGAACAGCATGCCGGGCACCTGTTGGCAAATTAGCGCAATACGGCATGGTAGCCCCCGGACGTGACGACCAGAAGCCACGAAATCGAAAAGTCATGTTGCTTTTCTGGAACGATCGCGGCGACTGGCGGGGGAGCGCGGGCGTTAGTGGCCAACCGCGGCTTTGGCACCCGGCTTGGGCTTGGTCAGCCAGACGAGCACCGCCAGGGCGAGAAACACATATGCCGACAGGTGAAAGACGTCGTTCGTGGCCAGCATGTAGGACTGGCGGGTGACGAGGTCGTTGAGCATGCCGAAATCGGCGCCGTTCGCGAGGCCCAGCCCCTGCTGCAACTGGTCGAGATAGCTCGTCGTGGCATCGGAATAAGGGGTGACGTTCTCGACCAGTCGCGCATGATGGTAGATCGCCCTGTCTTCCCACATCGTTGTGCTCACGGCGGTGCCGATGGCGCCCGAGAGCGTGCGGAAGAAGTTCGACAGACCGGAGGCCGCCGCGAGGCGATCGTCCGAAATGCTCGAGAGCGTGATCGTGGTCACGGGCACGAAGAAGCATGCGATGCCGATGCCCTGCACCAGCCGGGGTTCGATGACCTTCGCAAACGACAGATTCAGCGCGAAGTGCGAATTCCAGAAGGACACCCCGGCGAACACGAAGAACGCGAACGAGGCCACGGCGCGCAGGTTCAGCCGGTTCATGTTCTGCCCGATGATCGGTGAGAGCACGAGCGCGAGCAGACCCACCGGCGCCGTTGCGAGCCCGGCCTTGCCCGGGGTGTAATCCATCACCGTTTGCAACCACAGCGGGAAGATGACGACCGAGGCGAAGAACGTCATGAAGCCGAACGCAATCACCACGACGCCCAACGCAAAGTTGCGATCCTTGAACAGTGTCAGATCGACGATGGGTTTGTCGGACGTCAGCTCCCAGATAATCAGGAACGACAGACAGATCGCGGCGGTGAGCGCGAGCGTGACGATCAGGCCGCTGTTGAACCAGTCGCGATCCTTGCCGAGGTCGAGCATCATCTGCAACGACCCCACGCCGATGGCAAGCAGCGCCAGACCGATCAGATCGATCGACAGTTTTTGCGTCTTCGTTTCGTGTCCGCGCAGCAGGATAAAACACGACACGGCGGAGAAGAGCCCGACGGGCACATTGATGTAGAAGATCCACGGCCATGTGTAGTTGTCCGTGATCCATCCGCCCACGACGGGACCGAAGATCGGCGCGACGATCACGGTCATGGCCCACAGTCCGAGTGCGAGGCCGCGTTTTTTCTCGGGGAAGCTGCGCATCAGAATGGTCTGCGAGAGCGGCACCATCGGCCCGGATACGAGCCCTTGCAGCAGCCGGAAGAGGACGAGCGTTTCCATGTTGGGCGCGAGGCCGCAGAGCATCGACGCCAACGTGAACGCCGTGACCGACGTCACGAACAACTTCGTTTCGCCAACACGTCGTGAGAGCCATCCGGTGAGCGGCACGGCGATGGCGGCGGCCACCGCATACGAACTGATGACCCACGTGCCCTGACTGTTCGACACGCCCACGCTCCCGGCGATGGTCGGCACGGCAACGTTGGCGATGGACGTGTCGAGCACCTCCATGAAGGTGCCCAGAGCGAGACCGATCGTGAGGATCGCCAGTCGCGCCCCGGTCAGCGGCGCCCCCTGCGGCGCGGCGGTGGCGTTTGCGGTGGTGGCGTTTGCCATGTCAATCGTCTCCCTGAAATGACGACCGGATCTCGGTGAGCTGCGACCGAAGCGTTCTCCGGATGGTGCCGCAGAACGACGACCCTGTGCGACGAGGGTTTGGAACTCAAGCTCTAAATCGTCAAAAAACGTCTTGATCGGCTTATCGAATCGAGCGACGTTGCGCGAATCATGCGTCGCTTATCCGTTTTGAGCAGAATTTTTTCATCTTGCATAAGCAATGTGCGGCAAATCATCTTTGTCTTGCGACTGTCAGACACTTTTGGCCCTTGACGCAAGTGGGCGAGCGAGATTGAATCGCCGTTAGACGCCCGACGTGCGCAATGCCACGTCGCAGTCCCCTGGGCGTAGTCGTGCAGGCTCAATAAAAGTTCTCTCGTCCGCGCTCCCGGCGCCCGGCGACAGACAGCAAATGACAGGATAAGCCCATGCAGCCAGGTAGCGTCGTACCTCTTCAGTACAGTGAGTTTCTTGTCATGCTTTCCTTCGTGATATCGGCGCTGGGGGCCTATGTCGCGTTGGTGGCTGCGTCGCGTATTCGTGACGACGACGGACGCATCAGTGCGAGCTATCTCGCGGTGTCGGCGCTGGCCCTTGGCGGCATCGGCATCTGGGGGATGCACTTCATCGGCATGGCCGCGCAACGCATGCCCTTCCCCGTGGCGTATTCACTCTGGCCGACGCTCGGCAGCCTGCTGCTCGCTGTCGTGGTCTCGGGGGCGGCGCTTTGGTACGTCGCCCGTGCGCCGCATCGCAATGCTTTGCAATACGCGGTGGGTGGCGTGGCGGGCGGGCTGGGCGTGGCCGGTATGCACTATCTCGGCATGAATGCCATGCGTACGCAGGCGTATTTCGAATGGGACACGACGATCGTTGCGCTGTCGGTGCTCATCGCGATCGTGGCGGCGAGTGTGGCGCTGTGGCTGGCGTTCCATCTGGAGACGAGTCTGCAACGTGCGCTGGCTTCGCTGGTGATGGCGGTGGCCGTGTGCGGCATGCACTACACAGGCATGCGAGCAGGCACGATCATCTGCACGGCACAGACGCGCGCGCCAATCAGTATCCGCTTGCAGGGCGATATGCTGCCGTACGGTGTCTTCGTGATCGCATGCGTGGTGCTGCTGGCGATGGCTGTGCTGCTGTATCGCACGTCGCGCAAACGACGCGAGCGTATGGCGGCCCGACTCGATGCGCTCATGCGCCAGCGCGCGGGGCAAGTCTGAGACCTGAAAAACGAAACGCCGGCCCATCGAAAGACAGGCCGGCGTTTTGATATCTGAGCGCCTTTCGGCGCAGCACACTATTCAGTGCAGGATGGGGCTTCCCCCGACAGGCATCACATCGCCTGTTTCTATCAGGTCGACAATGAAGAACGGTTCGGTGTTGAGTTGTTTCGATGCACCGGGCTGGCCGGAGTACCAGCACACCATCGCCATGTCTCCCAGCATGCGGGTGACGATTCCCATGGCACCACTCGGCACTGCGATGTGATTGGATTTGACGATCGATCCGACTTGCACTTGAGCCTCCTGCGAATGACAAAAAACCGATGCGCCAACCGGTCGGCGCATCGTCATCCGACTATACCGTATTGCGTTGACGCTATCGCCGATTTCTCCGGGGACGTCGAGAAAAAGCCATCCGGCTGGCCGCCGTGATGCTCTGCGAGCACGCGGTAGTGCGGGCCGCGTGGCGTGCGCACCGAGTGCACGAGGACATAGCCGTCGCAGTGCCAGATCAGCGGGCGAGGATAAGGATCCGACGGTGCGCGACGCGCATGACGCAGCAGCGTCACATGGGGACGAAACGATTGTGTGACCACGCGCGCGCCCGTCGCACGCCATTGCGAGAGCAGCGTGTCGCGTGTGGCGATGAGGGGGGCGGGAACCGCGTGAGCCCCGGCCCAGACGATCTTGCGATCGGACCAATAGCCGAGATGATCGAAGGTGAGCGTGAGCGGCGCGAGAGGCGTGCGTTGCATGAGCGCAAGCAGCACGGGCAGACGCGCGGCATCGACCTCGTCGAGAAAGGCCAGCGTCAGATGTAAGGTCTGGGCGCGCAGCACACGTCCGCCGCATTCCTCGTGAGCCGAGACAGCCCACTCGTGCAGCTGCTCGCGCGCACCCGGTCCGGGCCACAGAGCAAGGAAAAGTCGCATGAGAACACCAGGGGTTGGGTCCTGCTGATGATTCTCATAGTAGACGGGCGATCGGGCGAATGCCAGCCGGGCCAAGCGTGGGCGCGCGGCGCCCCGAGACCTTGGTGCGCACGCCCCGCGCGCGCGAGCATTGCGCGGCGGGTGTGGCGTCGTGGGTATCAGTTCGTCGAAACGCCGGGGGTAATGCCGCGACGGCCGCGGCGTGGCGTCTCTGCCGGCTTTTCTTCGGTCTTGGCCTGCACCGGCGGGTGCATGATGCTGTTCCAGTTGTTCTGGATGGCCGCGTCGGTGGTGTCGCGGGAGACGGCGCGCGAGATGTCGGCGCTCGGATTGAAGGCCCCCGAACCTGCCGCGCCGGCCGTACCGGTGGCACCGGTGGCATTCGCTGCATTACCCGAACCCACCGGGGCGGGCGTGTTCTGCGCGTGGGCATGCGGTGTGAGCACGAGCACGGCGGCGATGGCGCCGGGCAGCATTACCCAGAGGAATTTGCGCAGGGGCGACGCGTTGGCAGCGCAGCGGACAGTCGAATCGTGGGTCATGGGGTGTCTCGGGTGAGGCGACGCAATTTCGCCGACATTATCCCTTGTCAGGGGTAATGCCGGCGTTACGTCTTATGCGGGGTCAGTAAGCACCGGGAGGCGGCTTCCAGCCCGGGGGCGGTGGCGGCGGTGGCGCATAGCGCGGCGCCGGCTGCGACGTCACCATGTCGCCGCGAACGGGAACACGATTGCCGTACGCATACATGCACTGAACGTAGGCCTGATCATAGCGGCTTTGCGTCATGTATGCAGACGACTGCGCGTTGCCCAGGCCGACCGCGCTGCCGGTGAGCAGGCCCGCGCCGGCACCGATGGCGGCCCCTGAGCCACCCCCGAAGGCGGCACCGGCGGCGGCACCGATGGCTGTGCCGATCACGGCGCTGCCGATGGCGCTGGTGTTGGCGGCGGTCGCCGTATCCAGACCGCCGTTCTGGCCGGAGGCATATTGGCGGCAGTTGAAATCGTCCTGACGGAACTGATCGAAGGACTTGTTGCTGCCGGGCAATGCCATGAGGCTCGGGCCGCTGGGCACCACGGCACATCCGGCGAGGGTGGCCGCGGCGATGACGATGGCCAGCGGTGCGGCGAGACGTCGCGTGGCGCTGGTGGCGCGAGTGGCAATCGTCGCGGTCGACGGTTTGCCGGCTTGGGAGACGGGCGATTCAAAAGACATGGCGCGTCTCCGGATCAGTTCGCCGGCTGCGCGGGCACTTCGCGCCATCCGGCAGGGCACGTTTTCACGTAGGGATAGTAGGCACCAGCCTTGTCGCAGTAGTACCAGGTGTCGCTGCTTGCGCCGGGCTGACCGTTTTGGGCCCCGGCCTGGGACTGCTCGACGTACTGCTGAGGCTGGCTGGGCACAACGACGACAGGCGGAGCGTAATAGCTCGGCGGGTAATACGGATAGGCGTAGGGATAGGGGTAGTAGCCGGGACCGACCCAGACACGCACGCCGCCGCGCCAGGCGAAGGCGCTGCCGCTGACCAGGGCAGCCGCCACGGCCACGAAGCCGATGACAATAGGAAGACGTTTCACGACACAGACCTCGAAGAACTGACTCCGGGCGCGGTGGATTCCGCCTCGCGTACGTGCGTCACAACGAGTTGGATGTATACCCCAATGTGACGCAACGCCGCCCTGGAGTTGACGCTTCCGAGTCTAGGCCCGCCCCCCTCCAGGAGCAATTACGGTACGTGTTAGAAGTGTTTCAAAGCATTACGTTTTTTACGGGGATTTGCGGGGGAAACGGGTGCCGGAGGGTCACTTCCCAATACAAAACCGGCTGAAAATCACCCCGAGCAGGTCGTCCGACGTGAACTCGCCGGTGATCGTGCTGAGTTGCTCCTGCGCGAGGCGCAGTTCCTCGGCGAAGAGATCGAGCGCACTCGCGTTACGACGCGCATGCGCATCGGCCATCTCGATATGATCGCGAGCCGCCCGCAGGGCCGATAGATGCCGTTCTCGCGCGAGAAACACGCCTTCGTTGCCTGCCTGCCATCCGGCGATCTTGAGCAGCTCGGCGCGCAACAGATCGATTCCCTGCCCGCCCTTCGCCGACAAGCGCACACCCAGCGGTGCGGTGCCTGCTTCCGGCAACACCGTCGCCGGTTCGCCCGCGAGATCTGTCTTGTTGTACACGCGCACGATCGGCACATGTTTGGGCAACTGCTTTGCGATGTCCTCGTCTTCCGGCGTCATGCCCGAGCGGGTGTCGAGCAGATGCAGCACGGCATCGGCCTTCGCGATCTCGCTCCAACTGCGCGCGATGCCGATGCGCTCGACTTCGTCTTCCGTTTCCCGCAGGCCGGCCGTGTCGATGATGTGCAGCGGAATGCCGTCGATCTGAATCGTTTGCTGCACCTTGTCGCGCGTGGTGCCGGCGATGGGCGTGACGATGGCCAGTTCGGCACCGGCCAGCGCGTTGAGCAACGACGACTTGCCCACGTTGGGCTGTCCCGCCAGCACGACATTGATCCCCTCGCGCAGCAACGCGCCCTGCTTCGCTTGTGACAACACCTGCGCCAGTTGCGCGCGAATGCGCTCGAGTTGCCCGAAGGCGTCGGCGGCCTCGAGAAAATCGATTTCCTCTTCCGGGAAGTCGAGCGTCGCTTCCACCAGCATGCGCAGATGAATCACCAGATCCACCAGCGAATGAATCTCACGCGAGAACGCCCCGTCGAGCGAACGGCTCGCCGAGCGGGCCGCAGCCTCGGTGCTCGCCTCGATCAGATCGGCAACGGCCTCGGCCTGCGCCAGATCGAGCTTGTCGTTCAGAAACGCGCGATGGGTAAATTCGCCCGGCTCCGCCAGACGCACGCCCAGTTCCGCCCCTTCGTCGAGGCATCGCTGCAACAACAGTTGCAGCACGATCGGACCGCCGTGTCCCTGTAACTCGAGCACGTCTTCGCCGGTGTAGGAATTCGGCCCCGGGAAGTACAGCGCGATGCCGCGATCCAGGGCGTCGCCAGTGGCGTCGAGAAACGGCAGATACGACGCGTGCCGCGGCTTGAGCGATTGCCCGACGAGACGCGCGATCACACGCTGCACGGCGTCGCCGCGATGCTTGCCGAAGGACACACGCACCACGCCGATCCCGCCGCGTCCGGGGGCGGTGGCAATGGCAGCAATCGGGACAGTCGAGACGGTGGCGCTCATGGAACGATTCGTTGAAAAGCAGAGGTTTATTTTGACATGCACCAAACAAAACCGCCCGCGAGAGACTCGCGGGCGGCTGTGTCAGTCAGACGGTCTGACCTGAATCGTCAGGCCGCCTTCTCTTTCTTCTTGTTACCGAGCATTCGGTTGATGGACCATTGCTGCGCAATCGACAACGTGTTGTTGACCACGTAGTACAGCACCAGGCCCGACGGCAGGAAGAGGAACATGACCGAGAAAATCAGCGGCATGAACATCATCATCTTGGCCTGCATCGGATCCGGCGGCGTCGGGTTCAGCTTGGTCTGGATGAACATCGACACGGCCATCAGCACCGGCAGGATGTAATACGGATCCTGCGTCGAGAGGTCATGAATCCAGCCCAGCCACGGCGCGCCGCGCATTTCCACCGACGACAGCAACACCCAGTACAGCGCAATGAACACCGGAATCTGAATCACGATCGGAATACAGCCGCCGAACGGATTGACCTTCTCGGTCTTGTACAGCTCCATGAGCGCCGCGTTCATCTTCTGCGGATCGCTCTTGTAACGCTCGCGCAGCGCTTGCATGCGCGGCGTGATTTCCTTCATGCGCGCCATCGACTTGTAGCTTGCGGCCGACAGCGGGAAGAACACCAGCTTGATGATGACGGTCACCGCAATGATCGCCCAGCCCCAGTTGCCGATCAGCGCATGCAGCTTCGAGAGCAGCCAGAACAGCGGCTTGGCGAGGATGGTGAAGTAACCGTAGTCCTTCGTGAGCTCCAGGCCCGGCGCAATCTGCTCGAGCATGTGCTCTTCCTGCGGACCCGCGAACAGACGCGCATCGACCGTCTCGCTGCCACCGGCCGGAATGCTGGCGAGCGGCTCTTTCACGCCCACACGATACAGACCGTTGTCCAGCTTGCCGATGTAGTTGTCGCGCGTCGCGCCTTCCTTCGGAATCCAGGCCGTGGCGAAGTAATGCTGCACCATGCCGATCCAGCCATCGCTGGACTGCTTGATGTACTTCGCCTTGTCCTTGTCGATGTCGCTGAAGGTGATCTTCTGGAATTTCTCGTCGCTGCTGTAGACCGTCGGGCCCGTGAACGTGTGCGAGAACTTCGCGCCGCTGATTTCACGGCCGTCGCGCACCAGTTCCATGTACAGCGTCGGCTTGATGGCGGCGTCGGTCTTGTTGACGATCGTGTTCGACACGTCGATCACGTAGCTGCCGCGATGGAACGTGTAAGCACGCACCAACTGCAAGCCGCCCTTGACCGGCGATTCGAACTTCACGGTCAGCGTGTCGCCCGTCATCGTGGTCGGGCCAGGCACTTGCGTGAAGATGTCGTTGTGGTTCGGGTAGTCGCCGCCGATCAGACCCGTGCGAGCGAAGTACTGATGGCTCGGGGTGTTGTCGAACAGCACGACATGCTTGTCGGCTTCTTCGGCGTCGGGCCACTTGGTGAGCGCGAGGAACGACAGCGTGCCGCCCTGCGTGCTGATGTCGGCTTCGTAGACATCCGTCGTGATGCGCACCTTCTGCGCGGTGGCAGCGGCAGGCGCATTGCCCGGTGCGCTACCCGCAGCGGCAGCGGCGTTGGCCGCTTGCGGCAGGTCGTTGGCCGGCGTCTGGTTTGCGCCCGTGGCGGCCGGGGTCGAAACCTCAGCCGTCGGGAAAAACAACGACGAATGGCCATTGGCGCGTTGCCAGTTGTCGAAAAGCATCACGACAGACAGCGCGAAAATGACCCAGAGTACGGTGCGTTTGATGTCCATGCGGTAACTCGTGGTGGACGAAACTCAGGAATGGCCCGGCGCGCGGCGCGTAACTGCCGATGCGGCCGCGGGCCCGGACGAGACCGTCTGCTTGACTCGCGACGCGTCGCTTCCGGCGGCCTTTTCGGCGCCTTCGGCGAGGTGATCGGGAGCGTTACAGACGTGTCGAGCCGGCGGTACGGGATCGAAACCGCCGGGATGAAACGGATGACAGCGGCATAGACGTCTGGCCGCGAGATAAGTGCCGTAACCGGCACCGTGCTCGACGATGGCCTCGCGTGCGTAGTCGGAGCAGCTCGGATGAAAGCGGCAACGGTTCCCCAGCCAGGGACTGATCGCCAGCTTGTAACCGCGCAGGAGCAACAACAGCACGCTTCGCATCTCGATTCCGCCTGTCAGTCCGGCCGAGGTGGCCGGGTGGGCGGCGCATGCCCGGGGTCGGGCGCTACCGTGTGGGACTCACTACCTTCCGTCTTGGCGTCGGTCGTGCGGCGCTTGCGTGCGGCTTTCTCAGCCGCGTCGAAGAGCTGCGCGAATTCCGCCTGTACCAGTGTGTTCAACACCGGTGCGGCCGCCGCAGTGTACGTCCCCTTGTCGAAGCGCCGGGTCAGTCGCAAGACGAAGTCCCAGCCAGCCAGAGCCACGCGGCGCGTGCGGAACATCTCGCGAGCCTGACGTTTGATCAGGTTACGAGTGACCGCGCGGGGGGCGTGCTTCTTACCGACGACAATGCCGATGCGGCCTTCATGAGGCGTGGCATCGGCAGGGGTGTCCGGCGCAGTTTCGCGCCAGCGCATGTACAGCACGAAGTGCGCGCTGCGACGCAGAGGGCGCAAACTAAAAACGGATGAAAACTCATCCGTTTTGAGAAGTCTGGCAGCTTTGGGAAACCCCATTGCCGGGACTTCGCGCCTTGCGGATTTGACGCGCAAACCGCGGTACGACCGAACCGCGATTAAACGGCCAGGCGCTTACGGCCCTTGGCGCGACGAGCGGCGATGACCTTGCGGCCGCCACGGGTCTTCATGCGAACCAGGAAGCCATGGGTGCGCTTGCGGCGCGTCACGGAAGGCTGAAAAGTACGTTTCATGATGCACTCACTGTGTGAAAAAATTCCCGCGCAGCAGCATCGTGAAACGCCACATGGACACCGTGAAAACCTGCAAATTCAAGGACTTTCACGCGCGGCCCAGCCGTCGGGAGTTGGATAGGAATCCGGTTGTCTTTCTAACGAACCCGCTATTTAATCGGCTTTTCCGTTGTGTGTCAATAGGTTAGCCATTGCCCGTAGCGCGAACGAGCGCCAGTGGCGATGCCGATGTCCTGGATTCGCCACCCGGCGGCCTTCCGGCTGTGGATAATGGCAGACATCTGGCAGAAATCGCTGGCAGAAATCGCCCCAAGCTTCAGTTTCCGCCGGTGGATAACTGCGTATCGAGGAAGCTATCCCGGCGCTCGCGGCAAAACGTCGCAATTGCTGGGCATTTGCGCAGCACTCGCGCAAAGTCAGGCGGGTTAACGCGGCGCCCGCGCCCGGAGATGCCGGTGCTGTGGGCATTCCTGTGGATAACTCGCTTTGCCGACGCTTTGGCGTTAAAATCCCCCATCAATTTTTTTCCCAGCAGAGTACCGGTGCCGCCGCCATGTGGATAGCGCGCCGGGTTTTGTCGTCTGCGCGCGCCGAAGCCGGCCGCACGCGCGAGGCAAACCCCGAGCGCAGCGCCGTGGTTCGTGTGTTCCCGGACGTCTGCATTGCGCCGCCGGTCCGACTCGACCTCGGCCGGTAGCCTGTCTGAACCCTGCTTGGGAACGGGGCCACCGGCTTGGTTTGCGACGTTCTGCCCCCATATCTGATGTAACGGATAGTGGACGGCAAGAGCGCCAGCCGAAGCAGTCGGAAGGGCTCCGCGCCACCTGGACACACGCTGCATGAACGATTTCTGGCAACACTGTGCGACTCGACTCGAACAAGAGCTGACGCCCCAGCAATTCCGCACCTGGATTAAACCGCTGGCGCCGCTCGACTTCGATGAACAGGCGCGCACGCTCAAGATCGGCGCCCCCAACCGCTTCAAGCTGGATTGGGTGAAGAGCCAGTTCTCCGGGCGCATCCAGAGTATGGCGTCCGATTACTGGAATGCACCGATCGAGGTGACATTCGTGCTCGACCCGAAGGCCGGCATGCGCGTGCCGTCGTCGACCCCTGCTCCGCCTCCGGCCCCTGCGCCGAGCGCCGCACCCGCTGCGGTGCCGGCCAGCGTCGCGCGTGCGAATCCGGCGGCTGCCGCGGCGCAGGCCGCCGTGGCAGGCGGGCACGGTGCGGATACGGCGTCGCTCGATGGGGAGCGTCCCGATCTGGAAGCCAGCGAAGCCGAGGCGGTGCGCCGCAATTGGCGTGTTACGCCGCAAGAGCCGGTGCAGTTGGGGGAAGTCGAGTCGATCTACGAGCGCTCGAAGCTCAATCCCGTGCTGACGTTCGACAACTTCGTGACGGGTAAGTCGAACCAGCTCGCGCGCGCGGCGGCGATTCAGGTCGCGAACAATCCGGGCACGTCGTATAACCCGTTGTTCCTGTACGGCGGCGTCGGTTTGGGTAAGACGCACTTGATTCACGCGATCGGCAACCAGTTGCTGGCCGAAAAGCAGAATCCGCGCATCCGGTACATCCACGCCGAGCAGTACGTGTCCGACGTGGTGAAGGCGTACCAGCGCAAGGCATTCGACGAATTCAAGCGCTATTACCATTCGCTCGATCTGCTGCTGATCGACGATATTCAGTTCTTCTCGGGCAAGAGCCGTACGCAGGAAGAATTCTTCTATGCGTTCGAGGCGCTGATCGCCAACCGCGCGCAGGTGATCATCACGAGCGATACGTACCCGAAGGAGATTACCGGGATCGACGATCGTCTGATTTCGCGTTTCGATTCGGGGCTGACGGTGGCCATCGAGCCGCCCGAGCTGGAAATGCGCGTGGCGATTCTTATCAAGAAGGCGCAGGCCGAGGGCGTGGGGTTGTCGGAGGACGTGGCGTTCTTCGTCGGCAAGCATTTGCGCTCGAACGTGCGTGAGCTCGAAGGTGCGCTGCGCAAGATCCTCGCGTACTCGAAGTTCCATGGTCGCGAGATCACCATCGAACTGACGAAGGAAGCGCTGAAAGATCTGCTGACGGTTCAGAATCGTCAGATTTCTGTCGAAAACATTCAAAAGACGGTGGCCGATTTTTACAATATCAAGGTCGCCGACATGTATTCGAAAAAACGGCCTGCCAATATTGCGCGGCCGCGTCAGATTGCGATGTATCTGGCCAAGGAGCTGACGCAGAAGAGCCTGCCGGAAATCGGCGAACTGTTCGGTGGACGCGACCATACGACAGTGCTGCACGCGGTGCGCAAGATTGCGGAAGAGCGAGGCAAGGACGCGCAGCTCAATCACGAGTTGCACGTGCTGGAGCAGACGCTCAAGGGGTAAAAACCGGCGGATACGCGGGATGACGGGCGGGGTTGCCTGCATCCCTGTGGATAAGCTGGGAGCGGTTTGGGGGGAACTGGCGTTTTCGGGCACAATAGCGGATCGGCGTACAATGCGTCCCCTGTTCGTCCACAGCGTTTTCCGCCCTGTTATCCCTTCCACAAGCGATTGATTGATAAGGGAATCTTCGGGTTGTCAGCAGAAACTGGCACCCGTTAACAGTTACTACGAAGGATAAATATGCAATTGGTCAAAACTCAACGAGACAATCTGCTGCGGCCGCTGCAAATTGTGAGTGGCATCGTCGAGCGTCGCCATACGTTGCCGATTCTGGCCAATTTGCTCATTCGCAAGCACGGACAGGACATTTCCTTCCTGTCGACCGACCTTGAGTTGCAGATCACGACCACCGCCGATTGCGGTGCCGGCGCCGATGATGTGGCGACGACCGTGGCGGCGCGCAAGCTGCTCGACATTCTGCGCAACATGCCGGACGCCGAAGTGGCGCTGTCGCTGTCGGACAAGCGTCTGACGGTGCAGGCCGGCAAAAGCCGTTTCCAGTTGCAGACGCTGGCGGCGGAAGATTTCCCGACCGTGGCCGAGGCCAAGGACTACGCCGCGAGCTTCGCGCTCCCGCAGCGTGCGTTCCGCCAACTGCTGGGCATGGTGCACTTCGCGATGGCGCAGCAGGACATCCGTTATTACCTGAACGGCATGCTGCTTGTGGTCGAGGGCGAGAAGATCGAAGCGGTCGCCACGGACGGTCATCGTCTGGCGTACTGCAACACGACGATTGCGGGCGAGAAGTTTGCGCGTCAGGAAGTCATCATTCCGCGCAAGACGATTCTCGAGCTGCAACGTCTGCTCGAGGACATCGACGATCCGGTGCAGATCGACGTGGCGCCGAGCCAGGTCAAGTTCCGTTTCGCGAATGTCGAGCTGGTCTCGAAGCTGGTCGAGGGCAAATTCCCCGACTTCAATCGTGTGATCCCGAAGGGTTACAGCAAGAGCTTCGTCATCGGCCGTGAAGCGTTGCATCGCTCGTTGCAGCGTGCGGCGATCGTGACGTCGGACAAGTTCAAGGGTGTGCGTTTCCTGGTGAGCGAAAATCTGTTGAAGATCAGCGCGAACAACACCGAAAACGAAGAAGCGCAGGAAGAAATCGAGATCAATTACACGGGCGAGTCGGTGGATATCGGCTTTAACGTGACTTACCTGCTCGACGTGCTGTCGAACCTTAAGGTCGAACAGGTGACGGTGAGTCTCGGCGACGCGAATTCGAGCGCGCTGATTACCTTGCCGGACAACGACGAATTCAAGTACGTCGTTATGCCGATGCGCATTTGAGCGGATATTCCGCCATACGCGCCGTCATATGCGCGAAGGGGCCGAGCGCCCCTTTGGCGTTTCTAGAGAATTATCCTTTTGCGGGATAAGCCTGCCTTTGCGGCGTCAAGAGCGCGCGGAGGTGGCGGGTCATGAAGCAGTAATTCGTCAGTTAATGACGCAGTAACCGGAAGATTGTCATGAGCGAACAGCAAAAGCAGGCCGATAGCGGCTATGGTGCAGCCTCCATCCAGATCCTCGAGGGTCTGGAGGCTGTGCGCAAGCGTCCCGGCATGTACATTGGCGACACGTCGGACGGCACGGGCCTGCATCACTTGGTATTCGAGGTGCTGGACAACTCGATCGACGAGGCGCTTGCCGGTTACTGCGATGACATCCACGTCATTATCCACGCGGACAATTCCATTTCCGTGACGGACAACGGTCGCGGCATTCCCACGGGCATCAAGTTCGACGACAAGCACGAGCCGAAGCGTAGCGCGGCGGAAATCGTGATGACCGAACTGCACGCGGGCGGCAAGTTCGACCAGAACAGCTACAAGGTGTCGGGCGGTCTGCACGGCGTGGGCGTGTCGTGTGTGAACGCGCTCTCCTCGTACCTGAAGCTCACCGTGCGTCGCGACGGCAAGAAGCATTTCATGGAGTTCCACCGTGGTGTGCCGCAGAACCGCGAACTTGAAGTCATCGACGGCGTTGAGACGTCGCCGCTGAAGGTAATTGGCGAGACGGACAAGCGTGGCACCGAGGTGCGTTTCCTGGCCGACGAAACCATTTTCGGCAAAGTCGAGTTCCACTACGACATTCTCGCCAAGCGTATGCGCGAGCTGTCCTTCCTGAACAACGGCGTTCGGATTCGTCTGACGGATCAGCGCACGGGCAAGGAAGACGATTTCGCGTTCGGTGGCGGCGTGAAGGGCTTCGTCGAGTACATCAACAAGTCGAAGTCGGTGCTGCACCCGACGATTTTCCACGTGACGGGCGAGCGAGATGGTATCGGCGTGGAAGTCGCGATGCAGTGGAACGACAGCTACAACGAAACGGTGCTGTGTTTCACGAACAACATTCCGCAGCGCGACGGCGGTTCGCACTTGACGGGGCTGCGCGCGGCGATGACGCGCGTGATCAACAAGTACATCGTCGAGAGCGAGATGGCCAAGAAGGCCAAGGTCGAGACGACGGGCGACGACATGCGCGAAGGGCTTACCTGCGTGTTGTCGGTGAAGGTGCCGGAGCCGAAGTTCTCGTCGCAGACGAAGGACAAGCTGGTGTCGTCGGAAGTGCGTGCGCCGGTGGAAGAGTACGTGGCGAAGGCGCTCGAGGACTTCCTGCAAGAGACGCCGAACGACGCGAAGATCATCTGCTCGAAGATCGTTGAGGCGGCGCGTGCGCGCGACGCAGCGCGCAAGGCGCGTGAAATGACGCGTCGTAAGGGCGTGCTCGATGGCGTTGGTCTGCCGGGCAAGCTGGCGGACTGCCAGGAGAAGGATCCGGCGTTGTGCGAGATCTACGTGGTCGAGGGCGACTCGGCAGGTGGCTCGGCGAAGCAGGGTCGCGACCGTAAGTTCCAGGCGATTTTGCCGCTGCGCGGCAAGGTGCTGAACGTTGAGAAGGCGCGTTTCGACAAGCTGATTTCGAGCGAACAGATCGTGACGCTGATTACTGCGCTGGGTTGCGGTATCGGCAAGGACGACTACAACATCGACAAGCTGCGTTACCACCGCATCATCATCATGACCGATGCTGACGTGGACGGCGCGCACATCCGAACGTTGCTGCTGACGTTCCTGTATCGCCAGGTGCCGGAGCTGATCGAGCGCGGCTATGTGTATATCGCGCAGCCGCCGTTGTACAAGATCAAGCACAACAAGGACGAGCGTTACATCAAGGACGAAGCGGAGTTGGCGCAGTACATGCTGAAGCTTGCGCTGAACAATGCCGAGCTGATTCCGACGACGGGCGCTGCGCCGATTTCGGGCGATGCGCTGGGCGAGCTGACGCGCAGCTACCAGTTGGCCGATGGTGTGATTGAGCGTCTGAGCCGTATTTATGAGCCGTCGGTGCTCACCGCGGTGACCGAGGGCGTTGAGATCAATCTCGATAGCGAGGAGGCGGCGCAGGCGTCGGCCAAGGCGCTCGAGGCGGCATTGAGCAACGATCCGCTCGCGCCGGAGATCACGATCACCGTGGTGATGGAAGAGGTTGAAAATGCGGAACCGGTGCCGTCGCTGCGAGTGAATCGTCGTCATCATGGCAACGTGAAGGTGACGGTGATCGATCAGGACTTCTTGCAGACGGCGGATTATGCGCAGTTGCAGAAGACGGCTGAGACGTTCAAGGGCCTGATCGGCGAAGGTGGGACGATCAAGCGTGGCGAGCGTTCGCAATTGGTGACGAACTTCAAGTCGGCGATGAAGTGGCTGATGGCGGATGCGGAAAGCAAGGTTTCGAAGCAGCGCTATAAGGGTCTGGGCGAAATGAACGCGATCCAGTTGTGGGAGACCACGATGGACCCGACGGTGCGCCGCCTGCTGCGCGTGCAGATCGAAGACGCGATCGCTGCGGACGGCATCTTCACCACGCTGATGGGCGACGATGTGGAACCGCGCCGCGCATTCATCGAGTCGAACGCGCTGCGTGCAGGGAATATTGATGTTTGATTGTGTCTGTAGATAGACGCATAACCTGCGAAAAAAAGACCCATAAGTTGAGAAACTTATGGGTCTTTTCTATTTATTGGTAAGTTGCAACCCTTCCTTCGGGGGGATTCCGTAGTACAGGCTGGGTCTGGTTTACCGCGAAGGCACCGGCCCGGATGTCTCTTGCGTATTGCTTTGCGCCGTCGCACGGGGTGCGACGACGCGCTGCCCGCCGGGCACTGCCGTCAGCTCGATGGTCTCATTGATCTGCGTGAAGGCGCTCATGCTGGAGACTCGCATCTTGATCACCCTGTTGAGTTGCGGTGAGTACCAGATCGTCGCGTTGTAGGGCGTCGATTGCATCGAGCGACCCTGGTTACGCGTCGCCACTTCGAGCAACGCGCCGTCGTATTCAACGCGCAGCACATCGAATGTTCCTGCCGGCGTGCTGAGCGACTCCTGCGAGGCAACGCGCGCGTTAAGGTTCAGCGAGCGACCCTGCGTGCCCAACGAGGTATAGCTCATCGTCCACGCCTGTCCCGGCTTGGCGCCCTCGCGAACCCAGCCGCCAGCCGGCATCGAATTGTCGATTTCGCCAAGCTGGGGTTGCGACATCTCGATCAATTTGCCGTCCGCCAGCTCTACACGAGCGCCGTTGTTGTAGTACAGCTTGTCGCCGTCAATACGATCCACGACCATCGCAACGCGACTCTTTACGCCGGTAAATCCATCGGTAATCGTGTACTCCCACCGTGCTCCGAGTGTGCCTGCCGCCGCCTCCCGGGCCTGGGCTACCTGCTTTGCGGCGGCGGCGCGCGAATCGGCGGTCTCGCGCGCCGCAATGGCTGCGCGACTGCGCGACGGCAGCTCGTCGATGAAGCTCGCGGGAATGGCGTAGTTCAGGTTCTGATTCAGATGACGGGCGTCTTCAAGCACGGCCGTGGTCAGGCCGATCAGACGGCCGTCGGTGTCGAACAACCCGCCACCGCTCGATCCCGGAGAGACCGGTGCGGAGGTTTGGATCAATGAAATGCGTTCGTCCGTATCCAGATGCAACGACGAGATGATGCCGTCGGACAACGAGAGTTCCTGCCCGCTCGGACTGCCAAGCGTGTAGACCTTCTGCCCGACACGCAGCGTGTTCATAGGGGCGCGCGCGACGGGGGGCGCGGTCATTTCATCGACCCGCAGTTGGCACAGATCCCGTGCCGGATCTACCAGTTCCAGCGCAGCGCGATGACTTGTGTTACGTCGCTGCACGACCACGCGCGAAGCTCTACGCAGGACGTGACAATTCGTCGCGAGCCGCTGCGGCGCGACAACGACGGCACTGCCTTGTGACAGACGTTTGCCGTCGCGGTCGTATGTGATGACGACCCACACGCTAGGTGAGGCCTTTTCGTACAGTTTTTCGGCATCCAGGGCAAGTGCCGGGACACAAAAGGTTGCGGCCAGCGCTGTGGCCAGAAGACGTTTGAGCATGTGCGAAATGCGCCGCGCGAAGCGCCGGCCCCCATTTTTTTGATTTGTATCGCTCTTTTGCGCCTTCGTCGTCAGTCCTGCGGCGATGGCGTCCGATTCGCGAGAGTGTACCCAAAGCTTTGGCACCCGGCAAAACCTCGGATTCCTGTATGCTATTTCGCACAAAAACAAGATGTCCGGACAATGACAAGAAATCACGCAGACAATCGGGGGATGGGTCCACAGGGGATTGCACGGCAATGGATGAGCCGTGCAGGTGTTGCCCTGACGCTGTCGGCAGCGGCCCTGCTTGCCGGCTGCGCTACGCCGACCGATATCACCAGCACACGCGCAAGCGACTACAAAGCGCACATCAATCGCATGTTCGTCGTCTATGACGGGGATATGCGTTTCGGAGACGATTTTGCCGCCGGCTTTCGCGACGAACTCAGACAACGACTCGCGTCATGCAACATCGAGAGTGACTTCGGTGAAATACGTGCCCTGATGCTCGACACCTCGCCGGTGGAGCGGAAGCTTCGCGCGTTTCAACCGGATGTGACATTGCGTGTAGATCCCAACGGCGGTGTTGTTACTGGCAATCTTCCGCTACGCGTCGATTTCCGCGTCAACATGTTCGACATGGATCGCGACGCCACGGTCTGGCGTGGCATTTTCCGGGTCCACCACGTCGGCACGCTCTACGTTTCCAAGGCGGAGCGAGGCGCCGTCTTTGCGGTCGACATCGTTAATCAGCTGATCATCGACGGGCTCATCCATAACTGTCCGATCACCCGGCTCGATGCGGGCAATCGACTGCCGAAGCGTCCGACGGTCACTGTCACGCCCACGGAGTCAGGTGTCGGAAAGGTGCCCGCACCGGCGGCTTCGGGCAAACCTGCACCATCGCCTTACGTGCTTCCGGGCGTGCCTTCGGTGGCGACAGCGGGTTCTGACGCTCCTGCGCCGACCGCTCCGGTCACGCCGGGCATGCCTGAGACATCTGCCATCCCGAGCCAGCCGACAGGCGCCGCATCGACACCGGCGCCTGCACGGACAGCCGGGGAGAAGCCGGCACCGCAGCCGCGCGAAACGCCGGTGAAACCCACATTGCCGGCACTGCCTTCGACATCCCTGGCCGATCTTCCCCCGATCGATGCGCCCGAATCGTCGCCGCCTGCTGCTACGCGGAATGCTGCGGTAGCGCCGCCAGCCACTCGCGTCGAATCGCCACCTGCCCCAAGCGGTGGCGCCACGAATTTCCGCACGAATACGCGCGTGAAGCTCGACGATCTGGATGGTCTGCTGCCCGCCAACTGAGCGGCGCTCCGGGGACAACATGAAGCGGTTAATGATCTTGATGACGCTCGTGCTGCTCTGCACGGCATGCGCGCACCGAGGAGCGCAGCCTTCGCTCGCATTCTCTCCCCTCAGTTTTCGGATGCCGAAGCCGGAGGACAACCTCATTCGAAAACCCGGCTTTTCGACATGCGAGTTGGAAGCATTCGTTGCACTGGGGTACGGCCGACAGGTGATCGTATTCAAGAGCACAAAGGCATCGCTGCTGGCGGGACCGGACGTTGGCGCCCTTCAGATCGCGTTGATCGATGATCTGTTCCAACGCGTGCAGAGCGAGGGATTTTCAGACTATCCGCGATTCGCAGCGGAGAAGTTCTACGAGTGCACTGACCGCGAGAAGGTGCTTGTGGAGAAAAATCTGACCGATGCGTCGATCTGCCTGTTTCGCCAGGATGTCCTCTTCTACCTCAACGAGAGAAAGAAGCAGGGCCGTTCGCTAAACGAGGCGACGCTCATGGTGTCGAAGATGTACCGCGAGAATACGGAGGAAGTCCTTCCGCAACGCCTCATCGATACGGCTGCGTCGATGGTCTATAAGGCGAAGACCGATGAGGACATGTACGCGCTTCGACGATTCCATTTCGAATCGTGTCTGTTCCCGGATCAGTGGAAAGCCTGGTGGAATGCGCAACAGACACAGAAGAATCGATTGGAGTAGTTGCCTGAGGTAAAAAGCAAACGGCCCCGAATATGTCAGTGACGCGCTCAGAGACTGGGCGCGATAGCGAGGAATACCTCACCCCCCCCGATGCGTTGCGCGACTTGATCAAGGCGAGAACGGGGTGCTGGAGTTCGCCGTACCGTTGCAATGTGCCGTCTGCCGAGGGGCAGAGGCGATTTCCGGAAGATGCGTTTAGGAATCCAGCAATGGGCTGCTGCGTGGTCGACGCGCATGTCCGATCTAGATGCCGGTCGCGTGCGACGACGCTGGCGCGGCTATGAGCTAGTCGCAAGAACTGTGGTGTTACCATATGCGCCTATTGGCGATCACAGCGGTAACTCGTTGATTTATCTGGGTCTACAGTTGCATGACTCTGGCGCTCTGCACCAACCGTTGAGCTCCCGGCGTATGCACGACTGACGCCACCGTTTCACGACTGAGCGATCAAGCGGGCGCGACTGGCCTGACGTTGAATCAACATAGCAACACCGACGCGTGACGGCAACTGGAAAAGGCCTTGATGTTTAAGGCCTTTTTCTTTTACCCACGGACTTCTCACTAAAGGAACACAACCTTGGCACTACCGGAACACGATCAGCACCGCGAGGGCGGCGAAGCGGGGGCAGCGGCCCCGTCTGAATTGCGGCGCTCGCTGTCGGCGCGTCATCTGACGATGATCGCCGTGGGCGGGTCCATTGGGACGGGCCTGTTCGTGGCCTCCGGTGCCACCATCGCCCAGGCAGGCCCGGGCGGCGCGCTGCTCGGTTATGTGCTCATCGGTCTCATGGTCTATTTCCTGATGACCAGCCTGGGTGAGTTGGCGGCGGCCATGCCGGTGTCCGGGTCGTTCTCGACTTATGGCGCGCGCTATGTCGAAGAGGGCTTCGGCTTCGCACTGGGCTGGAACTACTGGTACAACTGGGCCGTCACCGTGGCGGTGGATCTGGTAGCAGCGCAACTGGTGATGGCGTACTGGTTCCCCGACGTGCCCGGCGTGTACTGGAGCGCGCTGTTCCTCGCCATTACCTTCGGGCTCAACGCGTTGTCGGCACGAGGCTTCGGTGAAGCCGAATTCTGGTTTGCGCTCATCAAAGTCGTTGCAGTGCTGGCCTTCGTGGCGATGGGCGTGATGATGCTGTTGGGCATCATCCGTGGTGGCGAGAGCGGCGGTGTGGCTAACTGGACCGTCGGCGACGCACCGTTTGCAGGAGGCTTCGCGGCACTGATCGGTGTGGCGATGGTGGTGGGTTTTTCGTTTCAGGGAACCGAACTCATCGGTATCGCCGCCGGCGAATCCAAGGACCCCGCCCGCAACCTGCCGCGCGCGGTGCGACAGGTCTTCTGGCGCATCCTGCTGTTCTACGTGATGGCGATCCTCGTGATCGGCCTGCTGATTCCCTACACCGACCCGCACCTGCTGCGTAACGACGTCACCGACATCAGTGTCAGTCCGTTTGCCCTGATCTTCGAGCGTGCCGGGTTGCTCGGGGCGGCGTCCGTCATGAACGCGGTGGTGTTGACCTCGGTGCTATCGGCAGGCAACTCCGGCATGTACGCGGCCACGCGCATGCTCTACAGTCTGGCCCGCGATGGCAAGGCGCCGCGCGCCTTCGGCCACATCTCGCGCAATGGCGTGCCGATGCGGGCGCTGTTGGCCACGGCGGCCGTCGCGGCCCTGTGCTTCTTCACCTTCGTGTTCAGTCCCAACGCCGTCTACATCTGGCTGCTCAACACTTCCGGCATGACGGGCTTCATCGCCTGGCTGGGCATCGCGATCAGCCACTATCGATTCCGCCGCGGCTATCTCAAGCAAGGCCATGATCTGGCCAACTTGCCCTACGTGTCACCCTTCTTCCCGTTCGGCCCGATCTTCGCCTTCGTGTTGTGTCTGATCATCACGCTGGGCCAGAACTACGAGGCGTTCCTTCAGGACAGAATCGATTGGGGCGGTGTGGTCGCAACCTACATCGGCATTCCGCTGTTCCTGATGATCTGGGCAGGCTACCGGCTGGCGCGCGGCTCGCGCTTCGTGAAATACCGCGACATGCGATTCCCCATCGCTCAGGCGCGCACCCGCGCAGATTCGCCGGCGACCGGAACCGCGACCACGGCTACCGAGATTTCCTAAGACGGGGAGCGATCTGCCGACGATCCTTCGGGCCACCCGGAACGTCGGAACGCCTGCGGAAATATGGCGGACGCCGCGTCATCGCGCGTCCGCCATCTCGCCGATGCAAACCAAACCCCCGGCGCCGGCATCACACCCGACGGCCCCCGCTCGTCACCTCACGCTTCGGTCTCATAAAACAGGCCGTACTCCCCCTTCGTTCGCCTGACTCGCGCGAAACCAAGCTCCCCCAGATGCATCCCGGCGATCAAAAGCCTTTCCGAACTGACCACATCCAGAAGCCGTGATCGCGTGGCAGCGGCGAGAGACGAGTCTTGATCGAACGCGATCGACACGTCGGGCCGCTGAATCTGAATGTGAGGGAAGTGAACGATATCTCCCCACACCAGAAGACCCCGCTCACCGGATTCGAGCCTATAGCCGGTGTGCCCATCGGTGTGTCCCGGTAGCGGCATTGCCGTGATTCCGGGAAGCACTTCCCCCGCATCGAAAGTCCGGAGCCTGTCGCGGTAGCCGTCGAACACCTGACGCGCTATCAGGAAGTTACCGCGTGCCCGCTCGCTGGCACGGCTCAGATTCCCGTCGTCCTGCCAGAACCTGACCTCGCGCCGATGCGCAACAAGCTCCGCGTTCGGGAAGGCCACTTGTCCGGCGGAATCCACCAGTCCCCCGACATGGTCGGGGTGGGCGTGCGTGAGCAGGATCGTGTCGATCGACGACGGCTCGATACCGGCGAGCAACAAGTTGTGTTGCAGCCGACCGCCCCACTGCTTGATCCCTCCGGCGCCCGCATCGATGAGGATCGTGCGGCCCGCGCCGCGCACTACGTAGCAGTTGATGTGCACCGCAGAGGGCTCCTTCTGCCCGGCATCGCGCTGCATTCTGG